>NZ_JBFRYB010000001.1:2236430-2555920 GCF_040892595.1 Zhongshania sp. R06B22 | reverse complement strand
GTTTAAATACGCTTTTTTAGGACGTAGTTCTGGAATTGGAATGAGCAAGACTATCACTTTACAGGGCGAGCCATGACCCGCCGCCGGCTGTTTTTTTTACTCCTGGCGATTCTTGCTATGTTGCAAGTGCGACTGTGGACTGGAACCGGAAGCTGGGAGCAAATCGCCAGTTTACGTCGTGATATTGCGATTCAAAAAGATACTAACAGCGAGTTGCAGCTGCGCAATGAACGCTTGTATGGCGAAGTGCGTAGTTTGAAGCACGACTTAGACAGCATTGAGGAGCGCGCCCGCAATGACATGGGGCTGATTAAGTCCGACGAAACGTTTTACCTCATTGTCGATGAATAAACTCATTAATAAGCAGAAGAATAAGTGCTAACTAATTCTCGCATATGGGCTGTTATCCCCGCGGCAGGCACAGGCTCGCGGTTTGGTGGCAAACTTGCTAAGCAATACCTGCCCCTTGGCGGCAAAACCGTCATAGAACACAGTATTAACACGCTGTTGGCGCGCGGTGATATCAGCGCCATTGCAGTGGCCTTGCATAAAGATGATGAGGTTTTTAGTTCTTTGGCGTGTGCGAATGATCCGCGTGTGTTGCGTACAACCGGCGGTAGCGAGCGTGCAAACTCGGTAGCACAGGCGCTGATAGCGCTAGAGGAGGCGGACGATGCTGACTGGGTTTTGGTGCACGATGCGGCGCGCCCCTGCGTTTCTCAACACGATATCCAGCAACTATTAGAGCTGGGCTGTGCTCATGCTGTGGGGGCTATTTTGGCCGCACCCATGGTAGACACGGTGAAGCGCAGTGATAAGAGGGGCGATATTGCTGAAACCCTAGATCGCAATGAATTGTGGCGAGCTTTAACCCCGCAGTTGTTTCGTTTCGGTGAGTTGCGTGATGCGCTTAGCTATTGCCGTGAACGCCAATTTGCGGTGACCGACGAAGCGTCTGCAATCGAGTACTGCGGTCGCCGGCCTCTGCTTGTGGAAGGTAGTTGTCGCAATATAAAAATTACTTACCCTGACGATCTTGCGATTGCTGAGGTGTTTTTAAGCGGAGAAGAGCGGTGAGTGCTATTCGCATTGGTCATGGCTACGATGTTCATCGCTTCGGCGAGGGCGACGGGATTATCCTATGTGGTGTCGACATTCCATGTCAGTGGCGTTTAATGGCCCATTCTGATGGCGATGTGGCTCTGCACGCACTGTGTGATGCGATGTTGGGTGCATTAGCGCTGGGGGACATTGGCAAGCATTTTCCTGATACCGATCCGCAATACGCGGGCGCTGACAGCAAAGTATTACTGAAACATTGTTACACATTAATAGAACGGCAGGGTTATCGTCTAGGTAACGCTGATATAACGATTGCGGCGCAACAACCACGTTTGGCGCCTTATATTCTTGCTATGCGTGAGTCTATCGCTACTACCTTGGGTGTCCTAGATTCCAGTATAAGTGTCAAAGCAACGACCACTGAAAAGCTCGGATTTGTGGGGCGTAGTGAAGGTATTGCGGTTGACGCGGTGGTGTTATTGGAGCGAATAGATGTTGCCTGACTGGCCTCGGGCACTAGGCCTGCCCACCGTATCTGGAGTATTAAAAGCCAAGCCTGAAGACTTTGTGGTTGAAGAGGTCTTCGATGTTGAATTTAGTGACGATGGCGAATTCGACTGGCTGTGGATTGAGAAGTGTGGCGATAATACTGAGTATGTCGCCAAGCAATTGGCACGCTTGGCCGGGGTTCAGCCGCGCGCGGTGACGTATTCTGGACAAAAAGATCGTCATGCGGTGACACGGCAGTGGTTTTGCGTTCATTTACCGGGTAAACACAAACCCGAATGGCGTGTGCCGGAAAATGAAACGTGGCAGATTTTACGTCAAGGACGCCACCGCCAAAAGTTGCGCTTGGGAAGTCATCGCTATAATCGCTTTATTATACGATTAACGGCTTTAGACGGTGATCTTGCGCTGCTAGAGGCGCGTTTGCCCGTCATTGCTCAGGGCTTCCCCAATTACTTCGGCGAACAGCGCTTTGGCCATGGCGGTGGCAATATTGATGCCTGTCGCCAATGGTTTGCGGGCCAGTTAACGCCAGGGCGTTTTGATAGGGGTATGTATTTATCGGCAGCACGCGCGCTTATTTTTAATTCGGTCTTGGCCGCGCGTGTTAGCGCGGGTCATTGGAATAGTGGTTTGGACGGCGATGTATTTGCCTTGCGGGATAGCGGTAGCGTGTTTTTGGCAGACTTGGATGCCGATACTCTTTTGCGCTTAGCTGAAGGTGATATTCACCCCAGCGGTCCACTGTATGGCAAACCCGGTAAATTGGGGCCCGGTGCGGAGGTCGCTCTACTTGAAGAAAAAGTATATGCCGAGTTTGCCGACCTCTGTGCAGGCTTAATAAATAATAATTTAACGATGGAGCGACGCGCCATGCGTGTTGTTCCTAAAAACTTGCAATGGCAGCAGCTAGGTAATGAGGCTGTGTCATTGGCATTTTCATTGCCGAGGGGCTGTTTCGCTACGGCGCTTGTGCGAGAATTGATCAACTACTAAGGGCGCGCTAGGCCCTGATGTTTACTGAGAAGACACGGTGACAATTTTAAATTTGCAAGGTATCGGGATGACCTCCCAGCGAACCAGAGATCGCTTGATCGAACGTTTGACTGAACAGGGTATTACTGACAAAGCGGTGCTCAATGTAATCAGGGGAACCCCTAGACACATTTTCCTCGACGAAGCATTGTCACACCGAGCTTATGAAGATAGCTCTCTGCCGATTGGTTTTCAGCAAACTCTATCGCAACCCTATATTGTCGCCCGCATGACTGAGTTGCTATTGGCGCTGGGCCCCCGCGCTCGGGTGCTTGAGGTGGGTACCGGGTCGGGTTACCAGACCGCAATACTCGCGCAGATGGTGGAGCGCGTGTTCAGCGTTGAGCGGATTCGGCCATTACAAGAAAAGGCGCGTCAGCGACTGCGTCAACTTGGCTTACATAATGTGCATCTGCGTCATGCTGATGGTGGTATGGGCTGGAAAGACCGGGGTCCGTTTGACGCCATACTTTCGGCGGCCGCGCCGGAAGTCGTGCCAGCAGAATTATTGGAGCAACTCGCGGTTGGTGGGCGTCTTGTTATTCCCGTGGGGCCGGTGGGCAAGCAACAGTCTTTATACGTTTATGACAAGACCGAGACGGGGATTGAAGAGCAGTTAATCGAGCCGGTTCTATTTGTGCCGATGGTCTCGGGTGTTGTGGTTGCTTGAACGCATTTTTGAATATACCCGCTGGGTGAATAAGGATTAGTAATGAAGGGATTTTCTCCTGGGGTGTTTGTTCGCGGTATCGCTATGGGCGCCGCCGATGTGGTTCCGGGTGTGTCTGGTGGTACGATTGCGTTTATTACCGGCATATACGACGAGTTGATAGAAAGTCTTAAGTCTTGCAACCTAAAAGCTATTCAGCTGCTATTTAAGTCAGGTCCAGCGGCATGTTGGCTGCATATTAATGGTAGTTTTCTGCTTAGTTTAGTACTGGGTATTGTAGTCAGCGTAGTGTCTTTGGCTCGTCTGATCTCTTACGGTTTAGATGAGCACCCACTTCCCCTAGCAGCTTTGTTTTTTGGTTTGATTCTAGCTTCAGCGCTCATCGTTTTTCGACAAATCACTCACAGTCGCCGCCAAATTGGCTGGTTGCTCTTTGGGATTGTGTTTGCTGTGGCGATTGGAGAATTACGCCCTGCAGAGATTACTGCAACGCCATTGACCTTATTTCTTTCTGGCGCGTTGGCAATATGCGCGATGATCTTACCCGGGATATCCGGTAGTTTTATCTTGTTGTTGCTGGGTATGTACGAACCGGTGATTAGTGCAGTAAAGCATTTTGAGGTAGCTCCTCTGCTAAGTTTTGCCGCTGGCTGCGGTACTGGTTTGATGTTGTTTGTGCGCATACTGTCTTGGTTGATGCACCATCACCGGCCGAGACTGCTGGCAACATTGACGGGTATTCTATTGGGGTCATTGACAATTATTTGGCCCTGGAAGTTAAGCGCAGACGGGCAGCTATTGTCTGAATCACTCGCGCCCGGTTGGCATAATGTGATGCCTTGGGAGTATGCTAATCAAGCTGACTCGCAGCTACTGGTGTGTTCATTCATTGCCATTAGCGGGGTAATTTTGGTGTTATTTGTAGAACGAATAGCTAAAAGCCAGTGATTTTTAAGACTGTTTTTTTCTAACACTTCGGCTTGTAGGTATATAAAGTAATCAAAACAAGATTACTAATTGGTGGTCGTTAACGAGGCTTCTAATTTTAAGTGCAGTGCGGTGTTACTTCTTCGGCAAAAAAGGATAATTTTTGTGCTCATAAGGATGTATACATAATGACGATGCTGATGAAATTTTTCAGCATAATTGGCTTAATTATTAGTGTCACTGCGTGTACCACCAATGGCGGCTCCGCGCCTGTTTCTGATCGTTATAATCCTTCTGAGCGTCCCCCGCCATATTATGTAGTTAGCGCTGGCGATACCCTTTTTTCTATCGCATGGCGTTATGGCTTCAATGTTAAAGGGTTAGCGACTGCTAACAATTTGGCTTCGCCGTATACAATTTATCCAGGTCAAGCCCTAGTGTTGCAGGAAAGTACGCGTTCGATTGTGGCCGCCGCTAAGCCGGCTTCAAGCACTAAAAAGTCATCTGCTAATGCTTCTCGCGCGACGGCAAGCAAACCTACTGCGAGTGTAAAATCGCCAGTGACAAAACCGATTATTAAACCTGCACCGGTGATTGTGGGATCGGGAGAAGGCTGGCGCTGGCCGGTTACCGGTCCTTTGGTGCGCTCATTCGTGGCAACTGGGCAGGCTCATAAGGGTATTGATATTAAAGGTAAAATGGGCGAGCCTGTACGTGCTTCAAAGGCTGGCGTAGTGGTTTATTCGGGAAGTGGTTTGGTAGGTTATGGCAATCTATTAATTCTTAAACACTCTGATCGCTATTTAAGTGCTTACGGGCACAACCGACGTTTATTAGTCAAAGAGGGGGACAGCGTGAAGGCAGGAGCCGTTATTGCAGAATTGGGCGACAGCGGAACTGATTCACCAAAGGTACATTTTGAAGTTCGTATAGATGGAAAACCGGTTGATCCTCTAAGACTGCTTCCTAGGCGCTGAACGCCGTTGTAATAAGAAGAATGTCTTAAGTATCACCCAAGTCGAGTAATAACAGGAAAATAAGGATTCGACGATGCGGGTAGATGAAGAAAGTAATAACTATCGTTCAGGTTTAATTGAAATACATAATGACGCCGGCGAAGACGGTGTGCTTAGTACTAACAGTTCACGTAGGCCGGTACTTGATCCGGTTCTTAAATCAAGCAAGATAAAGCGTGCTCGACGACAGAGTAACGATCTCGATGCAACCCAGATGTACCTTAGCGAAATCGGTTTTTCCCCACTACTGAGTGCCGAGGAAGAAGTGCATTTTGCGCGGCTTGCCCGAAAAGGCGATGACGCTGGTCGAAAACGTATGATTGAAAGCAATCTGCGTTTGGTGGTAAAAATTTCCCGACGTTATTTAAACCGCGGCTTGAGTCTTCTGGATTTAGTTGAAGAGGGCAACCTCGGCTTAATTCGCGCCGTGGAAAAATTTGATCCTGAACGTGGTTTTCGTTTTTCTACTTATGCGACATGGTGGATTCGGCAGACCATTGAGCGCGGGATTATGAATCAAACTCGCACTATTCGCTTACCCATCCACGTTGTGAAAGAGTTAAATAGTTATTTGCGTGCTGAGCGAGAGTTAACTCAGAAATTGGATCATATGCCCTCACCGGAAGAGATGGCTGTGGCGCTTGACCGGCCGGTATCTGAAGCCAAGCGCTTATGCGGTCTTAAAGATCGGGTTGGCTCGGTAGATGTTCCGCTAGCGCAAGACTCCGATCAGGTTTTGCTCGATACCATCGCTGATACCCAAGCTTTGAATCCCAGTGATATTTTACAGGGCCAAGATTTATCTAGCAGTATTGATGAATGGTTAGATGAGCTTAGTGTGAAACAGCGCGAAGTCGTTGTACGCCGGTTTGGTTTGCGCGGTCATGAGTCTGCAACCCTAGAAGAGGTTGGTCGTGAAATTGGCTTGACGCGTGAGCGAGTCAGGCAAATTCAGGTCGAGGCTCTAAAGAGCATGCGGGTCTTGTTTGAAGAGAATGGCCTAAATGCAGCATCGCTATTTGCGGAAGACTTCAACTGACAATGTAGATGTAGACATAAAGACCTAAAAAAGCCCGCAGTTGCGGGCTTTTTTAGGTCTGCAAGCTTTATATCGCCTTGCGAGTTCTATCTTTCCAGATATTGCAGCTTGTCAGGTTTACCTGCCCATTCCTCTGAATCAGCCGGAGGGGCTTTCATTTCCGTGATATTTGGCCACACTTCTGAGAGTTCTGCGTTCAATTCCAAGAATACTTGCTGGTCATCTGGCAGCTCGTCTTCTGAGAATATCGCGTTCACCGGGCATTCTGGCTCGCACAATGCGCAGTCAATACACTCGTCAGGGTGAATAACAAGGAAGTTCGGGCCTTCGTAAAAACAATCTACCGGACAAACCTCAACACAATCTGTATGTTTGCACTTGATGCAATCTTCGCCTACAACAAAAGTCATTTTTGGTCAGCCCCTTTTAATCCTGACTTGGGTGGTAATTCTTAGAGCGGCGTATTGTAACACCAGTGAAAAAAATCGGTATAGTCTTAGTCTTAACAATAATTTATCTGTGCCTAATCGTTTTTACCCCTTAGCTGTATTTATGAGCGCTCAAGACAGCTTAGCTTTTAAAGCATATAGCAGTTCATGAGCCTGTCGCGGGCTTAGGTTGTCTGGATCAATGTCTTCAAGTGCCCCAATGACGGGGTGTTCCTCTGCGGGCGAGGAAAATAAATCTGTCTGCGGCCCGGCAGTGTTTAATTGTCCATGACCTATGGCTTGGTTTTCTAGTTGCTGGAGCTTTATTTTTGCGGCTTTGACGACGTCGGCCGGAATGCCGGCTAATTTTGCGACTTGCAAACCATAACTACGATTGGCTGGGCCTTCTTCCACGCGATGGAGAAAGACAATGTGGTCATTGTGCTCGGTAACACCTAAATGCACATTGGCTGCTTTGGGGTAGCTTTCGGGTAGCACGGTTAACTCAAAGTAATGGGTGGCAAAAAGGGTGAAGCCTTGGACACGGTCAGCCAAATCAATGGCGCAGGCCCAAGCGAGCGAGAGACCATCAAAGGTGCTGGTGCCGCGGCCTATTTCGTCCATGAGTATTAAGCTTTTATCTGTGGCGTTATGTAGGATATTGGCGGTTTCAGTCATTTCTACCATAAAGGTAGACCGCCCGCCGGCCAAGTCGTCAGATGAACCAATACGGGTAAAAATTTGGTCTACTAGACTCAGCGTCACGGCCTTTGCTGGGACGAAGCTGCCGATATGCGCTAGTAATACGATAAGCGCGGTTTGGCGCATATAAGTCGACTTACCGCCCATATTGGGGCCGGTAATAATCAGGGTGCGGCGCTCTTCTGCGAGCTTGAGGTCGTTAGCAATAAAGGGCTCATCAAGTACACTTTCAACGACGGGGTGTCGGCCTTGCACTATGTTGAGCATAGGAGCATCGCAAAATTCTGGCTGGCAGAGGTCCAGTTGCACGGCGCGCTCGGCCAAATTAGCAATGACGTCTAGCTCGCACAAGGCCTGTGAGGCTGTTTGTAGCTCATTCAACTCATCGTTTACGGCGTCTAGCAGCAATTCATAAAGGTGTTTTTCACGCGCTAGGGCTCGGCTCTTGCTGCTTAGAGCTTTGTCTTCGAAGGTTTTTAATTCTGGTGTTATAAATCTTTCGGCATTTTTTAGGGTCTGTCTGCGGATGTACTCGACGGGCGCTTGGGCCGCCTGAAGTTTACTGATTTCAATATAGTAGCCGTGCACGCGGTTATAACCGACTTTTAAGGTGCTGAGTCCGGTCTTTTCGCGCTCGCGGCGCTCCATCGCTAATAAGAACTCGCCGGCATCGCTGCTCAGACTGCGTAGCTCATCTAATTCCGTGTCGTAGCCTTCGGCAATAACTCCGCCATCTCTGAGTACAACCGGCGGGTTTTCTGCGACCGCGCGGGCTAGAAGGTCATCAAGTGCTGGAAACTCGCTAATCTCCCTACTCAATTTCAGCAGGTAGGGAATATCTAAAGGCTTGAGTTGGCTTTGCAGTAGTGGCAGTGTTGCCAAGGAGCGCTGTAATCGTGAAAGGTCTCTGGGGCGTGCTGAGCGCAGTGCGACCCTAGACAGGATGCGTTCTAAGTCGCCAATTTGTTTTAGGGTGTCTCGCACCGGCTCAAACTGATAGCCGTCAATAAGGCCGACAACCCCGCTTTGGCGCGCGCTAAGAATAGACTGCTTGCGCAGCGGGCGGTGCAGCCAGCGCCGCAGCAGGCGGCTTCCCATTGTGGTTTGGCAGCGGTCAAATACCGAGGCTAGAGTGTTTTCAATGCCACCGCCGAGATTGAGGTCTAGTTCTAAATTCCGCCGAGTGGCCGCATCCATTGCCACGGCGTCATCTCGAGATTCATGTTTAAGCTGACGAATATGGGGCAGGCCGCTGCGTTGGGTGTCCTTTACATATTGAAGTAAACAACCGGCAGCGCCGATGCCTTGACTCAAGGTGTCGCAGCCAAATCCGGCGAGGTCTTGCACGCCAAAGTGCTGGCAGAGCCCACGGCTGGCAGTGTCTACGTCGAACTCCCAAGGTGGCAGACGGCGCAGTCCCGCTAACTTGGGCATATCATCAATAACGAGGTCTTCGGAGATTAATAATTCCGCAGGGCGCAGGCGCTGCAATTCACTGATAAAGGCTGCGTGACTAGGCACTTCCAGTACTTGGAAGCGGCCGCTGCTCATATCCAAAACAGCAATGCCAATATGCTGGCCTTGCCCGCAAGCTGCTAGCAGTAGGGCGTCTTTGCGTTCGTCTAACAAGGCTTCGTCGCTGATTGTGCCCGGCGTAACAATTCTTGCCACAGCGCGCTCTACAGGTCCTTTGCTGGTAGCTGGGTCGCCAATTTGTTCACAAATCGCCACTGACCAGCCGCCTTTGACGAGCTTGGCAAGGTAGCCTTCTACCGCATGATAGGGCACACCGCACATGGGTATGGGATTGCCACCCGATTTTCCGCGAGCGGTTAAGGTAATGCCTAGAAGTTCGGATGCGCGCTTGGCGTCATCAAAGAAAAGTTCGTAAAAATCGCCCATGCGATAGAAAACGATTTCCTCGGGATGCTCAGCTTTTATCTTCAAATATTGCTGCATCATCGGCGTATGGCTGTCTATTGCTGCGCTGCTGATGTTGACGTTGATTGTCATAGTATTGCGATATGCCTTATTGGTTGCGCGCTAGTAAATAGAGCTGGTCATTGAGTAAGCTGCTTGGCCCTGCGTCATTACCATGAGTAATGCGCATGCAAAGCCACTGACCAAAGAGCGCAAGAATAACAAATCAGATAATAAACCACTATTGCGCTGCAGAGTTCTCTGCTAATTACTCGCGCTGGGCTGCCAAGGCTTTTGGGCCAAAAATATAGTATGGCGACTACCTTTGCCGGGGCGGGCGCGAACAGTGTGAATAGAGACTTTAAAGCGAGCCTTTTTGAGCCTGATTGCAAACATGCTGTCGGCGCCAGCAGACCAAATTGCCAGCATACCTTCGGGGCGTAGGGTGTTGGAGATTGCCTCCAAGCCGTCTTGGGAGTACAGCCAATTGTTATCGCTATGGGTTAAGCCTTCAGGGCCATTATCGACATCAAGTAATATTGCATCGTAGCTGTTAGGGCGGTTATCCAGGAGCTCTGCAACATCGCCGAGGTGGACTTTGGTGCGCGGGTCGCGCAAGGGGTGCTTTGCGCAGTCGCCTAAGGGGCCTTTATTCCATTCGATTACTTCTGGAATAAGCTCAGCGACGGTCACTTGCGCCGTCTCCGAAACCGCGTGCAAACTCGCCGCTAAGGTATAACCCATTCCGAGCCCACCTACCAGCACGTGAGCATCGGCTTTATTTTTTAGTGATGCGCAGCCGAGTTCCGCCAAAACTTGTTCAGAGTGATAGACTCGGCTGTTCATTAATTCGCCGCGAACACCGGATAAGCGAATGGAGAACTCGTCGTCGCGTCGCGAAAACTGCAGTTCACCACCGTCATGTGGTATTTGTGCGGTACCTAGTTTTTTCCAGGGAATCATAGAGGCTCTGTCAGGTGGCTAATTTAGCACTGGTATTTTAGGAGGCGAACTTTAGCACAGTTCGCCCTTGGGCGATGACTCAGAGCATGAAAGCTTATGAGGCGGGGCTTTGTGACCTAAAGTGAACTTCTCTGAAGAGGATATGACTGGCTCGGAAAGAAATTGCGATCGGGCATTGACAAGCACGCGGATAATACTGATCATATATACAGTTGTATGGCTTGTGATAGCTTTTAGCCATCGCCATTAAAATCAATCTCCACAAAGGGTAGAGAGCATATGGATCCTAATAAACAGAAAGCACTGGAGTCAGCGCTGGGCCAGATTGAGCGTCAGTTCGGTAAGGGTTCAATCATGAAAATGGGCGACAGCTCTCGGGAAGTGATGCCCTCAGTGTCGACGGGCTCCCTGGGTCTTGATATTGCCCTCGGCATAGGTGGCTTGCCCTACGGCCGGGTTGTGGAAATCTTCGGGCCTGAGTCCTCAGGTAAAACTACGCTATGTTTACAAGTGATGGCCGAAGCGCAAAAAGCCGGCAAAACAGTGGCGATTGTGGATGCAGAGCACGCGCTTGATCCTATTTATGCTGAGAAGCTGGGCGTTAACCTAGACGAGCTATTAGTGTCGCAGCCTGATACCGGCGAGCAAGCCCTAGAAATTACGGACATGTTAGTGCGTTCAGGTTCGGTTGACGTGATTGTTATTGACTCGGTTGCTGCGCTGGTACCAAAGGCTGAAATCGAAGGTGATATGGGCGACGCCCATGTTGGTCTGCAGGCACGCTTAATGTCACAGGCGTTACGTAAATTGACTGGTAGTATCAAACAGACTAATACGCTGGTTATCTTTATTAACCAAATTCGTATGAAAATTGGTGTCATGTTTGGTAACCCAGAGACCACCTCTGGTGGTAATGCGCTTAAATTTTATGCCTCTGTGCGATTAGATATTCGTCGCATCGGTGCGGTAAAAGAAGGCGAAGAGGTCACTGGTAACGAAACCCGTGTGAAGGTGGTTAAAAATAAGGTTGCGCCGCCGTTTAAGCAGGCTGAGTTCCAAATACTTTATGGCCGCGGTATTTATCGATTGGGAGAAGTCATTGATCTGGGTGTTAAGCTAGGTCTAGTAGATAAGTCTGGTGCCTGGTATGCCTATAAAGGGGATAAAATAGGCCAGGGTAAGGCGAATGCTGCTAAGTACCTGGCTGAAAATCCTGAGTCTGCTGCGGAGATTGAAGGCAAGATTCGGGAAGAATTACTACCAAAACCCACTGTTAAAAAAGTAGCTGATGCAGTGGAAGCTGAGTAAATTGATATGCAGCTAGGCAGAATGATTTTTCTGCTTAGCTGCTCTTCTAGACCGTATGGAAAGTTTTTTACTGCGGCTCGCTGTCCTCATCCGTTTCAATGCTGAGAGAAAAGGAACTTGCTTGTTCTTGCTTCTCTATTTCTTCAGCACTTCCCTCTGGTATACCACGGCTGCTACGCAGCTTTATTTGAAGCCGTAAGTTATTTGCCGAATCCGCATTTTTTAGGGCATCCTCAAAGGAGATTTTGCCGCTTTCGTAGAGTTTGAATAAGGCCGAGTCGAAGGTCTGCATGCCGGCATTTTCAGATTTACTCATAATCTCTTTAATCGTTTCTATCTCACCTTTGTGGATTGCCTGTGCAACCGTGGGTGTGCCTAGCAGGATTTCTATTGCCGCCGCCCGTTTGCCATCCTCAGTGGGTACTAAACGCTGTGAAACAAAGCATTTCAAGTTAAGTGATAAGTCGAGTAATAGCTGATTGCGCCTTTCCTCGGGAAAGAAGTTAATAATTCGATCCAGTGCTTGGTTGGCATTATTCGCATGGAGGGTAGAGATACACAGATGCCCGGTTTCAGCGAAGGCGAGGGCGTGCTCCATCGTTTCGCGATCGCGAATCTCGCCAATTAGGATTACGTCCGGGGCCTGTCTCAAGGTGTTTTTAAGAGCTTGGTGGAAACTTCGGGTATCCATGCCTATTTCACGTTGATTGATAATGCTGCGCTTATGCTTATGTAGAAATTCAATGGGATCTTCAATGGTAATAATGTGGCCGCTGCTATTGGTGTTGCGGTGGTCTATAAGGGCAGCGAGTGAGGTTGATTTTCCGGAGCCGGTCGCACCCACAAAGAGGACTAAACCGCGTTTAGTCATAATGACGTCTTTTAGAATAGGTGGTAGACCTAGCGCATCAACATTGGGGATGTCGGTGACGATATTTCGGGCAACCAGTGAGATTTCGTTGCGTTGTTTGAATATGTTTACCCTAAAGCGGCCGACGCGGGGAATATGGTAGGCCAAATTCATTTCTAATTCTTGCTCAAACTCTGCTACCTGCTCACTGTCCATCATGGCGTAGGCAATCGACTTTATTTCACCGGGAAGAAAGGGCTCTTTGCGGAGAGGCTTTAGCTTGCCATGAAATTTCGCACAGGGTGGCGCTCCAGTACTAAGAAATAGATCTGAACCGTCGTTTTTGGCTAGGATTGTTAGGTAATCGTCAAAGGTCATAGCTGCTTCTCGTAAACTGGCATTGATATTGTATTGTTATCATGAATGTCTAAAAAGTTCGGCCGGGTAGCGGCCTTATTCTTGTCTTTCTGTTCAAGCTAAAATAAATATTGATGTTCTCTTTAGACTAGCAGAATTTCTGTACTAAATTTGTTTAATCCTTGTCAATGAGTTCGGTCTGCGTATTACCGTCGGGCTGTGTGAGCATTCAGGCGGTAGTGTTCTTTGGCAAAGGGATCAGTGTCACCAAAAAATGATAGACTAGATGTCTCTAGGCTTGATTATCAAGTTGCAGATTAGTGTTCCATCGCTGAGGCAAAATATTAGGTTTTGCGGCGTATATATTGATTATTACGGCAGTCATTGCAATGCATAAAATTCTCCAAAATTTGAGAATGTCACTTAAAAGCGATTGGTTTTTTTATAGCTGCGTCTTACTCTATATTTCAGGTGCTTGGCTTATAACGCACTACTATGAGCTTGGCGATCGGTTTTCTATACTTATCTATATCAAGCTTGCATTGTTCCAGTTTATTCCATACGGAATGTTGTTTTACGCCGCCTATATCGTTTTCGTCATGATTAGAATCCGACCCAATAGATTGATGTCATATTTATACAACGACCTTTTGAATTGGCTCAAACGACCTTCTACTACACGGGGATGCTTGAGCCTATTAGTATTGTGCATATTCCTATCGGCAATGACGTCCTTCAAAGCAGTAATTCCTGAAATAAACTCATTTAGCTGGGACCCCTTGTTAGCGGATGTCGATAATATCATCCATGGTGGGTTTGCACCTTGGGAGCTTATCCATCCCTTGGTGTCTTGGGCACTCATTACTCGTATTGTCGATATCGTTTATGGCTTGTGGTTTATTGTCATGATGACATTTGTAGTTTGGTTTTTGTTTTCTTCTAATAATGATGTGCTTCGTAAACGATTTATGAGTAGTTATATCTTGTGCTGGATAATAAATGGCAGTGCGCTTGCGGTCTTGTTCTCATCAGTAGGTCCCGCTTTCTATGCGCAGGCATATCCTGATCTTATAAATCCGTTTTACGCATTGATGAATTATCTTCACAGTAGCAATGTTGAATATCCTATTTTGGCTTTACAGGCTCAGGAACAGCTGTGGACACTTTATCAAAATTCTACGCTGAGCCCGGCGGCGGGAATATCCTCCATGCCAAGTATGCATGTTTCGGTGGCGACTCTTATCTTAATAATAAGTTGGCGGACTAAGAGAGTGATGCCGCGAATATTTTCTAGTGTGTTCTTTGTTATGATACTAATTGGATCAGTACACCTTGCCTGGCATTACGCCATTGACGGCTATTTGGCGATAATGGTGACCGTACTAGTTTGGAAATGTAGCCAATATCTAACCCGCAATATGCCAGAGTAGCCCCGTATAATTTGTAGTGACGGGCCACCGTTTTGGCTAGTGCCCCGGTTGTTAGTAATTTTATAGTGGTAATTAATTTGTTAGTCTCACCTTGTCGTTCTCACAGGTCAGTGCGGCGCCTACTTCGGCGTTGGCTAAGGAGACACCAAGCGTATCCAGTAGCTCGTTTACCAAGGGGTCTAAGACAGGAGATAGCGCGGCGGCTAGAATGCCATTAATATCGGAAACCAAGGTGCTAGCGGTAGCTCCAACTAGACTGAGTACGCCACCTAGTAAGTTCCCGTTGCTAGGCTCATAGAACTGCAATTCAACGCCGGTAAGTGTGCTAGCTATACTTGCTACCGGGTCGTCAGCAGAAAACGCCTGAAAGGAATTTTCAATATCGGCTTTCACATCGGGTAAATACGTGTCATCTGGGTTATTTTCAAACGTTGCTAAACTCTCTGGCCCGTCGCCAAGGATTGTTGTGTCTAACTTGAGGCCGATTCCGCCGCCCGCAAATGCTTGTCTATCAGCTAACGCTTTGTCTGAAGTCCAGCCAGCCCCACGCTGATACTGGTAACTGCATCCGAAGATAATGACACAGGTTTTTCTTACGCGAATGGTACCAATATCGATTAGGGGTATTGGATCTACTGTTAATGGATCACTAGAAAATACATTGCTAGAAGCATCTTCGGTATCTGTGCCGAACTGTCCCAGCGCGACCGAGGCTACCGAGGTCGACACGTCGGCGTTCAAGATTTTAGTGCCATCCATATCGCAGTCTGCATCGATAAGGCGAGCTTCGCCACTACCAGCAGTAATGGCAATATCAATTCGCGGCGAGGCCAGAATTTGAATATCAACCTGATCCTTTTCATCAACGCATGTGACAAGACATAAGATATCGCCAAGCGCTCCGATTAAATTGAGCGAAAGAAGGCTATTAACAACATTGCTTACATCGGAGACGAGGGGTGCCGACAGTAAGGCGGTGAGATTATTCAGTAGGGCTCCCACAATCGGCAAATCAAGTGAAACAAAGGCTTTTACTTGTGCGGTATCCACATAAATAGCATTGTTGCCGTAGGGGTCGACCGCCGCAAGGTCTGGGTTGCCAATAGCGGTTTGGGCTGGCTCGGTGACTTTTAGGCGAACCGTCGCGTCAGCAATACCAAGGGCGACGTCAACGTCGGCAGCAATACTACTGTTGCTATTGGCGAGCTGAATACTACTTTCAACTAACTGCATTAGCGGTAGATTAACATCCAGTGAGGTCTTGGAAGCATCATTTTGTATCGCTAAAATCTCGGCGAGATTTATATTTGGTGTCGCCAGCGGAATATCTGCAGATATTGATTCTAAGGCGCTAACTGCCACTGCACTTGCCCCGTCGGCACTCAATACATTGGCGCCAACGTCGAGTAGATCCGCTAGACTAATACTGCTAGTGAGGAGACTGTCGTAGTCCCCAGCGGTTACGCCAACTTCGGATGCTAGTGCATCGAAGTAACTGAGAAGATTAATATTGGTGTCAATTAGGCTTTCCCAATCGCCAACCGTCAAATTTAAGGTGGTTCCGAGGAGTCCGCCTAAAACCGAGTTTAGTAAACCGCCGTCTACGGTAGCGATACTAGAACGGATTGATAGTAGGGCGGTTGGCTCGCATGCCTTGGCGGTTGCGCTTGCGCTCAGATTGACTGTGTTGTCGTCGCTGGGAAGTAATTGTTCAAATAGTGAGGCGGGCACACCATAGGACAGCACAACCGTGACAGCGTTTCCATTTCTGGTCACAACGACGCCACTGTTAGTATCATTGCCTCGGAAATCATTTCGACTAGCAGACAGCACGTTCATATCCGCTATCGTTAACGACTCAACATCTAGTGAATGATCCCGACAATAGAGTAGTGCGGTCTCCATTGCGGCTAGATCAGCATTTTTTTGCAAGGAGCGCTTTTCTAAATACAGGCGCCCGGTGTCGGTAACTACAGCGACAAAAGTTAGTAAACTCAGCATCATTAACACCGCGAATAGTGTTGTTACTCCGCGCTGATAATGAGGTAGCCTGTCTCGTGTAAGTCGCTGTGCTTGCATGCTAGTTACTCTTCCGTGAACGTGTCTGAACTAAAGCGCTCTGGTATGGGTCTCGAGAAGCTTTTCACGTAACGCTCGTAAATTTGTGTGTTCACTTTGCCGCTCAGGTATTGTTCCTCGGTGCTCGCATTTTGCCCTGATCGTTGCACGTCAAGTAAACGGTGGGTCGCTGTTTGCGGCGTGGTGTTCGGCGTGTAAATAACCTCTGGCTCAGCAAAGGCGGTGGCTGAAAGCACAGAAGCTGATAGTAAAAGCATTGCTGGTAAAATTTTCATAGTGGAGCTCCTTTTTTGAAGTTATTGCTTCCAGCGAGTACTGGTTCTTTAAAAGCGTTAGCTTGGGCAAGTAAATTGCGGAATTCTGATGACGGAATGTCGTTATTCTTCGCCATGCGAAGGGCCGTTCGGCTGTCACCGTCTAAAATCAGGCTCATAACCATATTGCGAATGGCAACCGGGTGGCCTGGTTGTAACTGGAGCGCGGTCATAAACTCACGTTGCGCTCCCTTAAAGTTCTTATGCGCTAGTAAAATAAAGCCGTAATCATTGCGAATGTCGGCATTGCTGGGTGCTAGGCGGCGCGCTTTAAGCATTTGTTGGTGCGCCTGTGGAATATCACCACGGGTCGCTAAGATCTTCGCCATACCGGCGTGGCCAAAGGCGGCCATGCAGCTTAGGCTTAAATTGCGGTAACTTGTGTATGCCTCATCTAGCATGCCGGTATTGCGCTGAGCTTCGGCACGCAGCCTTAATACTCTCGGTGAGCTATCTGGCGCCTTCTCAAGATACGCTAGTGCCGAGTAGTACTGCTTTTCAGTTATCTGTTGTTCGATTAAATCGAGGGTGACACTTTCTTCCTTGCTAATCGGTACATTGCAATTACTAGCTGAAACTTGTTTAGTCGCAGGCATATTGGCACAGCCGCTAGTAATGATCAGCGCGATGAAACAAACTGAGGCAGATAATTTATTCACGTAAAACTCCTTCCTTAGTTGCCGAGATTACCTAGTGCCAGTGAAATTGACATAAGGGCTGGCCCGGCTACTACGATTAAAAGGGCAGGGAATAGAAATACCATCATGACTAGGGACATCTTTCCTGACATCTTGTTAACTTGCTCTTGTAGGTCTAGCTTTCTGCGGTTTTGGAGCAGTTTGTAGAGCTCGTCGAGTGCTTTATCTATGCTGCCACCGGTGATTGCTTGCTGGCGAACAACAATTAGGTATTCTTTGAAACCCTCAGCATTTGTGCATCCGATAAGCTCATACAATGATTCTTCCTGGCTCTGTCCGGATTCAATTTTATTTACAGCGAGCTGCAATTCCTGCGAGCAAGTCGGCGCTAAATTGCGGAGTTGATCGCATATAATCGCCAGTGTTTTTGGTAGTGATAAGCCCACGCGCCATAGCATCCTTGTTGTTTGCACCAGTATCAGGGTTTCTTGGTTAAGTTTCTCTTGGCGACTCTCTGCGATTTTCTTTAGGAAGAAATACGCCGAGTAAA
This sequence comes from Zhongshania sp. R06B22, assembly GCF_040892595.1. Taxonomy (NCBI): domain Bacteria; kingdom Pseudomonadati; phylum Pseudomonadota; class Gammaproteobacteria; order Cellvibrionales; family Spongiibacteraceae; genus Zhongshania; species Zhongshania arctica. The sequence continues at coordinate 2,538,125 of NZ_JBFRYB010000001.1, read as the reverse complement.
CCAACAACACAAAACCTGCTGTAATGACGAGTAGTATGGTTGTTGCGGGGGTGCCATTGAAATATGTATATATACCAAGACAGGTAGCTGTGCAGATAATCGCAATGAGTGTTATGGATATTGCATTAACTTGCTGCTGGGTGTTCAGCAATCCAGCGCGTCTTAATAGTTGAGACAAAGATGCTATGTGGGTGTTCTCTTCCCGTAACTGGCGCCACATATCTTTTGAGCTAAATTCAAATTCTGCTGGTTTTCCAGATGATGCTGTCTCTACGTGCGCAATAGCCAGCAGCAATACGGGAGCTGTACAGAGTATCACCGCGCCGATAATGTAATAGAGGTGGTGTGCTTCCATGTTAATTCTCCTTATGCCCCAATTGATCGAATCATGCGCCACAAAACAATAACCCCAAGCACTTGCATGACAATGGCTATAATTAATGTTTGTTGACCGCCTGCGCTGTTCCACATATCCGTTAGGAACTTAGGGTTATTAAAAAAGGTGTAGGCTGCAATGCCAGGCGGCAAGGCGGCAAGAATCGCAGCCGTCACTCTGGTTTCGCCTGTCATTGCGCTGAGCTCTCTTTTTCCGGAGTCCTGCATTCTTAGAATATCGACGATGTCATCGAGAATTGAGCGGATACTGCCACCGTATTGTTCATTAATACGTAAGGCGGTTGCCAGTACATCAAATTCACTCAACTGGTTAACACGTGCTTCGCGTTCAAACGCTTGATGAAGATCGTAACCGTAGTGGACACGGCGAACGATTCGTCTCATGACCGTACCAAGTGGACGCTCCAGTGTTTCTACCGAATCGGCAAAGGCGTTTTCCACTGAAATACCCGCGGAGAGCCGGCGCGTGACCTGATTAATAAATGAGGGTAGCTGGCTTAGCATTTTTGCGCGGCGCTGCGCGCCAATAATTTTCACCATTGAATACGCAGTAAATAAAACTCCTGCAGCGGCGAGGACGCCAAGTTTCAAGGGCAGGATAAGTAAACTTAGGGCGATTCCCGTAACGGTGATAGCTATCGCGCCATAGACAATGGTCGGTGGTAATTCAACGCCATTGCTACCCAGGTAGTTCTCTAGTGCCGCGGGTAGCTGAGAGCCTGCATCTGCTACTATTTCGTTTTCTGGGGTGGCTGCTTCTGATTCCCCGCCGATAAGCATAATTACCACGAAGGCCAATCCGGCTAGAAGTAAAGCGAGTGCGATCCATAACATAGCGTATTTCCTTAAGCTCAGACCTTGGCTAAATCGGGGGCGCGAGCTGAGCTCTTAGTACCATCAACGCGCAGAACTTTCCGGCTTGCGTCATCGTATATAAATATATCTTTCAGCGTCAGCTCGTTATTTATCACATGCAGTTCAGAGATTTGCAGCACACAGCGGCGTCCGTCAGCTTTGCGGCCAATGTGTACAATCAAGTCGAGTGCACTGCCAATCATTTTTAAAATTAACTCACCGCTTCCCTTGAACCCTGATATTCCCACCATCATTTCCAAGCGGGTGATCGCGTCGCGCGCTGAGTTCGCGTGTACCGTACTCATGGAGCCATTGTGTCCAGTGTTCATCGCCTGTAAAACGTCGAGTATTTCGCCTCCGCGACTCTCGCCGACAATGATGCGGTCTGGGCGCATACGGAGGGAGTTTTTAACGAGTTCTCTCGCGGTGATTTCCCCTACGCCTTCGTTATTTTCTGGACGTGTTTCTAAGCGAACGACGTGGCCGTTACGAAGCTGAAGCTCGGCGGCATCCTCGATAGTCACAATCCGCTCTGTGCCGGGGATAAATTGACTAAGTATATTGAGTAGCGTGGTTTTACCTGAGCCAGTTGCGCCGCTAATTAGAATATTAGTTCGGTTGGCAACGGCATTGGTGAGATATTCGAGTACGTCCTCACTGATTGAGCCTGTTGCTAGGAGTTCTTGCGCAGTAAGTGGATCCTTACGAAATTTACGAATTGAAAGGCAGGGGCCGTCGAGGGCGAGTGGAGGCACAATGGCATTGATACGGCTGCCATCTGCAAGTCGTCCATCAACAATGGGACTAGATTCGTCAATACGGCGTCCCAGTGGTGAAATCATGCGGCGAATAACTCGTAGCACGTGGCGATTATCCAGAAAGCGCATGTCGGCTTTTTCAAGCACGCCATCGCGTTCAACATAGATATTACGTGGACCATTAATTAATATGTCATTAATACTTGGGTCATCTAGTAGACTTTGCAGAGGACCAAAACCAACAATTTCATTTAATAGATGTTTTTCTAATGACAGAAAGGTTTCCCGATCAATTGTCGCTTCATAAATTCGGCAGTACTGACGGATATAGGCGGAAATAGCCTCCTCAAGCTTTTTCTGATTATCATCGTAAATAATTTTGTCATCTTCAATTCTATCAATAACAAACTTATGCATATCTGACTTCAGTTTTTCATAATCGTCAGTAGGTGCGACTGGCTTACTTGGTGTTCTGCGGTCTATGAGTCTCATGACGGAATACCTAATAATCAGTTAGAAAAGCCGACGCCGGCTTCTGGCGAAGGTTGTGACTTTGATGTTTTTGAACCCTTTTGCGGATTCCCAAATAACATGCTGGTAAACGATGGCGTGTAATCTTGATAGATCTCCCCTGGCAACTCTTTAAGCACAGTATTTCTGGCCATCGGTTTTACCAAGTGGGGTGTCACCACCATTACAAGCTCTTTATCGTCTTGCTCAAATCGAGTAGAGCGGAAGAGGGCGCCAAGAATGGGAATGTCGCCAAGTCCGGGTATTTTGTCGGCGTTGTTATAGGTATTACGAGTTACAAGACCACTGATAATAAAACTTTCACCAGGAGCAAGTTGAATCGTGGTGTCTGTGCGGCGGACCCGTAAAGCCGGCACCGAAACACCACTGGCTTGCACGCCGCTGCTGAAGTCTAGGTCGCTCACTTCAGGCGCGACTTTAAGCATAATACTGTTTTCGCTTAGTATGGTCGGTGTCAGGCGAAGGCGGACGCCAAACTCTTTAAACTCAATTTGTACTTGGCCCTCGTTATTTGCCACCGGGTAGGGGAACTCACCGCCGGCTAAGAAACTTGCTGTTTGCCCCGACAGGCTAACTAGCGAGGGCTCGGCCAAGGTGTAAGCATAGCCATTTTGTTGCAGAGCATTGACGGCAGCGCTAAAGTTTTTGCCGGCATGGCCGATTAGAATGGACGATGAGTTGCCGGTGGTTGTCAGTCCACTCATTAATGAAACAATATCGCTAATACCAGAAATAGAAGGTATTAAACTTGCAGAACCCAGGGCCAGTGCAGTGTCACCTCCTGCGTAAGCTAAGGCGCTGCCAATTTGTTTTAACTGTGAGCGGCTGTATTCGATAATCCGAATATCAGTTTGAACCTGAACCGCGCCTTCTTGGACCGTATTGTCTACGACATTCGCACCTGCAGACATCATGAGCTGGTCGTGCTGGCTAAGTGATTGGGTTTTACCCCGCAGAACGATCTTGTCGCCTACGGCATCTACAGCAATACCCTGGGTCGTTGAACTAGCCATATCGGGTACTACGTCAATTTTGAAGGTGGTGGGTTCACCACTACCTTGCCAAAGTAAAAGCTGGGTAGAGCCAATTTGCTTTGCAGTCAGCAAAAATTGCTTTGAATTGAGCACTTTTAAACTCGCGATGGCGGGGTTGCCTATCGCGCTTCGTTTAACGCTGTGCTGTGTAGTCAAGGCCTGCTGTTCGCCCGTCGTCATACGCAGTGTTTTGTATGGGCTGGCTTCGGCGACGGTGACGAGCGCAAGCAGCAAGCTGAATATAAATCCTTTTTTCATTTTGGATACTCCGTTTATGCCTTGGGTTTCGCTCGCTTTCATTATTTGCGTACCGTAATAGTTTCTACAGAATCACCGCTATACACATACACCGATTTAGGTGGTGGTGACGGTTTCAATCCAGTAACGTCGCGAATGAATGCAGTTCGGTCGGCGTCACTCATGTGCTTGCTAAGAGTTTGCTGTGAATCAGTGGGGTTCAGCTGATCAGCTTTGGTGGAAGCCATATCTGCTTCGCCTACTACTACTAAGCGCAGCTCTCCACTTTCTTCGGCTAGTGTTATAACCGGAATATCTTCCAAGGCAATTTCAAGAACCGCCGATCGACTACTTTTTCCGGATTCTTTCTCGGCTTTCGCCGAAGACTTTTTCTTGCCCTCGGAGACCTCAATATTTTTGTCGTTGCGCTCAACATCGGTACCGAATGCTATGAGTCGAATATTCTGAAGTAGACGACGTGACATACTTTTGTTGTAGGTGTCTTTGGATGCCCTAGCGGTGAAAATAATGTCAACTCGATCCCCTGGTTGTAAAAAACCGCCGGCGCTTGATGCTTCATTCACCTTAATAGACAGTGCGCGGTAGCCGGGATTTATATGCGGAGCCAAGGTACTTTGCTTTTCAAAATCACTGCTCCGAATCACTGCGCCCACAGCAACCTTAGACTCTAGTTTCTTGTTTATTATATCGGCGACCTTGGTGTAGCTGCCGTCAACAAGTAGTGGGTAGGGGATAAGCTGTATGTCTTCGGCAGTAATGATTTCGCCTTTGTTCATACTACGGTTTGCAATAAGTAGCTTTTGCGCGTAGGCAAAATTACTTTGTTCTGCCGCACTTGTTTGTATTTGTGACGTTGGTCGACTCTTGGATGAGTCTTCCTGACTTATTTTGTAGCCAATTATCCCCATGAATACCGCGCTGATAATTAGCAGCGCCGCGATAATTTTTAAAGTCCTTGCTTGCATAGTCGTATCCCTAAAAGATCAATAAACGTCTGTTCTAGTTGCTACCGCAGTCTTGAACTCAATACTAAGCATTGTGTAATAGTGATTCTATTGTGGCTGATACGTATGAGGCCTGCGGCTTGTATCCAGGAAGTAAGCGGGGGCTTAAATATATACTTACTAAGGAGTACCGCCACTGATCACTAAAAAAGGAGTGTGGCTCTACCGGTTAGCATATCGGGGAGGGTGGGTAGCTTCCCAAAGCCGGGCATGGTTATACCGTCGAGTAACGGTAAAGAGGAAACTGACACTTCACACAAAATTCCATCTAGCGCGGGTGAGCCGTCGAGAGGTGCAGATGCGTCTCTGCAGTTGCTAGTCCAGCTTAATGAGCCTGGAGCGTAGATTAAGAGTCCATCGACCGGGTCTTTCTTAAGGCGAACAGTGCCAATAGCGTTGATTTCGGCCTCCCATTCTGCTGTGGTTTCACAGTCTTCACAAACGAGTGCGGCGCGAAGTACCTCTTCGCTTGAATAAGTGAAGTTTTGGACCAACAGAAATGCCAAGCCGTACACAATAATGGCATAGCAGATAATAAAGAGGACTGGGAAAATGAAGACGAACTCTATGGCAACAGCACCTTTTTGCCGCTGCTGAATCGAGCGATAAAAGTTGTGGTTTACCATTGTCGTGCTCCATGCATAATTTATGATCGTGAAATCAGGAAATAAAATTGAAAAGTGATATGAATATTGCGCCCATCGCAACAGCGCTTCCCAAGGGTAGGCCCCTCTGTAAGGAGGTTGCCGTCAGATTACTTGCCGGGTAGTGCGCTTTTGTTAAGGACATCTTCGAAATAAAGTGGGCCGATGACATTAATAACAGCAGACTAAGTATCCCAGTGGAAAATACCCAAAGTAGTTCTATCGGTGGCCATAAAGGAGATATCGCCAACATTAGTTTTACATCGCCGCCCCCTACAAGCCCTTTCATGAAGCCAGGCAGTGTGAGTGCTAATCCGATAATGGCGTTTATAGTAATAATCTTGAAGCTTATAACGGGTGATAGGGCGGCATAACATGCCGCCCACCCTGCAAGTACTATCAACCAGCTGTTAGGTATCCGTCTTTGCTTCCAGTCGATATAAGCTATAACTATTAATATAGACAGAGCGGGCAGGATCACTGCGGGCTCTCGCTATTATTCTAGCTGAGTAGCAATATCAGTGAAGGCTTTACCAATACCAGCGGTGGTGCTTGAACCACTACCAAGTAAGCTGACACCAAATACGATAATAACAACGAGCAGTGCAGCCATAACCGCGTATTCAATGGCGCTGGCGCCGCTCTCGTCACTCTTGAGTTTACGTAGTGTGCTAGTAATTTTATTTAACATGAGTCATTCTCCGTGGTTTAAATGAGTTACCTAACAGCGCAGGATTTTCCTCTCGCTCTTGATGCTTACTTTGCTGTTTACACAGATTTAATGAAATAAGTAATTGCCGAAATGGAATTAAGGGAAATAGCAGTTTTTAAGGGGTTTTTGGGGTATTTTGTCGTTCGGAGCACGTTTTGGCAGAAGTTTTTAAAAAGCATATTCGCTTAAAGGCGATGGATTTTCTTGCTAGGCGAGAATACTCGCGCCAGGAATTACGGTTAAAATTGTTTCAACGCTTCCCGGAAAGCGCCGATATTGATCAGGTGCTGGATGAATTGATGCTTGATGGCTTGCAATCAGATGCTCGTTTTGCTGATTCATTCTTCCGTTTGAGGGTCAATGCTGGATACGGCCCCCAGTATATAAAAGCTGAATTACACCAACGAGGTATAGAAGACACCCTTATTGCTGGAGTGTTTGCTGCGCAAGATATTGACTGGCGGGTAGCGGCTAAGCAGCTATTTGAAAAAAAGTACGCTGGCCAGGATATATCAGACGCCAAGGTGCGTGCTAAGTGCATGCGATATATGCAGTATAAAGGGTATTCTTTTGACCATATTCGCGGCTTGTTCTGAATGCTTGCTAGCCGGCTGCTTTTAAATGTCCCGTCCTCCCTTAATCTGAATCGCGCATAAAGCGCCTGTTATTCTTTATCGATTGGCTATGACGCTGAGGACAGAGCAGGCTTTAGGTTTTTAAGTGAGTGGCTTTTTACTGAACGGGAGTGATATAGGTCGCGATCAAACTTCAGAATGAAGAGAGATGGCTAATCAGCATTGCTGCTTTTGTAGGTATATTCTGGTCTGTGCATTGAGTTCTTTTTACGATTATCATGTCTCAGTAATAACGATGAGTTTACGGTTTTGGAGAAATAATGAAGAAATATAGTGTTGTGGTGTTATTGAGTGCTCTGCTTGGCGGCTTTGCAATGTCGCCGGCTTTTGCCGATCAAGCCGCTTTTGGTGGCGCACGCTTAGATGTATTAACTGAAAAATTGGATTTGTCTGAAAGACAGCAAACGCAGATCAAGGCATTGCTTGCCAATTATGCGCAAGAAGCCGTGACGATTCGTGCTGGGCTGGTGGCGGCGCAAGAGAGTATTCGCCGGGTAAATTTGGCAAGACTCGGTGACGCTGATGTTAAGCGCTTAAGTCGTGAAGCAGGGCGACTTTCAGCCGCCCATACGACGGCATTGCTGAATACTCAGCGAGGTTTTTACGCCGTGCTCGACAATAAGCAAAAGCAGGCCTATAACAAGATCCGCTCCGATGCCTTGCAAGCTGCAACAGCAAAGACCAAGTAATTAATTTGCGGCCATATGGCGCTCGGCGTGGCTAGCTGAGCGTTTCACACCCGCAATAGCGACGTTTAGCTAGCCCGTATGAAGGGACTAGCTGGTTACCCCAGGTAGACTGAGGCGAGCCTTACAAGCGTTGGATTGTCATACCCTCTTTCACTATCCACTCGGCGAGTGCGTCGGCTTTGCTTTCGCTACTGACAACCGCGATGCTTGCCTCCGCATTGTTCAAGTAAAGTTCGCAGACGCGTAGTAAATCTTCTTCCTTAACGGCGAGAACGCGCTGCCGGAACTGCCGGCGTTCGGCTAATGTGCGGCCGAAAACATTGCTGTGATAATCCTGTTTTGCCTCCCCAGCCGGGGACCCTGGTTTGTCGATGCTGCCGACTACCCCTAATACTGCTTCCTCCAGACCTTTAGCTGACACTGGAGTTTGGAGCATCCAGCTAATGGATTTATCGAAGTCGCTCAGTGTCTCTTGTAAGCGCGGATCTCTATAGGAATAAAAGCGGAATGCGGCAATATTAGAGTCTTGTGAGGCGCCACCACCATAGGCGCCACCTTGCTCGCGAATAGCGCGGTGTAAAAAGCCATTTCGCAAATATACGGCTAGCACCGTAAGCACCGGTGCATCGGGGTGGCCAGAAGGTACCGTGGGGTAAGCTTTGGCGCAGAAATTAACCTGGGAGCTAGCGACCCAGAATGATTTATTCGCGGTACGTAGTGCTGGTAGTTCAAAGCCTTTTGAGCCCGAAGCATTAAAATCCTGCCAAATCGGTGCGAGTTCAGCGCATAGACCTTCGAGGTGGTGATCCTCAGCAATAATGAGCAGTTCCTTGCTACTGGCAAGCATTTTCTGATGTATTACTGATAACTCCTCAGCCAGACTTGCCAGTGCTTTACTATCTTCAATACGCTTGGCAAGTTGCTTAAGGTGACGTATGCCGCTTAAGCCCCCTAAGTCTTCATTCACCTTGGCGATGGGGCTCATACCCGCACTCGCGGCGCTCATTGCAAGGCCGTGACCATTGCCAGTGATAGCCGATTCTCGACGTCCTTTAAGTTGGGCGATGAGTTCTTGAAGGCGCTCGTGCTCGTCAAAACGAAGTTGCTCAAAGGTATCTCGCATAAGCTGCGCTTGGTCCTCGGCATTTCGCAGCAGAGCTTTTGAAGACAGCACTAAATACGCTTGGATATCTTGCTCGTCATTGATACCGCCGCGCATCGTGGTATAGGCGCTAATACCGCCGCATACCTGAGACTGCCGAGCCTGTACTTGCAGGTAGCTCTGTTCGCCGACGCCCAGCTCGGTGGCCACCAAAGTATATATTGAAAGCAGTGACAGCTCATGCTCTGTGAGCTCAGGCAAACTGACCAGAAGCTGCTGATAAACCAAACCGTTGGTGCCACGGCCATATTGGGTATAAGGCAGATTCCCAAACTGGGCCGTGTCGAAATGCAATGCCGGGGTGTCTAGCGGTACATCGTCTAGGGTTACCTTGGGCAGAATAGATTCGTCTTCTTCCATTGTTTGCCGAGCCGCTAAGGCAGCGGCTTGGTCAATGATGTGCTGTCTTTGCTCAGTACTGAGCGCCTCTTTAAGTGCGCTGAGCCGACTAATTTCGGCTTTTTCCACCCGTGCTTGAATGTCTTCATCGGGGCTCATGACCAAGGTCACTCGATGAGGGTTATCGAGTAGATTTTGAGCGAGGCCTTTAATGTAGTCGGGGTTTGTAGTTTTAGCTCTAATGGCTTGTAAGGCAGGGTCTAGATTTAGTAGCTCGATGGGATTGCCACGATGAGTGGCGCTATCCAATGCCGTTAAAATAAGTTGTAAGCCATAGGGGTAGCCATCTCCGCCAATTTCACGCTGGCGTAATTCAAGCTGATGTAAAACGGCATCTACGTCTTCTTTTGGTATGCCATTCTTAATCACGTTCTTGAGTGTATCGAGGATGAGGTTTTCGACCTCGTCCCTGCTATCGACGTTGCTGCCTTCCACGCCACAGGCGAAGACCATTTCGCGCATCGAGTCTTCAATGCCACACATGGGTGAAGGCGCGCTGCCAAGCGCTGTGGTTTCCAAGGCATGCATCAGCGGGCTAGCGCTATTGTCGAGTAACACTCCGGCGAGCAGTTGGGCCTCTAGCTGGGTTTCAAGCTCGGTGCTTTTACCCATTAGCCAGGCGACCACAATATGGGTCTTGTTGTTAGTGTCTTCTGAGGGTGGCAGTGGATAGCTTTCTTGCACACGCAGCGGCGCGTGGTAGCGCTTCTCATCTTCAACGGCAATGCGGGTGTTCTGTTGCTCAAAACGATTTAAAGCCAGCTCTTCAAAGCGCGCCTGATGCTCTGCTGCAGGGATGTCACCGAAGGTCATGAAGATGGCATTGCTAGGATGGTAATGACTTTGATAGAAAGATTTTAATTGATCGTAGCTTAGATCCGGTATGGCTTCCGGATCACCGCCGCTATTGTAGTGGTAGGTAGTGCTTGGAAATAAATATTTGCACAGTGTTTGCCAAAGTTGACTGGGCACTGAACTCATCGCGCCTTTCATCTCATTGAAAACAACGCCTTTAAACTCGAGGTCGGAGTTGGGGTCTTTGGGGTCTTTAAATTCTAGTCGGTGTCCTTCTTGGGCAAAGTCCAAGGGATCTAGGCGAGAGAAAAATACCGCGTCCATATAAACTTGGAGAAGGTTTTCAAAATCTTTGCGATTGCTGCTGGCAAAGGGGTAGGCTGTCCAGTCCGAGCTGGTAAAGGCGTTCATAAAACTGTTTAAAGAGCGCCGGATCATCATGAAGAATGGGTCGCGAACCGGGTATTTTTCACTGCCGCATAACGCGGTGTGTTCTAGAATATGGGCAACGCCGGTAGAGTCTTTGGGTACCGTGCGCAGTGCGACCAGAAACACATTTTCTGGGTTGTCGCTAACAATATGATAGTGGCTGGCGCCGGTTTTGCGGTGACGGTATTCTGCAATGCTGACCCCAAGTGCGGGTACGTTTTCGTTGCTGAGTAATTCAAAACTGCTAAATGCGGCCGGGTTGACGGGGGTTTGCGCGGCTATGTCGACTTGAGTCATGCGTAATCCATATGTTTGGCGGAGAAGTAACTACGTTTGTATTCTAGGGCCTGTGAGCAGCAATTGCATTACTACTAGGCCCTTAAGCGAGAGATATAACTGTGTTTACGGGCGTGATTGTATTGGCAGCGCTGGCAAGGTGAAGGTGATGCGGAAGATACTTGGCCACAACTTACCGGTCACTAGCCAGCTGTCGTTCTCGGCATCATAGGCTACCCCATTTAACACCGCTTCCGACGCTAGCGGGGTGCTGGTGTTTACAGCGGCTGTCAATGCACTTAGGTCTAGCTTATTGAGTACCTTGCCGCTGCGCCCATCAATAATGAACAGGTAGTTACTATGCCACTGATTCGCGATTACATAGTCACCTAGGCATTCCAGCTCGTTTAGCTTATCTACCGCTTTACCCTTTTCAGTCACAGTGACGGTGTTGATTAGCGTCATGGTGTCAGTCGACAGCCACTGCAATTGGCTAGTACCGTTGCTCATCACAAAGTGGTCCGGTCGTCCTGCGGCGGTGCTGGCACATAGGCCCCAGCCTTCGCCCTCATAGGGAAATATCCCCAATAATTTAAAGTGCTGGGGATCGATAATTAAGCCGCGACCACCTTTCCACGTCAGCACATATAGCTTGCCGCGGTATTGACTTAGTCCTTCTGCGAACACGTCAGGCGGCAGCGCAGTGCCTTTAATACTGTCGGTGGGTGAGGGCGGAAAATTGCGAGCAACCACTTTAGAATAACCATATAGGCCGCTGCTCTCATAAAGTTTGCCTTGGTATAACTCCAAACCTTGGGTAAAAAGAGCGGGTTGGTGAGGGTAAGTGTCAAGCAATTGGTAGGGCAGCTCGGCAAAACTGCTGCTGGGCACCATTGACGCCAGTAGGATAAAAACGGCAGTCAGTTGAGCTGTGCGGCGGTAAATCGATTTACGAGCTGTGCTTAGATGCTTCACATCGCATTCCAGTCAATAGTGTATTAGTCGCCGTCGGCAGTGCATTAGTCTGCCATAAATACGGCCTTAGCGTACCGCCAGATCAATGCTACTCAATAGCTTGCTTGCGAATCAGCTTTCGGATTAGAAAGCGCGCAGGCGATAGGCTTTCACACAGTTGGCGGGGCAGGGGCCGAATTTCTCCGCACAGATAGCTCGCAATCAATTCCGCACTCAGCGGCGTTGATGTTAGGCCCCGGGATCCGTGGCCGACGTTAATATATAAGTTCGGGTAGTTGCTGGCGGGTGTGTCAATGCTTGTTCGAGCGTCTTTGCCAAGCGCGGCATAGTGTTTAGCAAAGTCTGCAACAATAGGCGCAGCGCCAACTATGGGTAAATAGTCGGCACTGCTGCAGCGCAGCGAGGCGCGGCCGCCGCTTATCCTCACATCCTCTTTGATCAAGCCGGGGGACAGGGAATCTAACTGCGCAAGATTCCAGTCGTGGTCACGTTGATGCAAATCGGTGTCGGAGTCGCGCAAGTTAAAGCTAGCGCCTATGCACAGTGCGCCATCTATTGACGGAGCGATATAGCCCTCGTGACAAACGACGCATTGTGGGCTGTGAGTTAAGCTGGCGTCGTCGATATAGCTAATCTGTCCACGAATAGGCTTTATCGGCAGATGTTGGGTTTGGGGGAATTGCAGGGCATCGTTGCTGTTAGTAATAATAAGCGCGTCGCCGCCAGCAATGATGTTGCCAGACCGATCATGTACTTGCCAATGCTCGCCTTGGTTTGGCTTATTGACCAGTGATATGGCCTCACAATGTGTTATGACCCTGATATTGCTGTGCTTTAAATCCGCCGAACATACACTAGGTGGTGATAGCCAACCGGCACTAGGATAAAAATATCCGCAGCCAGTTAGTGGTATGCCGCTGGCTTTGCTTAATTCATTGCCGCTTAAAAACTGCAGCCAGTCCTGATTGTTTAAAAACTGTTTAAGTTGAGAGAATTGCGCGATTTCTTTTTCTGACTTCGCGACTTGCAGTACGCCACAGAGATCACCGTCAATGGCGCCGCTGTCCAGTCGCGCTTGGTAGTACGGCAGTGCGAATAAAAAGCTACTCAAGGTAAATTGGTTTAAATCACCGGGGGCAGGTGAGAGTTTAGTGTAGAGAATACCTTGGGGATTGCCCGATGCGCCGCTGGCGGGGGCGGTGCGTTCGATAACTGTTACCGTGACACCTCGCTCCGCCAAGGCCCTGGCCGTGCTGCAACCCGCCAGCCCAGCGCCAATGACGACGGCGCTAGCGATCTGAGATTGCGCCGCAGGACGATGCCAGGGTACGGCAACTTTCGGCGGCGACGGTGCATCTTCCGTGGTCTGACTGGTGAGTGTGCCCCGAAGCATTTCTCGCTTGCGGCCATACCCGGTGACCTTGTCAACATGGAATCCCTGCGCGCGCAGCCCGCGCTTTACAAATCCCGCAGAGGTAAACGTGGCAAAGGTGGTCCCAGCTTTGCTCAGTACGCCCATGCAACTAAACAAGGTGTCATGCCACATATCGGGGTTAGTGGCGGGGGAAAAACCGTCTAAAAACCATGCGTCGGCGCAGGGTAGGCGGTCTTCCGGCGAGCTTTCCGAGCGGGTGCTTGATGGGCTTGGCGAGTCTAGGAGTGCAGGTAGGCATTCAAGGGCGTCACCGAACAACAAATCTAGACAAATTTGTGCACTATTCAACAATCTCCGATGTTGACCGGGTAACAGCGGCGGATAGTTGTGCTGTAGTATAGAAGACAAATCGCGGAGCTCCGGCCATGACTCGTGAGCTCGTTTTAAATCCTGTGGATTTAAGGGGTGTTTTTCGACAGAGATGTAGTGGAGCTGCCAGTTGGATGGCGCTGTAGTTTGCCAGAGTTGCCAGGCGAGTAAAAAGTTTAATCCGGTGCCGAAGCCGGTTTCGATGATAGTGAACCGTCCGGGTGTTTCCGTGCCCAAGGCTTGCCAGCGCTCTGCCAGTTTATTGTGAGATAAGAACACATGGCGGCTTTCACTAATGCCGCTTTCCTGACTGAAATAGATATCGCCGTACTTGCCGGCTCTGGGGACGCCATCTGCGCCCCAGTCGATTGTGGCGGCTTCAATAAAATAGGGATTTGGGTGCTGCGAGCTTTTGGCCATTATATATGTGATTTCAGCGTTGCCGGGCGAGGTATTGTAGCAGTGAATATCGCGAAAACCTTCGCAAACAAATCTGGCGCGCCGCTTTCTTTGCGTGCCAAGCGACTGGCGATCTTGGTGTTGACGTTGTGCTGCGCCGTTGCTGTGCAAGCACAGGCAGTAGATGCTGCCAAAAATAAAGTGACCCTTGCACTGGCGACCGAGCCGCCCACATTAAATAGCGCGGTGGCGACCGATGCGATCGCCAGCTTTGTGTTAGCGCACTTAATGGAAGGCTTATTGGTCTATGGTCCCGACGGAGAATTGGCTGCCGGGGTCGCTGAACGCTGGCAACTTGACGCTGATGGAGCCAGTTTCTGGCTGCGTAAATCCGCGCGTTGGAGCGATGGCAAGCCGGTTACCGCCCATGACTTCGTATTTGCTTGGCGACATGCACTTAAACCCAGTACGGCGTCGCAATATGCGTTTATTTTCTATCCCCTTAAAAACGCCGAGGCGGTAAATAACGGTGAATTGCCGGCCACAGAGCTCGGCGTTACGGCGGTCTCAGATTACGAGCTACGGGTAGAGTTTGCTCAGCCCTGTCCGTATTTCCTTAGTCTTGCCGCTTTTATGACCTTTTTGCCGATGCGAGAAGACGTGGTTGATCTCTGGGGTGGGCGCTATGCTGCGGATGCCGATAAACTAGTCTTCAACGGGGCATTTGTCTTAGACAAATGGGTCCATGGCGCCCACCTGCGCTTTCGCAAAAACAGCCAATATTGGCAGGCGGACTCGGTACAAATCAGTGAAATAGATATGCCCTATATCACCTCGGATCCAAGTGCCCAATTTAATTTATTTAGAGACCAGCAAATTGCTATTGCACCCTTGGATACCGGTTTACTAGACGAGGCGGTAGAGCGCGGCTTCGATATTGAATATTTTCATACGGGCTCGCTGTTTTTTCTAGAATTTAATTTCCGCGATGGGCGTATTAGCGCTAACCGTTCATTCCGAAAAGCAGTACAGCGCTTAATTGATCCCGATTTATTGGTAAATAAAATTATTGGCTTGCCGGGAATTAAACCCGCGTACTCACTTTTCCCGGTTACGGTCAAAGGGATAAAAGGCGCATTTCGGCAAGAGTATCCGGTGATGCGAGTGGACCCCGATATCGGCGCTGCACGTAAATATCTCGCACAAGCAAAAGCGGAGTTAGGCTTCGATGAGTGGCCAGCTTTGGTGCTTTTGGCGGGTGATAGTCCTAGGGCCTTGCAAGAGGCGGAGTATTATCAATACCTTTTTAAGAAGGGTTTGGGAATTGAGTTGCGAATTGACCAGCAGGTTTTTAAACAGCGACTTGAAAAAATGCGCCGTGGGGATTTTGATATTGTCGCCGCGGCGTGGGGGCCTGACTACGACGACATTATGACCTTCGCCGATTTGTTTGCCTCATGGAATGATAATAACCGCGGACTTTACGCCAATCCCTTGTATGACCGCTGGATTCGCCTAGCCCAAACGAGCAATGATGTTCGAACTCGATTCAATGCCATGGCGCAGATTCAGCGCATTGTGGTTGAAGACGTGCCGATACTACCGACCTATGAAAATGGCGCACTTTATGTGCAAAACCCGAGGTTGAAGGGCGTGCGGCGTTCAATTTTTGGTGGTGACCCAATATTTCGCTACGCATGGATTGAGCCCTAGCTATGTTGGAATTTATTGCCAGAAGACTGTTGTCGGGACTGATTACTATTTGGTTTATTGCCACGGCGACGTTCTTTGCCATGCACGCTGTACCCGGTGATCCACTTACCCAGGAAAAAGCTATGTCGCCGGCGGTGCGCGCCCAATTAGAGGCGCGCTATGGTTTGGATAAACCGCTGTTTGATCAATACCGCTTGTTTATGAGTAATATGTTGCAAGGTGATTTCGGTATTTCCTTCACCCAAGAAAACCGCCGCGTGAATGATATTATTCGCGAGCATTTTCCTATCTCAGCTACTTTGGGAATTGCTGCGGTACTCATCGCTTTAGTGGGCGGTGTTGCCGCGGGGTCGGTGGCTGCCTATTGCCGCAATCGTTGGCCGGATCGATTGGTGATGATCGCGGTTATTGCGGCTATTTCGGTGCCCGGTTTTGTTATAGCCGGTTTAGCGCAGTTAGTGATTGTGGCAATGAATAATGCCGCAGGTAAAACCCTTTTACCGGTTGCCGGTTGGGGCAGTGTGAGCCAAATTTGGGTGCCGGCACTGGTCTTGGGTTTGGGTACGATGGCGTATCTTAGCCGCATTATGCGCGCGTCTATGCTTGAAGTGCTGAGCGCAGATTACAATATTGCCGCTAAAGCCAAAGGGGTTCATGGGTGGCGTTTGTTCTGGCACCATCAGCTCAGAAATGCGGTATTGCCAGTGGTGACAGAATTGGGGCCCACCATTGCGGCCATTACCACCGGCGGCTTTGTGGTTGAGTTGATTTTTGCTATTCCGGGCTTGGGGCGATATTTCGTGCAGGCAGTGCAGCAGCTTGATTACACCGTGATTATGGGAACCACGGTATTCTACGGCGCTTTTTTGGTTTTTGTGGTGGTGCTGGTTGATATTAGCTACGGCTTAATTGATCCACGTATTCGCCTGCACCGAGGTAAAACATGAGGCGCTGCGCATAATGGCTATTTCAGTCTTCCGATTTGCGCCCAAAACTTGGGGCAGCGCTGACGAGGTCGATACCGTCGCGCCCATGCCTCTGCCGAGTATGGCGAGTCCCACGGTTATGCTGTCCACACTGATGGTAGTGTTTCTGCTGTTGTTCGTGACTATTGGCCCGTCGCTTTGGCAGCAGAGCCCGTCGCAGCAATGGTTGTCACAGATATCGCAAGGTAGTAGCCGGGCGCATTCGGTTCGCATTATTTCTGACAACGGCGCATGGCGGCCGGCGGCGGGCACTCAAGCGCCCGCTGGCCTGCAAATCCATGCTGCGAATACTGAGTATGTGCGCCTGCAATGGCCGAGCTTGGAAGGAGTGGCGCGCTATCGGATATACCGTGGCGATGCTAATAAGCCCGGCCTTGGTTTGGCGATAGCCGAGACCACGAGTAGTTACTACCAAGATCGTCTTCAGCTGGGCCGTGAATTGTATCGATACACCGTTGCCGATGCCGAGACAGGGTTATTGCTCTTGTCCCGAGATGTCAGGCCCGAGGCCGCGATGTCTAAGTTCGAGGCGCAGTTACAGGGTTTGATTCCGCTGGCAAATAGTAGCGCGCAATGGGTAGATATACCGGCGCATCCCCTGGGTACAGATGCCTTAGGACGGGATATATTGGCGCGCTTAATGGCGGGGGGGAGAACATCTTTATTTGTCGGTGTCGTTGCGCCTTTACTGTATATCAGCTTCGGCTGTATTTTTGGCGCCATTGCCGGTCTGATGGGCGGCTGGGTCGACCAAGTCGCAATGCGCTTTGTTGATTTTGTGGTGGCCTTGCCGTTTTTGTTATTTATGATTTTATTCCGGGTTGCCTTTGGCGTTGGCCCCGGTGAGAACGGCATTATGCCACTTATTGTTGCGATGCTTATGTTGAGCTGGCCGGGCAGTGCCAGACTGATTCGCGGGCAAGTTTTGGCCTTGCGCAGCCAACCCTTTGTCGAAGCGTCGCGTATTGCTGGCGTGGGCACCCACAGAATTATTCTTCGCCATATGTTGCCCAATGTATTGCCAATGATTTTGGTGGCCTTTAGTTTTGCGATTCCCCAAGCGATCTTTACCGAGGCATTTTTATCATTTATTGGTATGGGGGTGTCGCCACCGACTACCTCGTGGGGCGCCTTGTGCAATGACGGTATCAAAACCTTGCTGTCACATCCTCGTCAATTATTATTTCCCGCTCTGTTGATTAGCCTGTCTGTGCTCGCCTTTAATATATTGGGCGATGCCTTGCGTGACGCCACCGATAGACGATCGGGGGTGGTGCGCGCATGAGTCTTTTAGAGCTGGAATCATTGCAGGTTAGTATCGGCCCAGTACAAGCCGTGAGAGATGTGTCGCTTAGCCTGCAGGCGGGCGAGTGCCGCGCATTGGTTGGTGAGTCTGGCTGTGGTAAGTCCGTAACGGCAATGAGCTTATTAGGCCTCATGCCTGATGCTGCTCATATTAGTGCGAAAAACTGGCATTTTGCTGGCCGCGATATGACTCAACTAACGGCCCGCGAATGGCGCCAGCTGCGCGGCAATCAAATCGCGATGATTTTTCAAAATGCGATGACAGCATTAGACCCCACCCAGACCATAGGCGCGCAAATTGCCGAGCCCTTGCGGATTCACAAGGGCCTGTCGCGGCGCGAGGCCAAAATGCGCGCTATCGGCTTATTGGAGCGCTTAGCCATTGCCAATCCGGCGCAGCGGGCGGAGCAGTATCCCTTTCAATTTTCTGGCGGTATGTTGCAGCGCGCCATGATTGCAATGGCGGTTGTGTGTGAACCTAAGTTACTTATTGCCGATGAGCCAACAACAGCTCTAGATGTCACGGTGCAGGCCGAAGTGCTGTGTTTATTACAAGAAATGCGGGAGATCAATGGCACCGCTATGTTATTTATTACCCACGATCTTGGCGTGGTGGCAGAGATTGCCGACTCGGTGTCGGTGATGTATGCCGGCCAAACCGTTGAATCGGGTTCCTTGCATGATGTCTTTAGAGCCGAAGCTCATCCCTATACTCAGGCTCTGAAACGCGCGGTGCCAAGCTTAGAAAACCCCAAGCCCCTAGAAGCCATTGCAGGTACGCCTCCAGATTTACGTCATCCACCAAGCGGCTGCGGTTTTGCGGCGCGGTGTTCGCGGCGCATGGCTATTTGCGAAGAGGCGCCGCCGCTAATGCAATGCGGTGAAGACCATTTGGCGCGCTGTTGGTTGTGGCATCAAGATCATCCTGCGCGCTGGCGAGACCTCGAGGCTGCGTCGACGCCTGCAGTGATTAGGGGGCGTAAATAATGATGGCCCCCTTTGTTGATATCCGCGAGCTGCGTTGCCATTTTAAAAGTGGCGATAATTTATTGGCGGCGGTGGACGGCTTAAATCTGCAGATTCGCGCCGGAGAAGTTCTTGGCCTCGTTGGGGAAAGCGGCTCAGGTAAATCGACTTTAGGCCGCATTATTGCGGGTCTGCAGTCTAGCAGTGGCGGCGACATTGTTATTGATGGCGAGATAATGCCCAATAAATATAGCCGTCGGCAATTTCGAGCGATGTCGACCCGTGTGCAAATGGTTTTTCAGGATAGTTATGCGAGTTTAAATCCGCGAATGACTATACTGGCTAGCTTGCAGGAGCCCTTATGGAGTCTTGGTATACGGGGTAAGGCTGCCCGTGATAAGGCGGCGTATTGGCTAGACCGAGTCAGCTTGCCGCAATCCGCAGGGGAGCGCTATCCCCATGAGTTATCAGGTGGTCAGCGCCAGCGTATTGGTATTGCTAGAGCCTTCATTAGCGAGCCAAAGTTGGTTATTTGCGATGAGCCGGTATCAGCTTTAGACGTATCCGTGCAGGCCCAGATCATCAATTTATTGCAGGATTTACAGCGCGAGCACAACACGGCAATGCTGTTTATCGCCCATGACCTTGCTGTAGTAAGATTTTTGGCGAGCCGCACCGCAGTGATGTATTTGGGTGAAATTGTAGAGATTGGGCCAACGGCTGCGGTGTATGAATCGCCGCGACACCCCTATACCGAGCGCTTATTGGCCGCACATTTGGATGGTAATCCAAGTGGCCGAGTACTGCGCACAACGCCGTTGAAGGCCGGCGCCAATAGAGCGCCTTTGGCGACTGATCGCGGCTGCCGATTTGCACGGCGCTGTCAATCAGCTGTAGCGAGCTGCGGGCACAGTCCGCCTTGGCTGCAGCTCAGTGCAGTGAATACCGAAGTGGCATGTCACCGATTACTTGATATAGAAGCTCTGAAATCTAAGTCCTGAAGTCTAAGTTTCGAGATCTTAGGCGTAATTTTCAGTTCACTTCACTTCACTTCACTTCACTTCACTTCAGTTCAGTGCGGTGACGTTAATGAAAGAAGGCTGGGCATACTGCTTTGTCGCATGAGGATAATAGGTAAGTATTTATCTATTATTGTTACCCATACGGCCAGTCACAGATATTAATAATTAGGTAGTGATTTTATGAATGTAAAAATAGACGCATCAAGCGTGTTGGCGATTGCCGCCAATTTATTCAAAACCTGCTTGTTAGATGCAGGGCGCACCGAGGCCAAACGCTACTTTAAAGAGCTAGAGGCGGGGCGAGAATTATATTTAACCGAAATGACTATGACCGATAAATCGACTATCAAGGTGCGCTTGCAGCTTATGCCGCAGGAATTTAGGGGACAGCTGAATTTCAGTGCCTTTAAGTTACAGTTACAGATGTTATGTGCCGAGTTGGTGAAAGTGATACAGGCGGAGTCCGAACCGATTGTGATGAGCGATGATAGCGGTCGCCAGCTGATGTTTAATATTCCGGCGATTAGTAATATCGATGGGGATTTTAACGCCCTGCTGTTGGGTGCAGACTTACGGCGCAACGGCGAGCTTATATTGCAATTGATGTTTATCGATCCCGAGCAGTACCGCGTGCCAGAGTCGACCACCGCGCAGAGCTAGCGGTGGCGAATGCGACGCAAATTACTCTCATATCCCGGCGAGTGTTGACAGTGAACACAAATGCCGATAGCTTCCCCGGTTCATTACTTGTGCTCAGATTGCCTATTGTCTGGGTTCTTATTTAATCGCAAGCAGCTTTTATGAGGGGACAACTTTGTCAGCAGCAAGAGAAGAGATCGCAGCAGCCATAAGCGCGGCACGAGAGAGGGCTAGCCTACCTAGTAGTATTGACTTGAATCAGTACGCTAATTTGGTGGACATGTTTGCCTACTGCGCGACAGCGTTTGCCGACCAGCCAGTAGTGTCCTGTATGGGCAAGACGCTAAGCTACCGTGAGTTGGATGTGCTATCGGCGCAATTTGCTTCTTACCTGCAAAACCATACTAATTTGCAAGCCGGTGATCGTATCGCCTTGCAAATGCCGAATATTCTCCAGTATCCCGTTGCCCTGTTTGGGGCGATTCGGGCTGGGATGGTTGTGGTTAATACCAACCCGCTCTACAGCGAACGCGAGCTTAAGCATCAACTAATTGATTCCGGTGCCAAGGTCTTGGTGGTGTTGGCAAATGTTGCCGAAGCGGCAGCGGCTGTGGTGGCAGACACGGCGGTAGAAACCGTTATCGTGACTGAAATCGGCGATCTACATACTGGTATCAAGCGGCCATTGATTAACACGGTGGTTAAGCATGTTAAAAAGATGGTGCCAGACGTCAGTTTTAATAATGCGCTTGCTTACCGCAAGGTACTATCGCTTGGTAAAAGTGGGCGTTATACCCCAGCTGCACCCACAGCCGAAGATATTGCATTGCTGCAGTATACTGGTGGCACCACCGGTGTTTCTAAAGGCGCAATGATTAGCCACCGCAACTTAATGGCGAATGTATTACAGAGCAAGCAGTTGTTTGAAAGCTACGGTCTAAAAGAGGCGGCTGAAATCTTTTTGTCGCCACTGCCGCTATACCATATTTACTCTTTTATGCTGACATTCTGCGTGATGATGCAGGGCAACCACGCGGTGCTTATCCCAAATCCGCGTGACCTAGATACCGTGATTAAAGAAATGAAGCGCTGGCGCTGGAGCGGTATGAGCGGGATCAATACCCTGTTTGTTCAACTTTGTAATCACGCCGACTTTAAATCCTTAGACTTCTCCTCAGTGAAGGCAACCCTGTCTGGCGGCATGGCGCTAACAGCGGGCGCAGCGAAAGAGTGGATGGCAATGACGGGTGCCGAAGTATATGAAGGCTACGGGCTAACGGAAACCTCACCGGTGGTATCGATTAACCCCGGTGGCGCAAACCAAATTGGTACCATCGGTATTGCTCTACCTGGCACTGAGATTCGTATTGTTACCGAGTCTGGTGAAGATGTCGGTATCGGCGAGCGCGGCGAGTTGTGTGTGCGTGGTCCGCAGGTGATGATGGGCTATTGGCAGCGTCAAGATGAAACCGATAAGACGATTAAAGATGGTTGGTTGCATACTGGCGACGTTGCAGTAGTTCAGGATGACGGATATATGCGGATTGTAGACCGCATGAAAGATATGATTATTGTCTCTGGCTTTAATGTTTACCCTAATGAAATTGAAGACGTGCTGAGTGAACATCCTAATATAGCCGAATGCGCGGCAATTGGTGTACCTGATGAAAAGTCTGGTGAAGCCGTAAAAATCTTTGTTGCCGCTAAAAAAGGCGATATTGATAAGGTGGAATTAAAAGCATTTTTGCGTGAACGCTTAACCGGCTATAAACTGCCGCGTTACATCGAAGTGCGTGATGAACTGCCTAAAACGAATGTGGGCAAGGTATTGCGTCGTTCGCTTCGCGACGAGGAGCTTGCCAAGCTCGCTAAAGCTGAGTAAGTCATCAGCATTTAACAAAAAAGGCGCCTTGTGGCGCCTTTTTTATTGATACGGTATTTATGTCTGAAATTACAGCGGCCTCATTAATGGCCAGCGTTGATGAATGTATGCTCGGTGATCGCTTTGCGCTCGCTAAGCAGTGTCGACAGTTGCAAAAGCAAGCTGCGGCGAATATTGCGGTCGGCGATAAACTGCTGGCTTTAGCTCAGCGAATGGAGCGCTCCGCACTGCGGGTGACTCAGCGCCGCGATAAGCTCCCAAAAATCATTTACCCTGAAGACCTGCCGGTTGCCCAGCGACTCGACGATATTCGCAAGGCAATTACAGATCATCAGGTGGTGGTGTTGGCTGGGGAAACAGGGTCTGGTAAAACCACTCAACTTCCGAAAATTTGTTTGGAGATGGGCCGCGGTATTGCGGGTCTCATTGCCCACACTCAGCCGAGAAGGATAGCGGCCCGGGCCGTGGCTGAGCGCCTGGCAGAAGAATTAAATACCCCGCTTGGCGATGGCATAGCCTACCAAATTCGGTTTCAAGAGGTGGCGTCGCCAAATAGTTATATCAAAGTGATGACCGATGGTATTTTACTGGCCGCTATTCAGCAGGATCGCTTCTTAAGTCAATACGACACCATCATCATTGATGAGGCTCACGAGCGCAGTCTTAATATTGATTTTTTATTGGGTTATTTAAAAACACTATTACCTAAGCGACCAGATTTAAAACTAATTATTACCTCTGCGACCATCGATGTTGAGCGGTTTTCGGCGCACTTTAACAATGCGCCGGTTATCGAGGTGTCGGGTCGCAGCTTTCCGGTGGAGTATCGCTATCGACCGCAGCAAGAGTTAAGTGCCGACAATGATTTGGGTGAGGCTGTGGAAGCAGTCCTGCGTGAGTTAATGGCGGAAGGCGCACATCGCCATGGCGATACTTTGGTGTTTTTAAGCGGCGAGCGTGATATTCGCGAATTAACACGCCATCTGAAAAATGCAGATTTGCCCGGTGCCGAAGTTCTGCCTTTGTACTCCAGGTTGAGCAGCGCTGAACAGCAGCGCATCTTTAATTTGCGTGGGCGACGCGGTTGGCGGGTGGTACTGGCTACCAATGTGGCAGAAACATCATTAACTGTGCCAGGTATTCGTTACGTTATTGACGGCGGCACGGCTCGCGTTAGCCGCTACAGCGTGCGCAGTAAAGTCCAGCGGCTGCCCATTGAGGCAATCTCCCAAGCTAGTGCTAATCAGCGGGCAGGGCGCTGCGGTCGGGTTGCACCAGGTATAGCTTATCGGCTCTATAGTGAAGCCGACTACCTAGGGCGACCGGCATACACTGAACCTGAAATTCAACGCACCAATTTAGCTGCAGTAATATTGAAAATGCTGCAGTTAAAGCTGGGGGATATTTCTGAATTCCCATTTGTCGATGCACCCGATAGTAAATTTGTTAACGATGGCTTTGCGCTCTTGGCAGAGCTTGGCGCGGTCAGTGATGGACGCTTAACTAAACTTGGCGATCAGCTAGGTCGATTTCCTGTTGACCCACGTATCGGCCGCCTTCTGTTGGCAGCAGCAGAGGGCTCGTGTCTGCGAGAGATGCTGATTATCGCCAGTGCCTTGAGTATTCAAGATCCCCGCGAGCGGCCGGCCGACAAGCGCCAGGCCTCAGATGAAAAACACCGTCGATTTTGGCAGGTGGATTCAGATTTTGCTGCCTTTGTTGCGCTCTGGGACTATGCCGAGGAACAACGCCAAGAGTTGTCCACCAGTAAGTGGCGAAAACTCTGTCAGCGCGAATTTTTGTCTTGGACCAGAATGCGCGAATGGCGAGAGGTGCACCACCAGCTTACCTTGATGTGCAGGCAATTAAATTTAAAACAAAACAAAGAACCAGCTGACTTTAATAGCATTCACAAAGCCTTATTGCCGGCTTATCTGGGTCAAATTGCGACCAAGGATGAGGGCCGCGAATTTACCGGTGCTCGCAATCGCAAGCTGCATATCTTTCCTGGTTCGGGCTTGTTTAAAAAGCCACCAAAATGGATTGTTGCTGCAGAACTAGCGGAAACCACCCAGCTATACGCCCGTTGCGTCGCAAAAATTGATCCAGAGTGGGTGTTCGGCATTAATGATAGTCTACTCAAGCGCAGCTACTACGAGCCCCAATGGCAGCCCCGCAGTGGCCGCGTTATGGCCTACGAGCAGACCGCGCTATACGGTCTAATCATTCGTGATAAGCAACGGGTTCACTACGGCCCTATCGCCCCTGAAGAAAGTCGTGAAATACTGATTAGGCAAGGTTTGGTAGAAGGTCGCTATCAAGGGCGCGCGGCTTTTTATCAACATAATAAACGCCTGATTAGCGAGATATCTGAGATAGAAGACAAGGCCCGCCGGCGCGATATATTGGTTTCTGACGACGAGCTATTCCGGTTTTATGACGAGCGTATCCCCGCAGGTACGATAACCGCTAAACACCTAGAGCATTGGTTGAAGGCAACCGCGCCGCCGAACACCCTCTACTTGAGTCGCGGTGAATTGATGCGCCACGGTGGTGGCGATGTTACTGAACAGCAATTTCCAGACACATTGCTATGCGGGGGTATGAGCTTGGCACTGGCTTACCACTTTGAGCCGGGTCACGCCGCAGATGGTGTCAGTGTGTCCGTGCCTCTGGGTAACTTAGTTGACTTAGCAGAAGGTCGCTTGGAATGGTTGGTGCCCGGTTTATTAAGAGAGAAGTGCATCGCCTTGGTGAAGACCCTACCTAAGGCGCAACGCAAGCAGCTAGTGCCAGTGCCAGATTATGTTGATCGCGCTCTACCTATGATTAAGGCGGGTGATCAAGCCCTGCTGCCGCAACTTGCGACGGCATTGCACAGGCTGAGCGGCCTGAAGATCGATGTAAACGAGTGGGCAGTAAATCGCATTGATGATTACTATCTAATGAATATTCGGGTTCTAGATAGCGGCGGTAAATTGCTTGCTCAAGGTCGCGATTTACTCAAACTAAAAGCCCAGCTTGCAGATCAAGTTCAGCAGGGCATTGCGGAGGAGAGCAGCGGCGGCTTTAGCAGCAAGGTACTTCAGGACTGGAATTTTGGCACCTTAGAAAAACGCCATGAATTTAAGCGCGGTGGGGCAGTCTTGACCGCCTACCCTTGTTTGCGGGATGACGGCGAAAGCGTGGTTCTAGAGCTGGCTGAGTCGGAGCAAGATGCACGGCAGAAGAGCCTTTACGGGGTGCTGCGCCTGCTACTCCTGCGGATGTCCCAGCAAGTCAAATTACTTAGAGCCAATTTGTTTCGCAACAACGCCGTGCAGCTGCAGTTCGCCGCTGTTGGTGAGCAGAAAAAGCGCTGGATTGAGGATTGCTTGCTGGCTGCCGCGCGGCAAAGTTTTGCAATTGATCCAGATAAATTGCCAGAATCCGATGATGATTTTGAAACGCTTTGGCAGGCCGGGCGTGCAAGTTTTACTGGAGATGCAGAGAGCTATGCGGTTCTGCTGATAGAGGTTCTAGGGCATTACTCTGATATTAGACGTGCACTCAAAAAGCTCAAGTCATTGAGCTGGATTCACAGTATCAACGACGTCAATAAGCAGTTGGAGGGTTTGTTTTTCGATGGTTTTATTACTGAGCAAACTCGCGAAGAATTGCAGCAGTATCCGCGGTATTTACGGGCAATCCTGCAGCGTCTGACTAAATTAGATGGTCACTATCAGCGGGATAGACAGTGCACCTTGATTATAGAACCCCTGCAACAACAACTGCTGGAATTTCTGACAAAGTCGCCGGAGGGGGCTAGGTCGCATTTAACGTTGCGAGAGTACCGGTGGCAGTTGGAAGAGTTTCGTATATCGTTATTCGCGCAAAACATAGGTACTCGCTCACCGGTATCCGAGAAACGGCTCAAGCAGCTGTGGAAAAGCGTCTGCCAAGATGTAACATTTTAAGGGTAAGCCCGTCTCTTTATTACAGCCGCAACAATTTTCGATGTCGGGGTCGGGAATGGGCGTTTTAGCGTACACCTTACCCTGTGTTGTTAAATTTTCTGATGCGGCTATGCTAGAAATGGTGATTGTTACTAGGAGGTGCCGAGATGCATCGACAGTAACGAGGATATTCAATCTTACTTAGCTTATTAATAATTCGGCACTCAGTCGATAAGGATAAATAAATGGCGTCTTTTACTAAAAAACCCCTAGCTGCAGCGTTTGGTGTTGCAATGTTGGCTTCTGCTGTCAGTCCGGCAATGGCTGATAGCAATCCCTTTGCGGCAAAACAGCTTAGCTCAGGCTACGAGTTGGCGATGGGCAGTTCCGACAAGGCAGCTAAATCAGAGGCCAAGTGCGGCGCAGAGAAGGCCGGCGAGGCAAGTTGTGGTGCAGACAAAGCAAAAGCCGCCCATGAAGGTAAATGTGGCGAAGCGAAGTGCGGAGCAGACAAAGCAAAATCAGCCCATGAAGGCAAATGTGGTGAAGCGAAGTGTGGCGCAGACAAGGCCGCTATGGAAGGGCAGTGCGGTGGTGATAAGGCCGCTAAGGAAGCGTCTTGCGGTGCAGCTAAATAAGAGGCGGCGTTTTTAGCATAAAGGAAACTCTAGGCGATAATGGCAATATCAATGGCGGAAAGAACAGCAAATAGCGGGCTTGGGCTTGCAGGTCTTGGCCTGCGGCGCGGTCTAATACCTGCGATCAAAGAACTGAAGCCGGGTGATATTGATTTTATAGAAGTTGCCCCAGAGAACTGGATAGGTATTGGCGGCCGTTATGGTCGCTCGTTTCGCGAAATTGCGGAGCGCTATCCAGTGTATTTGCATGGACTATCGTTGAATATTGGTGGATTTTCGCCACTGGACGCTGGTTTGTTAAAAGATATAAAGCAGTTTATGACAGACTTTGATTGTCCTTTGTATTCCGAACATTTGACCTACTGCGGTGATGAGGGGCAGCTATACGATTTGTTGCCTATTCCTTTCACGGAGGAGGCTGTTCACCATGTTGCGGATCGGGTGAAGCGAGTGCAGGACGTTCTAGGGCGGCGTATTTTGCTGGAAAATGCCTCCTACTATGCGGCGCCTGCCCAGCAAATGAGTGAGAGCGAATTTATAAATGCAGTGCTCGCAGAGTCTGATTGCGAGCTTCTATTAGATGTGAATAATATCTATGTAAATAGCATTAATCATGGCTACGATCCCTATGAATTTTTGAATTCACTGTCACTTGGTCGTGCGAAATATGTGCATATCGCCGGTCATTTTGATGAGGCTGAAGATCTTCGAGTTGACACCCACGGCGCCGATGTTATCGATCCCGTTTGGGCCTTACTAGACGCGGCTTATGCCCGCTGTGGACCGCTACCAACGCTATTGGAACGAGACTTTAACTTTCCCCCCATGGCCGAGCTGTTGTTAGAAGTCGAGCGTATTAAGCAGTCTCAACAAATCCAGTCTTTAGATGTGTCCTCTGCGGCGCCTAGGGTTGTCAGGCGATGAGTGAGTTTCAGCGTGTTCAGCGTGAATTCACCCAGTTTATTCGGGATCCAGATCACCGCACTGCGCCGCAAGGTATTGAAAGTCGCAGGCTAGGAATTTACCGCGACTTATTTTTTAACAATATCAATAGCTTTTTGAGTAATGGCTTCCCTGTATGCCGCAGCCTATATAGCGATGTCGACTGGGATGTGTTGGTGCGAGATTTTATGATAAAGCACCAGTGCGCCAGCCCGTACTTCTTGAAGATTGCCGAAGAGTTTCTTGAGTATCTGCAGTCCCAGCGCAGCGGACTTGATATTGATCCGCCTTTTTTGTCCGAACTTGCTCATTACGAATGGGTTGAGCTGGCGCTGGATGTTGCGGAGGGCGATTTGCCCGCTGCTGGTGATATGGTAGATGACATATTAAGTGGTCATTTTCGTCTATCTCCGCTGGCGTGGCCCCTGGCATACCAATTCCCGGTTCATTTGATTAGCGTCGATAATCGCCCGCAAAACGCTGATGGCGAAGCTACTTACATTGTGGTGTATCGCAATCGCGCCGACAGTGTTGAATTCCTAGAAATTAATGCGGTCACCGCTCGCTTGTTGGCGCTATTCGATGAAGCGCCTTCTCCTAGTGTTGGCGAACTGCTAAGAGTTATTGCTGGCGAGCTGCAGACGGAAGTCGAATCGCTTTATGGATTTGGGACAGAGCTTGTGTCCCAATTAGTGAGTCTCGATATACTTATTATTGCAGAGCCGTAATTAACGAAGTAGTGCCATGTATCAGTGCATTGCGTATAGTATTACCCGCGTTTTATATTTGATGAGTAGTGACTCCGATGGAACGAATAACTTGTGCCTTAGTCTTGGCGATATTGTCTGCATTTCACTGCGTTGCAGTATCTGCTGACATTGGTGGAGACTCTCGCGATCCCTGGGAAGGCTTTAATCGCGCGGTCTTTTCGTTTAATGATTCTGCAGATAAATATGTGCTGCAGCCAGTAGCTCGCGGCTACCGTAAAGTCACGCCGACATTTGTTGATCAAAGTTTGGCCAATTTCTTTAATAATCTTGGTGAGATTAAAAACGTTGGCAATAACGCGCTGCAGGGCGACGGCGGCGATATGTTGGTCAGCGGTGGGCGGTTTCTGATCAATACGACAGTAGGGGTTTTGGGCATCTTCGATGTTGCTACTTACATTGGCTTAACTCGTGATTCAGAAGATTTCGGTCAGACCCTAGCTGTGTGGGGGCTTGGTAATGGGCCCTACCTGATGTTACCGCTGCTTGGCCCGAGTACACTAAGGGACAGTGTCGGTAGTGGGGTAGACTCTTACACTGAAATCACCCGAGGGATTGACCCTAGTACCGTGCAACTTGGCATGACTATGTTGGATTTGCTGCAGGTTCGCGCATCGCTGTTGGGAACGGAAGACCTAGTATCCGGTGATAAATACACTTTCTTCAAGGATGTCTATCTGCAACGTCGTGATTTTTTAATCAATGACGGCAAGCTGAAAGACGATTTTGGTGGCGAGGATTTCGAAGCATTTGATTTTTAAAGCGAGCGTTCACTGCTCCAACGTAAATTCTGCGCACAAATACGCCTTGTGTGTCTTTGTTGATGCGCGTAAAAAGACCGCATGAACACAACCTTTATCCAGAGTATCTTACTCGTTCAGCAGCCCGATGCGGTGCACACTGAGTTTATGTCCTCATTGGAAAATCTGGGCATGTCGGTGATTGCCATCTCTGATTGTGCCGATGCTATGCAGAGCTTCCGGGAAGAAGATATCGACATTGTCATGGTTGATATCGATTTCCCAGAGGATCGTGGTATTGATCTACTGGGCAAGATGGCCGCCGATCCCCGTGAATTACCCCTTATTGGCTTATCCCGCCGTAAGAGTTTGGCTGATGTGGTTGAAGCGGTTCGACATGGCGCGACCGATTACTTGATGTTACCCGCTGAGAATTTAGACGTGATTCGTCACGTAATGGATCGCGCCACTGAGCGCGGTACCTTAAAACGCGAGAATCTGGCCTACCGGACTAAGCTTGAAAATGCGAATAGGGATTTACTCGAAAGTTTAACCCTATTGCAGCAAGACCAGCAGGCCGGTAAGCATGTTCAACAGCTTTTGCTGCCTGATACGCCAAAGCAAATAGGCGGTTATAGTTTCTGTCATTTCATTCTTCCTTCTCTATATCTAAGCGGAGACTTTGTCGACTATTTTTTAGTCGGAGAAGACCACGCGGTTTTTTTTGTGGCTGACGTTTCGGGTCACGGCGCAAGCTCTGCTTTCGTTACCGTGTTTTTGAAGAACTTATTTGCCCGCAAACGAAGTGATTTTTTGCATAGGGGCTCAACAGCCATTTTGTCGCCGGCTAAGATGCTCACCTTGGCAAATCGTGAGCTGCTAGAAATGGGTATTGGCAAGCATGTGACGATGTGCGTAGGCGCGTTTGACCTGAAGTGCCATCAGCTCTGCTATTCAGTGGCGGGCCACCTTCCTGCTCCCGCTTTGACCTTGGATGGCGCTGCGGAATTCCTGCCGGAACATGATATGCCAGTTGGTTTGTTTACCGATGCCGAGTACAGTGATCATGTCATTAGCTTTCCGCCTCGGGCAGTGCTGACCTTGTTTTCAGATGGTATATTAGAGGTCTTGGATAGCGAAACTCTTGAGGAAAAGGAGCTGAACCTCCTCGATATTCTTAAAGAGGGTGAGGGTAGCTCGGTGGAGCTAGCAAATACCTTTGGTTTATTAGAGATAGACGAAGTGCCAGACGATATTGCAATTTTAGTCGTTAGCAGGGTTTAGGCAGATGCAGCCTGGTCGGATTTTGGTAGCAGGGCAGGACGGCGCGTTTGTTATCAAATTAGTTGGTGACGTGCGACTGACCCTTTGTACAACACTTGACGAGTTCTTCGACGAAATGCTGTCGGTCGAAGGCTTTGCCAGCGTTGTTGTTGATCTTTCAGATGCCTTAAATGTTGACAGCACAACCTTGGGCTTGCTTGCCAAGCTTGCGATTAAGGCCAAAGAGCGGTTTAAGTTCGTGCCCGTTATTCTGTCGACTAACCGAGATATTACCCGCGTGCTGGAAAGCATGGGTTTCGATCGGGTTTTCAGTATTAGAGAGGAACCCTTGCTAGACGATGAAGATCTTGGTGAGTTACCCGTTCTGCCGTGTAGTGAGGATTCAGTAAAAAAACGTGTTCTTGAGGCCCATCGCACTCTGATGGGACTCAGCGACAGCAATCACGCTAAATTTCGTGAATTGGTGTCGCTGCTTGAAGGGCAGTGCTTCTAGTATTATTTCATTTTCCGCTGCTTATTTAGCTTTTGCCTTTTCGCTTGTTGTCAGCTTTGCGCGGATAAATTCAGTGTGAGGTAGGTAGATCAGGTCTGAAATTTTGCGTATCAGATGATCCTCGTATTTATCGATTTGCCCATCTTCAATAGCCACTTCCCAAAGCGCGACAATCAGCTCATATTTTTCCAGATTATTACAGTTGTCATTGATATAGCGGGTAAAAGGGTACAGAGATGTACTGTCTTTATTGAGCGCGGTGGCGGTTGCCATGAATTCTTCAATATCTGTCAGCGAAACCGAGAAACAGCGAACCAGAAGCTCGTGGATCTTCTCGATTTCGACCGGGTCTTGCTGGAAGTCTGACTTACTGACTTCAATGAGTAAGGCCGCGGTGGCCAACTCCAATGACATGGTGGTTTTTGCGGTATCTTCTTCCACACCAGAAAAAAGCTGTTTTAGTTTTTCAAACATGTCTTAGTTCCACTCGCTAAGTAAGGCTTCTAGTTTAACTTGGTCAGCGGCAAAGGCGCGAATACCCTCGGCGAGCTTTTCGCTTGCCATTGCGTCTTCATTGAGTGCCCAGCGAAATGCTGACTCGTTGAGTTCTAGCTTGTCGTGGCTGCTAAAATGCATATCAGGGCGAAGTTGGCGCACTAGCATTTCTTGGTCTTCACTCAACTCGGCTAGCAGTGCGGGGCTTATTGTTAAGCGGTCGCAACCCGATAAAGCCTCAATTTCTCCAATATTGCGAAAGCTCGCGCCCATCACAATGGTTTTATAGCCGTGCTGCTTGTAATAGCTATAGATGGCGATAACAGATTGTACGCCGGGATCATCGTTGGCGGTGTTTGGTTTCAGCCCGCGCGCGACATGCCAATCTAAAATGCGGCCTACAAACGGTGAGATTAGCGTGGCACCAGCGTCGGCGCATGCCGCCGCTTGAATAAGGCTAAAAAGTAGTGTCAGATTGCACTCGATGCCTTCTTTTTCCAATATTTTTGCAGCTTGAATACCTTCCCAGGTAGAGGCAATCTTGATGAGTAGGCGATCTTTTCCTATGCCTTTTTGTTGGTAAAGCTCGGTAATATAGCGGCCTTCGGCAACCATTGCGTCGGTGTTAAATGAAAGCCGTGCGTCCACTTCGGTAGATACTTTGCCGGGCACTAAATGACAAATTTCGGCGCCAATTTCGACGGCTAGTTGGGTCGCTGCTCTCTGCAACCACTGAGCATCTCGCTGACCTTTACTTTGTGCTTCAATTAGACCTTTGATAAGCGCTTGGTACTGAGGTAGCTCAGCGGCTTTGAGAATCAATGATGGATTGGTAGTGGCATCTTGGGGTGAAAAGCGGCGTATTGCTTCAATGTCGCCAGTATCGGCAACCACATCGGTAAATTGTTTTAGTTGATCTAACTTATTACTCATTAATAACAGTCCTTTTTCCGATCATGGTCAGCATGGCTTGTTCGGTAAGCTGTAAGGCGTGTTCCAATACCTCAATGCCTGCATTTGGGCGATGAGCGTGTTCGCTGATATAACGTCTAAATAAACGCCCACCGGGTTCACCGTTAAATACACCTAGCATATGTCTAGTTATATGGTTGAGGCGGGTGCCTTTTGACAATTCCATTTCAATGTAGGGAAACAGTCCGCGGATAATTTCGCCTCGGGAAGTGATCTGATGATCTTTACCGTAAAACTGTGAATCTACATTGCCGAGAATGTACGGGGTTTGGTAAGCGCTACGGCCCATCATGATGCCATCCACGTATGACAATTGCGAGCTGGCGTCCTCTAGCGTTTGTATGCCTCCGTTGATGATGATTTCGAGATCGGGGAAATCCCGTTTTAGTTGATACACCAGGTCGTAATTCAGAGGTGGAACTTCCCGATTTTCTTTAGGGCTTAGCCCCTGCAGCCACGCTTTGCGAGCGTGAACGATGATGGCGTCGGTGCCAGCCTCAGCGATGGCAGCCACAAAATCTTGTAAGGGGCCGTAACCTTCTTGCTCATCTATTCCAATGCGGTGCTTTACCGTAATGGGAAGTGCGGTGACATCCTTCATTGCCTTCACACAATCGGCAACCAGAGATGGTCGCGACATTAGGCAAGCGCCAAAAAAACCATTTTGAACCCGATCTGAGGGGCAGCCGCAGTTTAAGTTAACCTCGTCGTAGCCCCATTTTTCCGCAAGGCTTACTGAATGTGCCAATGCCTCGGTGTCGCTGCCCCCGAGTTGCAATGCCACGGGGTGCTCGATATCACTAAAATTGAGATGGCGTTCGGCGTCGCCGTGAATGAGTGCGCCGGTGGTTATCATCTCGGTGTAAAGCACGGCTTCTGTGGTGAGTTGGCGCCAAAAAACTCGGCAGTGACGGTCTGACCAGTCGAGCATTGGTGCAACGCAAAACCGGCGATTAATTAATTTTTTGTGCATCTGCCGCTAAATACCTCTGCGGTGGGTGAATATTGCCGCTTTCGGCACGTATAATGTTAGCAAGATTGGCCCACGTGCGTAATTCTGTGCGGGGCTAAATGTCTATTGTATTCAAATGGTAATAAACACTCCATGACTGTTCGTACTCGCATTGCTCCTTCGCCCACTGGCGACCCACACGTTGGCACCGCTTATATTGCATTGTTCAATTATTGTTTTGCTAAAAGCCAAGGTGGCGAGTTTGTGTTGCGTATCGAAGATACCGACCAACAGCGCTCTACGCCGGAGTCTGAACAGGCGATATTGGATTCTCTGCGCTGGTTGGGCCTGGAGTGGGCAGAGGGTCCTGATGTTGGTGGCGCTCACGGTCCCTATCGTCAAAGTGAACGCAGTGAAATTTATAAAGATCATTGTGATCAGTTAATTGCGGCTGGCCATGCTTTTCGCTGCTACCGAACCGCAGAGGAGCTAAATGCGCTGCGCGAAGGGCGCCGAGAGGCGGGTGGGCATTCTGCGCTGAAATACTCAGATCTTAAATTGGATGATGCCGAGCATGCGCGTCGGGAAGCGGCGGGCGATGCTTACGTGATTCGTATGCATGTTCCCGAAGAAGATGGTCGCTGTGAAATTGACGATATGTTGCGGGGAAAAATAGAGCTGGAATGGGGTCAGGTAGATGCCCAGATTCTGCTCAAATCCGATGGTTTGCCAACCTATCACTTGGCCAATGTGGTTGATGATCACCTGATGGGGATTACCCATGTGTTGCGTGGTGAGGAGTGGATAAACTCTGCGCCCAAACACAAGCTTCTCTATCAGTATTTTGACTGGGAAATGCCAGTGCTTTGCCATCTGCCACTGCTGAGAAACCCAGATAAAAGTAAGCTCAGCAAGCGCAAAAACCCGACTAGTATTTGGTATTACCAGCGTATGGGCTTTTTGCCAGAAGCTGTGCTGAATTACCTAGGCCGCATGGGCTGGTCTATGCCCGATGAGAGTGAGAAATTCAGTCTGCAGGCGATGATCGATAATTTTGATATCACCCGAGTGAGCTTGGGTGGGCCGATATTTGACGTTGAAAAACTCCGTTGGCTGAACGGCTTGTGGTTGCGCGAGGATTGTAGTTTAGAGCAGCTTGCAGATCGCATGCAGGAGTGGGCGCTAAATCGCGACATGCTGCTGAAAATGTTGCCTCATATACAGTCGCGTATCGAAGTGTTTAGCGATATGGCGCCCTTAGCGTCGTTCTTTTTGGCGGGTATGTTACCGCTGACGCCTGCCAGCTTTGCCGCATCTAGCTTGAGTGAGGAGGACTTAGTTACTTTGCTGCAGTGTGCGGCGTGGCGTTTGGAGTCCTTAAATGATTGGCAGCGCGATAGTATCTTTGCTGAGGTGAAGTCGCTCGCCGACGGTCTTGGCATCAAGTTAAAGGACTTTATGCCGCCACTGTTTGTTGCGATTGCGGGAACCACGTCGTCGATCTCGGTTGTTGATTCTATGGAGGTGCTGGGCCCGGATATGAGCCGAGCGCGCCTTAGACACGCCATTGAGGTGCTGGGCGGCGTGGGTAAAAAGCGGTTGAAGAAATTAGAGAAGCAGTACCAGGCCTTAGATCAGTGAAATTAGCTGGGGCAGTTTTCTTTAAGGAGGCTCCGTACGACAGCCTTTTTATCGCTGAGGGCAGAAAAATACCTTGAATTTAAGTATGCGTGTTGACAAGTTATGGGGCTGACCGTAAGATGCGCAGCCTCCACTTTGGGGCTATAGCTCAGCTGGGAGAGCGCTTGCATGGCATGCAAGAGGTCGGCGGTTCGATCCCGCCTAGCTCCACCAAAGTTTTAAAAACCGCTTAATTGCGGTTTTTTTTTGCCTGCACTTCGGTTTGAAAGGTCGTCAATAACGATTCCTCCTTTGGTTGCGCACGATAATTGTGCAAGTAAGCCATTCGCTGCCATAATGTATGTTCAATAAATTGCTGCTTTTCCTTGATAGAGTGATTAATCAGTGTCGAAAATTTCTATTCGCCAAACTCATAATAAAAGCCCGGAAGAACTTCGCGATTTAATTGGGCAGATGTCTGCCAAGCTTGAAGAGCGTTATCAATTGACCTCGCGCTGGCTCAGTACAAACGAAGTAGAGGTGGCGCGTTCAGGGATTACTGGACGTATAACCCTCGGTGACTATGACGTTAGAGTCGATATTAAACTGGGGATAATGATGAGCGCATTTAAAGCGATAATTCACCGAGAAATATCCCGTTCAATGGCTGAAAAACTTGCCTGAGAAAACTGCGTAACAAATCCCGATTTTGTGGAATTTTTGGATGTGCGTGGGCTCTAACGGTCACAGTTTCGACTATTGGGAGTCTTAGTGAAATATGACTAATGAGCTGCAGTCACTGCGTAGATCGCGCTATTTTTTACTTCAAACCTTGGTTTTTTGGTTTTTTGCCACCCTTGCACAGGGTAGCTTGGCATTTTTCCCTCAAGAAGACGGCGAGGGAAGGCCGCTTCCCAGTCTTGCTCCTATGCTTAAATCGGTCAATCCTGCGGTTGTTAATATTTCGACCTATACCACGCGTACAGTAAGCCAAAGCCCTTTGCTTAATGATCCGTTTTTTCGACGGTTTTTTAACGTTCCAGACGATCAGATGCAACAGCCGCAGCAGCGGCGTACTCAAAGTGCCGGCTCCGGTGTGATTATCGACGCCAAAAACGGGATTGTACTAACCAACCATCATGTTATTGATGGGGCAGACGAAATTACGGTTGGTATGGAGGATGGCCGGAGCTATACCGCGGCATTAGTGGGTTCTGATCCCGATGTGGATATTGCGGTGCTTAAGATAGAGGCTGATAATTTACACAGCGTAAAATTAGCTGATTCCGACAATTTAGAGGTTGGCGATTATGTTGTGGCCATCGGCAACCCCTTTGGTTTGGGCCAAACTGTGACAACCGGTATTGTCAGCGCCCTTGGCCGCAGTGGCTTGGGTATAGAGGGTTATGAAAATTTCATACAAACCGATGCCTCAATAAACCCGGGTAATTCCGGGGGCGCTTTAGTCAATCTGCGTGGTCATTTGGTTGGGGTGAATACCGCCATTTTGGCTCCAGCAGGCGGCAATGTTGGGATCGGATTTGCCATACCCATTAATATGGCAAAAGTCAGTATTGATCAGATTATCGAGCACGGTGAAGTCCGTCGAGGGCGGCTTGGAGTTGTCATTCAGGATTTAACGCCCGAGCTGGCCGCCGCGTTCAATATGGATAAGCACCAGCGAGGCGCGGTAATTGCCGAGGTTCAGAGCGGCTCTGCCGCCGAAAAAGCCGGTTTAAAGGTGGGTGATGTGGTTATTGATGTGGATGGCAAGGATATTTCCGGCTCTGCACAGCTGCGCAACGCGATTGGTCTAAAGCAGGTTGGTGATCGTATCAAGGTGACTGTGTTTCGCGACGGCAAGCGTAAGGCGTTTCGAGCAAAGCTAGGCCCCGTTGAGCCTACTCCTGCGGTGGCGGCCAGTGTTGGCGTCGTCAGTGATTTATTGAAGGGAGTCACGCTACGTGACGCTGACAAGGGGGTGGTAGTTGCTGAGGTGGCGAGTGACGCTGACGCGGCGGGGAAGTTGGTGCCCGGTGACTTAATTGTGTCTGTAAATCAGCGGCGAGTGGCTGATGTTAAGCAGTTTGGTGAGGCCGTTGCCGCGAGTAAAGGCCGGGTCTTACTTAGGGTTGTGCGTGGTCAGATGGCGCTCTGGATAGTATTGCAGTCCTAGCTAAAGGTCTTGTTTTTGAACAGTTGAGGAGCGGTAATGAAAAAAATAGGCTTAGCGTTTTGTGTGATGATATTGACGGCCTGCAGCGGTGTGCCGGTATCCACCGATTATTCGCAGGACTTCGACTTTAGTAAGGTTTCTAGTTATGCATGGTTATTACCAGCTAAGCCGATGAATACTGAAGTTGATAACGATTTGGTTCGTGAGCGCGTTGTCGATGCGGTTGACGCTCAGTTTACGGCCAAGGGGCTGGCCCGCGCGGCAGACGCTGCGAAAGCCTCAGTGCTAGTGACCTATCAATTAGGTCAAGAGGACAAAATTGCGATTGATAATTTTGGTTCTTGGCATACCCAATTTGGTTACTATCCTTGCTATCGCTGCGGATATCGTCCCGGCTTTGGTTATTTCGGTCACAGTCAATTTTACGATAATGACCTTTGGGTGCGTAACTACAAAGAGAGCACCTTGATGATCGATATTATTGATCCGAACACTAAAAGACTGCTGTGGCGGGGAATCACTAAGCGTGCGATGCCGACTTTGGAGACCCCTGAAGAGCGGCGCTTATATGTGCTGGAGACGGTGTCTGCCATATTAGCTGAGTTCCCACCTAGGCTTGCTTCGAGCCCTTGATATTATTCGCTATTTTCAGCGTTTTCGGCTTGGTGCCGCTTGCATATAGCAGGGCTTTAACCGACAATAGCGCCCGCGTTAAGGCAGTGCTTTAGCGCGCTTTCTACGGTGGTCCTTCCGGTCCCCTCGCAACGATAGATAGCAAACTCCGCCAGGCCCGGAAGGGAGCAACGGTAGTTATCAACTCGTGTGCCGGGGTGTGGCTGGTTGGGCCGCCACCAAGTCTTGATTGATCCTTTCCGTTTCTTAATTTTCCTGCTGTATCATTGGTTTATGTCCTTGCTGGGCTGGTGTATCCTTGCCGCTTGCATGTCAGGAATTGTTTAATGAGCTATCAGGTATTGGCGCGGAAATGGCGCCCAAAAACCTTCCGTGAAATGGCCGGTCAAAATCATGTATTAAAGGCATTAGTGAATGCACTTGATCATGATCGTCTTCATCACGCCTATTTGTTTACCGGCACCCGCGGTGTGGGTAAAACGACCATTGCTCGTATTCTGGCCAAGTGCCTAAACTGCGAAGTGGGTGTAAGTTCCGAGCCCTGTGGGCAGTGCAATGCCTGCGTCGCGATTAGTGAGGGTAGGTTTGTTGACTTGCTCGAGGTCGATGCAGCTTCACGCACAAAGGTAGAAGACACCCGGGAAATACTCGATAACGTCCAATATATGCCTACCCATGGCCGCTATAAGGTGTACCTCATCGATGAGGTGCATATGCTCAGTAGCAGTAGTTTTAATGCGCTGCTGAAAACCTTGGAAGAGCCGCCTGCACACGTCAAGTTTTTGCTAGCAACAACTGACCCGCAAAAACTACCGGCGACGATTTTATCTCGTTGTTTGCAATTCAATTTAAAAAATCTCACACCAGAGCGCATTGTCGATTACTTAAAGACAGTGCTCGCGCACGAAATGGTGCAGTTTGACGAGTCGTCACTCTGGCTGTTGGGTCGCGCGGCTGACGGCAGTATGCGCGACGCGCTGAGTTTGACGGATCAGGCGATCGCCTTTGGTTCCGGCAAGTTGGGCGAGGCAGATGTACGTCAGATGTTGGGAACCATTGACCATAATTCTGTCTATCGTCTAATAGAGGCTTTGGCGGTGAGTGATGGTGCCGCGCTGTTAGCTGTGGTGGCTGATCTTGCCGAAATGGGGGCTGATTTCGCCGGCGTTATTAGTGAGTTACTGGTGGTTATGCATCGCTTGGCGGTCGCGCAAACGGTACCCGATGGCTTGGATAATAGTCTGGGTGATCGCTCTAAAATCATAGGGTTAGCTGGCAAGCTTACAGCAGAAGATGTGCAGTTTTACTATCAAATTGGGCTCTCTGGGCGGCGGGATATGGGCTTGGCACCTGACCCCCGCGCGGGTCTTGAAATGCTGTTGTTGAGAATGCTAGCGTTTAAGCCCCAGGGCGTAATTGACGGACCTCGTAAAATTTTACCTAAACCGGTGGCGGCAGTGGCGGAGGCCGCTACTTCGGTAAAAAAGCCGCAGACGCTTGATTCGGCGCAAGAAGCGTCGACGAGCGTTGCTGACGTATCGAGCGCCTCAGCGCCTGATTTAGATGTAAATCTTCGGTCTCGAGAGCCGCTTGCTGAGCTACAAGATGATCGGGCTCAAGATCACGTTATATCGCCATCATCTTCGCCACCTATTCCAAACGAGGCTGTTGGGATGGCCGCTCAGGTGGCTGATGACGTAGCAAGGTCTGCGGTTTTGCCTCAAACTGAGGTTGGCGCGGCTGAACCTATCAGTAATTTGGGTGAGCCGTCTGCGGAGAGTAATGAAGCGCGTGAAGAAGCCATTACTTCCAGGCCCGAGTTGGCCACTGAGAAAATCGCTTTTACTGACTTAAACGAGACGGTTTGGCGTGAGCAATTTGACGTATTCCCTTTGCCGGGGATGTTGGGAAGTTTAGCGGGGCTCTGTCAAATTGCAGCCATATCCGCTGATCACGTTTCATTTACTGTAAATGCTGAGAACACTGCCTTTCTCAGTGATCGCAATGTCGAGCGCTTAGGTGAGTTGCTGTCAGAATATTTTGGCGAAGCACTTAAGGTTACGGTTGATATCGGTGATACTCCGCACGAAACGCCTGCTGCCTATAAACAGCGTTGCTTAGATGAGCGCTTAGTCGTGGCCAGAAACGCTTTGCGAAGCGATTTCCATGTAAAGCGTATAATCGAAGAATTTGATGGTGTGCTCGATGAAGAGTCAGTGCGCCTTGTTGATTAGTGAGATATAGATATGAAACCAGACTTGAATGAATTAATGAAAAAAGCCGCTGAGATGCAGGAAAAAATGCAGAAGGCCCAGGCTGAACTTGCCAATGTTGAAGTGCAGGGTGAATCTGGTGCGGGCTTGGTAAAAGTCATGATGACGGGGCGTCACGACGTCCGCCGGGTGGTCATTGACCCTAGCGTGATGTCTGAAGACAAGGAAATGCTAGAAGACCTGTTAGCTGCAGCAGTAAATGATGCGGTTCGCAAAGTTGAAAAAAACAACCAAGATCAGATGGGTGGAATGATGTCCGGGTTAGGTATGCCCGATGGCTTCAAGATGCCATTCTAATTATGAGTTATAGCCCACTAATAGACGACTTAATTGATGCGCTGCGCTGTTTGCCCGGTGTAGGTGCTAAGTCCGCACAGCGTATGACCTTCCAGTTGTTGGAGCGTAACCGTCCAGGCGCTGCGCGCTTGGCTGCTGCTTTGAGTAAGGCCGCAGAACATGTTGGTCACTGCAATAGCTGCCGGACCTTAACGGAAAATGCGCAGTGCCATATTTGCGCTGATCAGCGCCGAGATCAGCAAACAATTTGTGTCGTAGAGTCACCGGCTGATGTGCTTGCGTTTGAACACAGTGGTGATTACAAGGGTCTGTACTTTGTGTTGATGGGGCATTTATCTCCCATCGACGGTATCGGCCCCGCAGAAATTGGCATTGATCGTCTGCTAGAACGAAGCGCAGAACTAGCTATTAGTGAGCTGATACTGGCGACCAACCCTACGGTTGAAGGTGAGGCAACCGCTTACTATATTACCGAGCAAATGCGCAGCCGAGGGATTGCCGTGAGTCGTATTGCCCACGGTGTGCCGCTGGGTGGCGAATTGGAATACGTGGACAGCGGTACGCTGGCACATGCACTTAAAGGACGTCGTCCCATTGACTGATTCTGTTGAATCCCGAGTTTATATTGATACCGACGCGGCACTAGTCGCCGCTTGCGAACGTTGGGCCATAGCGCCATTTTTGGCTATTGATACTGAGTTTATTCGCACTGACACCTTCTACCCGATAGCCGGTTTATTGCAGGTTGGGGCAAATAGTGAGCTCTATTTAATCGATCCTCTGCCGATAAGCGATTGGTCCGCCTTCACCGCCTTGCTACGGCGCAGTGATTTACCCAAGGTTATTCATTCCTGTAGCGAAGACCTGGAAGTATTCCAGGTCTTATTTCAATGTATTCCGCAGCCCTTGCTCGACACCCAAATCGGCGCTGCATTGGCTGGCATGGGCGCGGGCTTGAGCTACCAAAAGCTGGTTATGGATTGCTTGGGAATTCACGTTGAAAAAGGCGAAACCCGGTCTGATTGGCTACGACGCCCCTTGAGTGAAAGTCAGTGCGTATATGCAGCATTGGATGTGCTGTATTTGCAGCGAATTTACCCGATATTGTGTCAGCGCTTAGAGGAAAAGGGCGCTCTGGCATGGTGGCATGAGGATTGTGAGCTTATTACTAAGCAGGCGGAGAAGCCCTTGATCGTTACTGAGTACTATCAGCGAATAAAGTCGCTATGGAAGCTCAGTGGTCGTCAGCAATACATTTTACAAATATTGTGTGCCTGGCGGGAAACTGAGGCGCGCGCCCGCAATATTCCCCGAGGCCGGGTGTTGAAAGATGCTGCGTGCTTTGAAATTGCGC
This sequence comes from Zhongshania sp. R06B22, assembly GCF_040892595.1. NCBI lineage: Bacteria > Pseudomonadati > Pseudomonadota > Gammaproteobacteria > Cellvibrionales > Spongiibacteraceae > Zhongshania > Zhongshania arctica. Next base: position 2,496,346 of record NZ_JBFRYB010000001.1, on the reverse strand, counting down.
GACATGCCCCGGCTGATAGTAGTCAGCTAGGTCGAATTAAAGAAGTCTCCCCAGGTAGTGTGCGACGCTACGGTGACACGATAATGGGCTTGGTTGCTGAGGGTCTCGCAGGGGACGACAGTGTATTGCCACCGCCAGCGCCTAAGCCGCTGACATCGAGCCAAACCCAGCACTATAAGCAAATGAAGGCGGTAGCCGAGCAAGCGGCGAATGAACTTGGTGTCGCCGCAGAAGTGTTTGTTAAGAAGCGTGATATTGAAGAGATCATTCGCACAGGGTCGTTACCCACTGCGTTATCAACGTGGCGCAAGGCATTGATTGGCGATAAGTTAATTTCGCTAAATGAGATGAAAGCATGAAGCGTATTTGCGCGGTTTACCGCAGTGCTCGCAATGAAGGCATGTACTTATACGTGGATCATGAGGAGGATCTTAGTCGGGTTCCCGACGACTTACTGGCGCGCTTTGGCACGCCGGCGCGCTCTATGACCTTGGTATTACATGCCGACAGAAAGCTCGCGCGCGCAGATGTCGTAAAGGTAATGCAAGAAATAGCCGAAAATGGGTTTTATCTTCAATTGCCACCGCAACCGGAACGCTTGGATCCCCGAGTTGTTCCAGAAACGGACGACTGAATTGAAATATGGCTGATATTGTTCGACGCCCATTTTGGGAGCGCAAGACCTTGGCGGAGATGTCAGTCGAGGAGTGGGAGTCGGTGTGTGATGGCTGTGGTAAATGCTGCCTTCACAAGCTAGAGGACCACGACAACGGCGAGGTCTATTACACCGATGTAGCCTGTCGGTTGCTAGATACTACCTTGTGTCGTTGCAGTGATTACAGTGCGCGCAGAAGCTTAGTGCCGGATTGCGTTTCCCTAAGACACAGCGATCCCGCTGAGATGTATTGGCTACCTAATAGTTGCGCCTATCGCGTATTGGCCGAGGGTCGCCCTTTAGAAGATTGGCACCCCTTGATTTCTGGTGACGTGAATAGCGTTCATGAGGCGGGTATATCGATAAAAGATCGCTGTATTAGTGAAGATGATCTCAAAAATGCTGATTATGAAGATCGTATTATTTATTGGGTGGAGTAGACATGATTGACCTGAATGATTACCGGCTTGCTTGGCAGGTATACCTCGGTGTTGGCGCACTAGCCGGTGTGATTTGGTGCTTACTGTTGCGGCGTTTTCCGGTAAGAGTATTGAGGTTTTGGTTGATGACCGCGGGCGTTGTGTTTTTGTTTTTACCGGTTCGCCACCCAGATATGCCTGAATTGTGGGTGCCGTCGGCAGGCGCGGCGGTATTAACACTCTTAACTGACGGGGTAGAGGCCGCAGTGCCGATATTAGTGACCATCGGTGCATCTCAAATATTGGCGTTGGTGGTGGGCGTGTTGCTGGCCTATGTTTTCAGTGGTGGTGGCGACAGCCCTAAAAAAGCGAAACCCAAAGGCGGCGCTGCTAGTGCGCGCACCGAGCCGGATATCGGTTTGGAGTAGTACTTGAAGCAGGATATGGGTGATTACTTTCAAATCGCCGTAGATTAGCTATACTTTGCCGATAAATCTTAAATTATTAAAAAAATAAGGCTGCGACGGTTCATGCTGCAGTGGTTTGAACTGAGAATACCGACGTTGTAACCGCGTCTTAGGGATGTCGATGGATCTGGAACTGGTAAGCGTAGACGATGATGACTCGTATCTCATCACGGCCTTTCCGGCAGTTATTGGCCGCGATGGCGGCAACGATATAACTATTGCTAGAGATCTGCTATCCAGGCGCCACGCCAAGTTAAGTTTGATTGACGATGAGTGGATTTTAGAGGATCTAAAATCCACCAACGGCACCTCTGTCAATAATCGCCAAATAACGCGCCCTACTAAGGTTAAGGTGGGCGACGTGATTAAATTTGGTGAAACTGCCTACTACCTGAAAAGTACTGCTGATGGCGGGCGCACAATTGTTGCTTCGCGTCTGCCTAAAAAAGAGTCTTCAGTGGGGGGCTCCGTCATGATAGACGACGAACCCGACGGCGATTTGACCTCCTTTCATCAATCCTACCAGCTACCTCCAGGTTGGACTAATGTCTCCAAGCAGAGCACCACCTATAGTAAAGAAGTAGTGGATCAGGTAATAAAGCGAACAATCACCGCAAAGCAGCTTAATCCAGACGTTGTGCTAGTATTCTATACCAATAAAACACGGCCACTGGTGTATGGTGTTTCTGCTAAAAAGAACGAAGCTTTTTGGACCATTGGCCGGGGACCTGATGTCAAGATTCGGGTGGATCACCCAAGTATTTCGCTGCAACACGCTAAGCTGAAATTCAATGCCGGTGAGTGGAGTCTTGAGGATATTGGATCTACAAATGGTCTGCGAATAAATGAAGAGGCTTGCTCTTCTGTGGTATTAAGCGATCAAAGTGTGGTTAGTCTTGGGCGAGTCGATCTAGTGTTTCGTAAATTATCGCAAGCATAATAATTTTTTGTAAAAGATAGACCTTGGCCCGATGGGTTTTAGGTGGCGATGGGCGCAGTATTGATGAAATCAGCGGAGTCAGGCATGAAAATTCAAACGGTTAGTCATCGGCGTTGGTGGCTTGGATTTCGCGCAGTAGTCGCCTTGATCGCGCTGTCAGCTTGTTCCAACACACCGGGCAATGAGGCTAATACAATTCCTGCTAGCTCTGAGGATGTGGTTGCCGGCTTGCAGATTGTGGATTGTTTGCTGCCCGGCCAGCTCCGAAAGCTTGGCAACATGGCGTATATGTCGCCCCGTCGGCCAATAAAAACAACGGCTGCGGATTGCAGAATTCGCGGTGGTGAGTATGTCGCCTATGATCGCGCAGATTACAAAACAGCATTGAAGGTGTGGCTGCCCTCTGCAGAACAGGGCGATGCCGAGGCACAACTTTCAGTCGGTGAAATTTTTGAGAAAGGCCTAGGTACTGACCCCAATTACGAAGTTGCCATTTTTTGGTACAAAAAAGCCGCTGAGCAGGGCAATAAAAGCGCCTTATTTAATTTGGGCACCCTTTACGAACAGGGGCTTGGTGTTCAAAAAGATCGCTTGCAAGCTATAAATTATTACCGTCAGGCTTGGGGTATGCCAGAGGATAGCTTAATTTATCAGGAAACTGCGCAGCGCGAGCAACAGGATTTACGTGCAGAGCTAGCCGCGCAAATCAAAGTAAAAGACCAGCAAATGGCCTTGCTCGATAAACAAATGGTGTCACTTAAAAAGCAATTGAGCACAGCCAAAGTAGCCAGCTCTAGCGCGTCTGAAGCCAGTCCAGCTGCTGAGCTTGCCACATTGCAACAGCTGTTGAAGTCAGTCAACGATGATCGCGCAAGTGTTGAGCGCCGGCTTTCGACTATTCCTAGGTTGCGCACCCCTGCAGTGAGTCTGCCCTCACAGGCGCAGGTGCCGATTAGGGCAGACGGCATTAAAGTCGGTGATATGGATTTTGGTCGTTATTACGCATTGGTAATCGGTAATCGTGACTATGCAATGCTTGATGACTTGGAAACTCCGCTTAACGATGCGAAAGAAATTGGTCAGATTCTCGAGAAGCAGTATGGTTTTCAGGTGCAATTATTGTTGAATTCCGACCGTTTGACGGTGATGCAGGCGATTAACGAGTTGCACAGTGTCTTGACCGAAAATGATAATTTGCTCATTTATTATGCTGGCCATGGCAGTATGGTGAATGTCGGTGATCGCGACACTGGGTACTGGTTACCCGTTAATGCAGATGCACCGCCAAATGACGCGTATTGGGTTTCTAATGAATTTGTGAGTAATCATCTAGGGCGTCTTCAGGCAAAGCGGATATTGGTCATCGCGGACTCGTGTTACGGCGGTCTATTGTCGTCGGCGCCTGATCAGTTGTTTCTCGGCAAGGGCAGAGAGTCGGACAATCCGGAATACGTAAAATATAAATTACCCCGAAAGTCGCGTTTACTTATGTCTTCCGGTGGCGACAAGCCTGTTATTGACGAAGGCGGCGACGGCCATTCGGTGTTTGCCCGAGAGCTTATCAAGGCATTGCGTTCCAATACTGGCTTGATATCAGCCCCTGACTTATACGCTCAAATAAAAGAGCCCGTTATACATCAGGCTGCCTTGAATAATTTTGTTCAGGAACCGGTTTATAAAATAATCAAGGGTGCTGGGCACGAGGTAGGCGACTTCTTCTTTATTTCTAAATCGAAAGGCAATTAGTAATGTGCTCACTCAGTCTTGTATCGAGTGCGTGTTTTTCTCTACTTTAATTAATACTTATTGAGAACTTTTATCGTGAACAGAAAAATTATAAATAGATTAGCGTCGAGCGCATTAGCCCTTAGTTGTTTAGTGCTTCTTCCATCCACTGCATTTTCTGCTGAAGAATGTAATAGCAGTGTCACGCCGACAGGAGGTGGTGACAATACTGGTGGGGAGACTCCGCCCACGGGAGGTGTGGACAATACTGGTGGGGAGATTCCGCCCACCGGTTCCACTGGATCCGGCGGTCAAGATACTTTGGCTACTGAAGGGGGAGTGCTTCGGGCCACCGAGAGTTTTTTTTCGGAAACCCAGTATTCAGACCCCTGTGGTGCGACAGTCGGCGAATCCTCTGGGATGCAGGCGCAAGAATTTGCAATGACATTGCTGACAAAAATAAACGACTCACGTGCTAACCGCGACAAGGGGGTCAAGGGTAAGAAGAAGGCGCTTGGTGGCGCAGCCGGTGCAGATAACGCCATGCTCGATGGTAGTCGATTTTCCTTATTCGGTTTCACTGATTATTCCAATCGTGATCGGCATGCAACGTCGCGCAGCGGTGGTTATGAGCAAAGGGTGAATTCCGTGACCTTGGGCTTCGACTATCGACTAGACGACAGCACTTTTTTCGGCGCGTCTATTAGTGGCTCCGATGGTGATAGTGAGCTAGATACCGGCGACGGTGGCAGTGATGTGTCATCAACCACCCTTGGTATTCATGGTGCTAAATATTGGGGCAATACCTTTGTCGCGGGCTTAATCGCCTACGGTTCTCTAGATATAGATGTTAATCGGACTACACCCGTTGATGGTTTTCGAGCGTCAACGGATGGTGGCTATTGGTACGGCGACCTGTCTATTGGTTTTGAGGGGAATTATGGGGGCTGGCGTGTTACCCCACAAGCACGGGTATTATTGCTGAACGGTGATGTCGACGCTTATCAGGAGCAGTCTGCTTCAGGGTTCGGGGTCGTGCGCAGCGTGAATAGCCAGGATATTGATTCAGCAATATTAGCCTTATCGCTTCAGGCAGATCATCCGGTGCTAATGAATTGGGGCGTTTTACTACCGTCGGTGCGTGTCGAGTTAATTTCTGATGGTAGCGACGGTTATAAAAGCAACGGTCAAAATCTGAATGATTCCGATAAAAGTGCAATTAGCAGTTTTGCTGATCAAGCGGACGATCCAGATTCCAGTACCGTGGCAGTATCCGTTGGAACATCTGCGCAATTTAGTCAGGGTCTCGCTGCGTATGTTGTTTATGAGCGCCTCTTTTATCACGACTATTTAACTAAGTTCACCGCAACAATCGGGGTTCGTTATGAGCTTCCTTAAGCTGCTAACATTAGAGTAAAAGCTTGTTTTCCCTACATATTGAATCTGGCCCGAATACATGAAATTAAGTGTCTGGTATTCGGGCTTTTTATTGTTTGTTCCACTTGTTTTCCTTGCATCTTGCAGCAGCCCAGCGCAGCGCATTGATGACATCGCCGCTCGCGGCGGTTTGGAGCGGCGAGTGATTATAGGCAATGGTTTTCGGCATATTGTGTATTTAAAGGTAGCTAAGCCAACTAGCCCCCGATTGCACGTTTATATCGAAGGTGATGGATCACCTTGGTTACTTGGTCAATACATAGCGACGGACCCAACAGCAACGCTGCCACTGGCATTGGAGCTTGCGAAACTCGATGCTGAGAACGTCCTGTATCTTGGTCGGCCCTGTTATATGGGCTTGTTTGAGGATGGTATTTGCGCAGAAAAATACTGGACTTCGGCTCGATATTCCGCAGAAGTTGTGGCAAGCATGTCTACTGCTGTATCGAGCTTATTAAAAGAGCTTAAGGTTAGTAAGGTTACCTTGATCGGCTACAGTGGGGGAGGAACCTTGGCAATGTTAATGTCAGCGGATTCTAGCTTGGCCGTGGCGCCATATCTCGATTCTGTAGTTACTGTGGCGGGTAATCTCGACGTGACTGCGTGGATTCAACAGCATAATTACTTACCACTGACTGAGTCTCTAGACCCGTCACTTGCTGATTATCCTGATACGATTGATTTTATGCATTATATTGGCGCGGATGATAAGAATGTCTCTGCTGAGCAGGCTCTTAGCTTTGTCACCAAGCACGGCGGTCGATATAAAATATTGGATTCTGTAGATCATAGTTGCTGTTGGTTACAACACTGGCCTGAGTTATTAGAAAGGGATGTGAACCCCATGGGGAGTAAAGCGGAATGACAGACAGTGATAAAACAAAGCGCGCGGGTGGTAAAAAGTCACCTCTTGAAGATAATTCTGAAATTGATGAGTCTTTGTTTAATGTCGATGACAGTCTCGCCTGCGGTGATGATTCAATGGTCGCGGATGATGTTACTGAGCTGTCGATCCCCGTCGATAAGGGTCTTTTCAATACTGAATTGGACGATGTGGAGTCGGAGACCGCCGTTCAGATTGACGATGCGACGGTTGCGAGCGATCACGTAGGCGGGGCTGCTATAGCACCCGATGACGAGACTGTTGTTACCACCTCGAATAATTATGATGCCACTAAGGTTTACAACCCGAAGCATACTGTCGCAGGGCCTGCTTACGCAGGTGGGACAAGCTTCAAGGTTGGTGACCTTCTTAAAGATCGCTTCAGATTAGAAAAGATGTTGGGTGAAGGGGGCATGGGCGCGGTCTTTTTGGCGGTAGATCAGCGCAAAATAGAGGCACGTCACCACGACCCCTATGTGGCAATAAAACTGATCAGTGGCGAGTTTTCACAAGACCCGCTATCTTATATCGCCTTGCAGCGTGAGACCGATAAGTCTCAGAAGCTAGCTCATCCCAATGTCATCACCGTCTATGATTTTGACCGCGACGGCGACGTGTTCTTTATGACAATGGAAGCTTTAAAAGGTCAGACATTAGACGTATTTATTAAAGATGAAACCCGTAGTCGTGAGCAAGCGACTACCTATATTAATGCCCTGAGTCAGGGTTTGGCATATGCCCATCAGCGCAATATTGTGCACTCAGACGTTAAGCCACAAAATATTTTTGTAACGGAAGAGGGGGTTTTAAAAGTCTTGGATTTTGGTATCGCAAGAGCCTTGGCTTCGGTCGAAGGGGCGGTGCCGGATGAAATTGACGAGGTGGTTGGTTTAACGCCAGCGTATGCCAGTTGCGATATGTTTGCCGGAGCGGACCCTGACCCTGCCGACGATGTGTATGCCATTGGGGTGATTGCCTATCAGCTTTTTACCGGGAAGCATCCTTTTGATCGCAAAAAAGCGACGGTTGCGCGCGACACCGGAATGCAAGCAAAACGTATTAAAGGTATTCCGCGTTATCAGTGGAAGGCGATTGCAAAAGCTTTGAGTTTTGAGCGCACTATGCGCTGGCAAAATGCGGATCAGTTTTATCGGCAGTTTAGCGGCACTGGCCGCCGGGCGAGGCATCTTAGCTTGGCCTTATTAGCTGTGGTGTTAGCGTTTGGTGGATACTTGAGCTTTTACACGCCGGAAGCTGGACCAGACATCCCCTTTGAACAGCTGTCTCCTGAGGTGCAGCAGAGGGTGATAGCTAATTTGAGCGAGGCTGATCAGGCTTTGAAATTCTCAGATCTCAATGGTGCACTGTTCTATTTGGATCGCGCGTACGGCCTGCATCCGAGAAATCAGGATGTGATGGAAAAGCTTAATGCCCTAGTAGAAAGAATTATGGATGCGATGGCCGTGGCTGATACTGAAAGTGGCCGGGTAATCGGGCTTAAACAGCTCGATGACTTAATGAAATATGACTCTTTAAAGCAAAATCCCCAGCTCCTGGCCTTCAAAAAGTCCTTGGAAGCAAAGATGGAGTAGGGTACTCAATGGTTGCGGCAGATAGGCGGCGTGCTTAAGCGGACCCTGACCCTGCCGACGATGTGTATGCCATTGGGGTGATTGCCTATCAGCTTTTTACCGGGAAGCATCCTTTTGATCGCAAAAAAGCGACGGTTGCGCGCGACACCGGAATGCAAGCAAAACGTATTAAAGGTATTCCGCGTTATCAGTGGAAGGCGATTGCAAAAGCTTTGAGTTTTGAGCGCACTATGCGCTGGCAAAATGCGGATCAGTTTTATCGGCAGTTTAGCGGCACTGGCCGCCGGGCGAGGCATCTTAGCTTGGCCTTATTAGCTGTGGTGTTAGCGTTTGGTGGATACTTGAGCTTTTACACGCCGGAAGCTGGACCAGACATCCCCTTTGAACAGCTGTCTCCTGAGGTGCAGCAGAGGGTGATAGCTAATTTGAGCGAGGCTGATCAGGCTTTGAAATTCTCAGATCTCAATGGTGCACTGTTCTATTTGGATCGCGCGTACGGCCTGCATCCGAGAAATCAGGATGTGATGGAAAAGCTTAATGCCCTAGTAGAAAGAATTATGGATGCGATGGCCGTGGCTGATACTGAAAGTGGCCGGGTAATCGGGCTTAAACAGCTCGATGACTTAATGAAATATGACTCTTTAAAGCAAAATCCCCAGCTCCTGGCCTTCAAAAAGTCCTTGGAAGCAAAGATGGAGTAGGGTACTCAATGGTTGCGGCAGATAGGCGGCGTGCTTATCTGCCCCGGGGATTAAGCTTCAATTTCGGTGAATGCGCCGTCAAATAGCGCGGAGCTTAAGTATCGCTCTGCAGAATCGGGCAATATTGCGACTATCATTTTTCCGGCATTCTCGGGTAATGATGCAATACGCTCAGCGACCGCCATTGCCGCGCCGCTGGAAATTCCCGCCAAAATACCTTCCTCTTTCATCAATCTGTGTGCCCATTGCATCGCTTCTTCATCACCAACGGCCTCGGCTATATCAACCATATTCAAGTCAAGATTTTCTGGAAGAAACCCCGCACCTATACCTTGGATTTTATGGGGTGCATGGCTAGGTTCATTGCCATTGAGCGCACTGCGTATAAGAGTGGAGGAGGCGGGCTCGACAGCTACGGAGGTGATGGCTTTGCCACAGGTGTTTTTAATGTATCGCGAGATACCAGAAAGGGTGCCGCCGGTGCCTACCCCGCTGATGAGAATGTCGATACCGCCGTCGGTGTCCTGCCATATTTCCGGGCCGGTGGTGCGCTCGTGCACAGCGGGATTGGCGGGATTGCTAAACTGCTGAGGCATGAAATAGCGCTCTGGATTGCTGGCCGCGAGTGCTTCGGCACTGGCAATAGCGCCCTTCATTCCTTTGCTACCATCACTAAGAATGAGTTTTGCGCCGAGCGCCAAAAGTACCTTGCGGCGCTCGATGCTCATGCTGCTTGGCATCGTGAGGGTGATGGGGTAGCCGCGTGCTGCGGCAACAAAGGCGAGTGCAATACCGGTGTTGCCACTGGTCGGCTCAACAATTTCCATCCCAGCTTTTAAGTGGCCATCCTGCTCAGCCTGCCAAATCATATTGGCGCCAATGCGACATTTCACGCTGTTTGCCGGGTTGCGACTCTCCATTTTCACGAAGATCTTGTGTTTGCTGATTCGGTTTATTTTAACCAGTGGTGTATTGCCAATGGTCAGGCTTAGATCATTAAAGGTGGCGGACATTATCGTCTCCGTCTGGCTTGATCAGGCTTCATTAAGCCCATTCAAGGTAGGTAGTAAGGCTGAAATCGTCATATCTATGTTTTCAAGTCAAATATTACTGGCCTGATTTGTAATTGCCTTATAATGCCAGCTTGGGTAGTCTTCCGCGCAGTCTTTTTAAACTTCGCAGTTTGTTTTGTAAACAGTGCGACATTTTTACCAGGAAAAATCAATGAAATTTACCGGCACCGATTCTTATGTTTCTACCGATGACTTGAGCATGGCAGTTAACGCTGCGGTGGTTTTGCAGCGCCCCTTGTTGATTAAGGGCGAGCCTGGCACCGGTAAGACTCTGCTAGCAGAGGAGGTTGCAGCCTCTTTAGGTAAGACTTTGATCCAGTGGCATATCAAATCCACGACAAAGGCGCAGCAGGGCCTCTATGAATACGACGCAGTTTCGCGTCTGCGTGATTCGCAGCTCGGCAATGAAAAAGTTAATGATATTGGTAATTACATCAAGCGTGGCAAGCTTTGGGAAGCATTTGCGGCCGATGAGCAAGTTGTATTGCTGATTGATGAAATAGATAAGGCGGACATCGAGTTCCCCAACGACTTGCTGGTAGAGCTTGATCGTATGGAATTTTTTGTTTATGAAACGGGGGAAACAGTAAAAGCCAAAAAACGGCCCATTATTATTATCACCAGTAACAATGAAAAAGAGCTGCCGGATGCGTTTTTGCGTCGCTGCTTCTTCCATTTTATTACCTTTCCAGACCGCGAAACTATGCAAAAAATTATTGCGGTGCATTATCCGGAGATTTCCAAAAAGTTGGTTGCCGAGGCGATGGAAATGTTTTTTGAAATCCGTCAAATTCCGGGTCTTAAGAAAAAACCATCTACTTCTGAACTCATCGATTGGTTGAAATTACTGATGGCTGATGAAATTCCTGACGAAATTTTAAAGAACCGCGATGCGAGTAAGGCCATTCCGCCGCTATACGGCGCGCTGTTAAAGAATGAGCAGGATGTTCACTTGCTAGAGCGCTTAGCCTTTATGCATCGCCGTGAGAGTCGCGGCTAATATGTTAGTACAATTTTTTCTCGGACTAAAAAACGCCGGTATACCGGTGACGATTCGTGAGCTGCTGGATTTGATTGCAGGGCTTGAGTCGCGATTGGCCTTTATAAATGTTGATGAGTTTTATCAGCTTGCGCGCGTGTGTATGGTTAAGGATGAAAAATACTACGATCGTTTTGACAAGGCATTTGCGGCTTATTTTTCTGAGTTAAACTCCCTGGATGATGTCATCGAAGCGATGATTCCAGATGATTGGCTGCGCCGCGAGTTTCTAAAGCAGCTAAGCGACGAAGAGAAAGCAAAAATTGAATCGCTTGGCGGTTTAGACAAGCTCATAGAGGAATTCAAGAAGCGTCTTGATGAGCAGAAGGAGCGTCATGCCGGTGGTAATAAATGGATCGGCACTGGTGGGACCTCGCCTTATGGGCATAGTGGTTATAATCCAGAAGGTATTAGAATCGGCGGTGAAAGTACCAATAAGAAAGCGGTGAAAGTGTGGGAGCGTCGGGATTTTAAAAATCTTGATGACAATGTAGAGCTCGGGACCCGGAACATAAAGGTCGCACTTCGTCGCTTGCGGAAGTTTGCGCGCACCGGCGCGGCGGAGGAGTTGGATATTAATGACACCATCTCTTCAACCGCCAGAAATGGCGGGATGTTAGATTTAAAAATGGTGCCTGAGCGCCACAATGCAGTAAAAGTGTTGTTGTTCTTTGATGTGGGCGGCTCAATGGACCCGCATATTAAGGTGTGCGAGGAGTTGTTTTCTGCAGCGCGAACCGAGTTTAAGCACATGGAATATTATTATTTTCACAACTATCTTTACGAGTCCGTGTGGGATAACAATGTTCGCCGTCACTCAGAGCGCATTCAACTGCTCGATGTTCTGCATAAATACAGTTCTGACTATAAAGTGATTTTTGTAGGTGATGCATCAATGTCGCCCTATGAGATTGTTCAGCCCGGTGGCAGTGTTGAGCACTGGAATGAAGAGTCAGGCGAGATGTGGATGCGTAGATTGCGTGAAACCTATGAAAAAGTGGCATGGCTGAATCCTGTGCCGCCACAGGATTGGAGTTGGACGCAGTCAATAAAACTGGTTGAAGAGCAGATGGAAGGACATATGTACCCCATGACGCTCGGTGGTCTTGAAAAGGCGATGGCTTATTTAGCCAAGTAGCCGGTCTTGCAGCCGGCTTTTCCCGCGGCTTAAACGCTCAGAAAGGCGATTAACGCGGCGGTGACGGCTACGTTTAGCGACTCAACGCCGTTATGCATCGGAATTTTTAGCATCCGGTCGCATAAACCCTCGATTTCTTTACTTACACCGTCGGTTTCATTGCCCAATATATAAATCTGGCTACTGCTATCTTGTTGAGTGTCAAACACAGAGTGGGTGGCGTGAGACGATAGGCCGCAGAGCTGCGCGCCTTGGGTTTGCATACGAGCTAACTCTTGCCCTAAGTCTTCGCAGTAAAATAATGGCGCTCTAAACAGAGTGCCGGCACTGGCCTTGATGACTAAGGCGCTCAGTGGCGCGCCACCCCGGCGCGGTAAAATTAAACCGTCTATGCCGCTGGCGGCGACCGATCGAATGATCATGCCCATGTTTTGGGGGTTGGTGATGCGGTCTAGGGCGATATAACGTCGCTTGCTACTAGTCAGCAAGTCTTTGCTGATAGCTGAACTCGGTTGGTAAGCCGTAAGCTGTAAGTCTGCCGCTACACCCTGGTCTTGCTTGCCATTTTTAGAAATACGCGACAGTGCCTTGCGGTCGTGCATTTCGACGTCAATATTGCGCTGCAGGGCAATTTTTTTAATATCACGAACTATTCCATCTTCCTTATTGCTGTCTGCAAGGTGCAGCTTATAAATCTTCATAGCCGGATCTTGCAATGCCTCCAATACCGGCTTGCGACCATAAATGGTCAGAAGCTGGTCGAAGAAAGCTTTGCGTTTTTGGTAGTCGGGGTTACTCATTGTGTGTTTTTAGCCTACTGAAACGGTGGGGTGGTGTCACCAAGTCCTAATGCAGAATGCGCAGCTAGCGTGACGTTTTTCGCGGCGCTTTGCAGTTGAGCAGCTATTTCGATAATTTGCTTGCCACTCAGTGACGTCTCGATACTGCCAGTGGAGAAGACCAGTTCGGGTTCGCTGTGACGTCCAAATACTGGTACGGCGATATTGCAAACGGGGTACTGGCGATCTTCGTCAATGCGATTTAAATGATAGTCCTCGCTGCACAGCGCTTCGCGATATCGCTGGGTAGATTGTGCTTGTTGCTCCAAACTCCAATTTAGCCTGCCTGCGCTCAGTGCGAGCTCTAACTCTTGTTCAGCGCGGGTTTTGAGGGTCACTTCAAACCCTCGTGCGCGTATTCCGATGACGGCAATTCGCAGTCGCTGATCAAGCTTTTCGTCAAACTCGTCGGCTTTTTGTGCGCTCTGCAACCATGCCTCAAGGGCTTTTGCTGGTGACCAAGCAATAAACGCGGCACCTAAGGGGCCGGCATTTGGAAGGCGAAGACCGAGTTGAAACGGGAAGTCTAGCGGTTTGGGGATGCCGTAATTTGCCAGCAGCACTAAATGCTTGGCACTACGGCCGATTACGCCGCAGCCGATACTGAGCTCTTTAGTGAGTTTTTCTAATTCTGGCCGCGCGTATTCAAGTACCGGAAATTGTGCGAAAGCCGCATTGCCTGCAGCAACAATAGAGGGCCCCAATCGGTACTGTTTGTGGCGATCGTCTTGAACCAGAAAACCATAGGTCGTCATGGTGCTTAATATGGCGTGGCAGGTCGCCTTGTTGAGATTGAGGGTTCTGGTTAATTCCGTGAGGCCAAAGGCTTTATGCGGGTGAGCCATTAGCAGGTCAAGAATAGCGAGTGCTCTTGCAGTGGGTTTGGAAAACAAAAGCAGCTCCGGCCTATGTGCATGAGGTTTTGGTGGTCCATATTGGACCCAAAGCATAGTAATCGAAAACGAGCTGGGATTCTTTTATTTGCAGAATATTATTTACATCACCCGACTACTAACACCTTGCGCCGCAATTTGGTGCAAGGGCACTAATAGTGGGCATGAATATTGCTTTGTTTGGGTGCGGTTTCTTGCTGTTGCAACGGCTTGTAGAGCTGTATATCGGTTTTAGTTGCCTGCGTGGAGGCTTAATAAGCTGTAAAAGCTATAAATATCAGTTGATTAATTTACTTCATTAGATTTCTGCTTAGTTCGCTGAGCGTTATCATCTTAATATTTTTGCCCGAATTTGGAGCGTCACGCCTGGATTGTGACCTTTGTTGGTGCGAATTTACGTTTCTTGGGAGAAGCTCTTTGATTGCAACCATTAAAATAAAGCAGTTGTTTACTTTTACTGCAGCCTTGATGTTACTTGTTGCCCCTCAATGGGGATTTTCAGAGGAGATCAATGGCGCCAACACGGCTTGGATATTAACGTCGACGGCCTTGGTGTTGTTTATGACCCTGCCTGGCCTTGCATTGTTCTACGGCGGTTTAGTCCGCAGTAAAAACGTACTTAGCGTGTTGATGCAGTGCTTCAGTATTACATGTTTGGTTTCTCTGCTCTGGGTCGCTGTGGGATATAGCATGGCCTTCTCTGAGGGCACGGCTTTCGTCGGCGGTCTAACCAAAGCGTTTTTAGCGGGTGTCGGCGAGGAAAGTATGAGTGGGGATATTCCTGAAACAGTATTTATTATGTTTCAGATGACGTTTGCCATCATCACTCCTGCGCTGGTTATCGGTGGTTTTGCTGAGCGTATCCGTTTTTCAGCAGTTATGGCATTTTCGGCGCTGTGGTTGCTCGCAGTGTATGCGCCGGTAACCCACTGGGTTTGGGGCGGCGGTTGGCTCGCAGAAATGGGCCTCTTAGATTTTGCCGGTGGTACAGTGGTTCATATTACTGCTGGTGTTGCCGCTCTCGTGGCGGCGATAGTGCTTGGCAAGCGTCAGGGTTTTGGGCAAATGGCATTGCCACCGCATAATTTGACCATGACTTTTATCGGTGCAGGTATGCTTTGGGTCGGTTGGTTTGGCTTCAATGCCGGTAGCGCGCTTGCCGCTGATGGCAATGCCGGTATGGCAATGCTAGTCACTCACCTGTCGGCAGCGGCGGGCTGCCTAACGTGGTCGTTTATTGAATGGGTCCGTTACGGTAAGCCCAGTGCCTTGGGCGCGGTGACGGGCATGGTTGCAGGTTTGGGTACAATTACTCCGGCTTCGGGTTATGTTGGCCCAGCCGGCGCCATGGTGATTGGTTTGAGCGCTGGGTTTGTATGTTTCTATTGCACCTTATGGCTTAAACAGGTTATCAAAATTGATGACTCGCTCGATGTCTTTCCGGTTCATGGCGTCGGTGGTATTTTAGGCACGTTTTTGGCTGGTATTTTCGCCAGCAGTGAGCTGGGTATATTCAGCGGTCAAGGCTTGGCAGAGGGCGTCACGATTGCAGCGCAGCTTAAGGTGCAGCTAATCGGGATTGCTGCCACCTTTGCATATACTGCGGTCGTGAGTGGAATACTGTTTTTTGTTATCGACAAGCTAATTGGTTTGCGCGTTAGTGCTGACGAAGAAGCGCAAGGCCTAGATATTACTTGCCACAATGAGGTGGGCTACGACTTGTAGCGTCCTGCTATTATCTACCATTCCGCTTTGGCGGAATGGTAGATAATTTATTAAATTCTGGTTTCGTGATTTGATTTCCTCAGTTTTCCTAATACCTCGCGAAGTACCTTTTTGCGGAGCTGGTTCTTTTATAAAGCCATTATTCTATGGCCCGGATGGTTTCCAGTAAGTCTTTCGTTCAAAGTTTAGTTATCTTTTTTGTGAAATTTTGTCTCGAGAAGTTTATTCTCGATTTCGTGCTTTCTTAAATTTATTTCTTGAAATTATTCTTGCAATGGACCGCGTAGTCCGACACTTTTACGCTTTATAGAAATGGCTGTTTGGAGCAACTATGCAGGAGCTAGAGTTATATGGAACATCGGCCTGTCATCTTTGCGAGGTGGCAGAGGCCATGCTGGCAACGTTGCTAGTGCAGGAAGACACCTGGCGAATCGAGCTAATAGATATCGCTGACAATGACGCTAGCCTCGAACGCTACGCCTTAAAAATTCCGCTGCTAAGGCGGGTGGTCGATGGCCGAGAGTTGGCTTGGCCCTTTGATGCCGCCAGTGTTCGTCAATTTCTAGCGGAGGAGTGATCGATAATGGATTTGCACGTGTCATCACTGTGGCGATATCCGCTTAAATCTATGGCTGGGGTGTCCCTGCCGCTTATGAGAGTGAATAGCTGGGGCCCAGATTTAGACAGGCGCTGGATGGTGGTAGATAGCCAGAGACGGTTTCTGACCCAGCGTCAGCTGCCGACGATGTGCAGATTGGCCGCATCACTCACAGAGTCAGGATTACGTCTCCAGTCTTTGGATGACGAATCCTTGTTCTTTGAGGTTCCTGAGCCCAGCGGTACAGATCGGTATCTTGTTGCAGTGTGGTCCGATACTCCTGAGGCGATAGATGCTGGCGATGAAGTTGCTGAATGGTTGAGTGAGTTCCTGGGGCGCGACCTGCGGCTGTGCTTCATGCCAGAAACCACTCATCGGCAAGTTGATCCGCAGTTTGCGTTACTGGGAAGGCGTGTAAGCTTTGCCGATGGGTTTCCTTTTTTACTTTGTAGTGAATCTTCGCTGGCGGCCTTGAGTGATGCCTTGGGGCGCGGTTTGGATATGCGGCGTTTCCGCCCCAATATTGTTGTGTCAGGAGCTGTTCCCTTTGCCGAGGATGCCTGGCGGCGCATTCGTATTGCTAACATTGAATTTGATGTAGTGAAGCCCTGCGCGCGCTGCGTAATACCAACGATTAATTTGGACAGCGGCGCCCGTGAAGCAGATGTATTTAAGATGTTAAGGTCAGAGCGTGGTCGCAATGGCGAGGTCTATTTTGGCCAGAACCTCGTTCATTGCGGTGAAGGCGAGCTTGCGGTGGGCCAAAGGGTCGAGATACTGGAGTAAACCCTTGCACGCCCGAATGACTGATATGTCAGCCCCCGTCATTTATTACTATTAGTCTTTTTGCGCGGTTACCGTATTACTTGGGGCAATCTTGCGCTCATGACTGGCGAGTAATGGTCTATCCAACTTGAGTTTATCAGCATAAATCACGCTAAATGCCAGCACATTCTTAATGTATTCACGGGTCTCACCGTAGGGCAGGTTTTCGATCCAGATGTCGGCGGGAAGCTCACCTGTTTGGCGCAGAAGTACCCTCTCTACGCGAGAGGGGCCGGCATTATATGCTGCGGTCGCCAGTATGCGGTTGCCGCTAAACTGCTCTAAAAGCTGGCCGAGGTAAAAGCCACCCATTGCGATATTTTTCTCCGGTGTCACCAAGTCTTCCGTTCGCGGCTTAGGGATACCCATTTGACGGGCAACTAGGCGCGCCGTGCCTGGCATCAGCTGCATAATGCCGCGGGCGCCAACGGGTGAGTTAGCGCTGGGTGAGAATGCGCTCTCCTGTCGTGCAATAGCGTAGATCCACTTTAGATCAATGTTTTCGCGCTTGGCGATGGCTTTAAAAGTATCTTTATAAGGCGTAGGAAAGCGCAGAGTTAAATCGTCCCATTCCCCGGCCCGAATCGCGGTCATGATCGATTGGTGTGACCACCCCCAGTTTAGTGCGAGTTGGGCGGCAGCGACTTGTTCTGGCTTGTTTAGGCTGCGCATCGCATAAATCCACTCTAAGCTGGCAGTAAAGTGTTCGCCCAGTAAGTAGAGTTCACGAGCGCGAATAATCGCGTCGTGCTGTTCAATCTCGGCAATAAGAGCGGGGTCTAAGGTGCGAGTAGATTCTAGTTGGTAGTCTTCATTAAGAATGTCCGCGGCCATAAAGCTGTAGTAGCCGCGCTGAGCGGCCAACTGCTGGAGAATTAGCTGAGTGCTAACGCTGAGTTCGCCTTTTAATTCGATGTCAGCTCTTGCCCACCAATAGCGCCAATCTGCTTCTTCACGTTTTTCTGGGGGCAGAAATTGAATGATTTGCTGTACCGCTGTCCAATCGCCATCTTTTAGAGCCAAGCGTACGCGCCACTCGGTAAGATAAGGATCTTCGTAGTTGGGGTCGTTGGCCATAACCCAGTCGCGAGTGTAGTTGGCATCGCTGGCAATAGTTTGTCTCGCTAAACTATCGCGCAATCCATAATTTTGAGCTGGGGTGAAGCCGAGGTGGCGGTCAAGTTGGTGCCACAAGGTGTTGGTGCGTTCAAAGTCTCCTTTTGCTAGACGCTTCAAGGTGTGTACGGCAACGTCTTGACTGCGTTCATTAACAGGCAGGCTCATACCAATTTGATGAAGGCGGCTGGGGCGGTTTAATAACTCGAGATACTGATCAGCATTACTTATCTTGCCCATCAGGTAGCGCGCCATGTCGGTCTGGCCTTTCTTTAAAGCTAGTTGGGTTCGCAGCCAGTATTGCTCTTCTATTTCATTGCTGTTGAGGCGAGCCATCCACTGTTTGATTGGCGTATCGCACTGCTTGGGAAGCGAGAAGGGGGTTTTCCACAGCTCAGCAATTGCTGCATCGGCTTTGGGATGATCGCCAATTTGTCTGAGTGCATAAGCATAATCGCAACTGGTGGCAGCGGAGGAGTTCTTTTGGTAATAGCGCACAAACTGCGGCCAGTCGTTGCTGCGCCGCAATTTATTTAGCCATGAAATCCGAATGCGCTGGCCAACAATAGTGCTGCCGTACTGTTGAAGGTAGACGTCGATGGTCTGGGCCGACACGTTATTGATCTGAGCTTTTAGTAACTCAAGTTCTAAATAGGGCAGTAGCGGGTAGTTATTTAGCTTGGGAGCCAGCTTTTCAGCATTGTTAAGACGACCGCGGCTGATTTCATCCATAGCTTCGCGGTATAATCCCCGGCTTTCGTCGAGGCTAGTATCGGCAAGCGCGTGTATTGCTGGGGTAGTGAGTATGACGAAAAGTAAAAAGAGGCGTTTCATTTCCCTGCGGCCTTAAAAATCATCGTGAATTACCTAAAGTAGCGTAGTTATCAACCCTTGAGAATAGGCAGCGCAAAGCTGCTTACACACTGGATCAAATATATGCCTTTGTTACGTGCCAAACAATTACAGCACAGTATTGGACAACAGATTGTGCTGGATAACGCAGAATTGCAATTAGAAGCTGGCGATCGCGTTTGCTTATTGGGTCGTAATGGCTGTGGTAAGTCAACATTGCTGCGTATTGTCGATGGCAATACCACCGTCGATTCGGGCGAAATTTGGCGGCAACCCGGAGTAAAAATTGCTCGCATGGAGCAAACCTTAGATTTTGCGTCGCCAGAGCAGACTATTTATGACGTCGTTGCTGATGGGCTGGCGGGCTTGGGCAAAGTTCTGAGTCGATACCACGAGCTGATTCACGGCGAGATGGGTGACAGTGAGTTAAAGGAACTGGAAAAACTGCAGCGCGAGATAGAAGTTAATGACGGCTGGATGTTCCAGCAACGCATCGACAATATTTTAACTCGCCTAGAGCTCGATGCCGATGCCACGGTGGTTAGCTTGTCGGGTGGTTGGCGTCGCCGGGTTGCCTTGGCGCGAGCCTTAGTCGGCGAGCCGGATATTTTGTTGCTTGACGAGCCGACCAACCATTTAGATTTGGATGGCATTTTGTGGTTAGAACAGTGCGTTATGTCATTTCAAGGCTGTGTGCTTTTTGTGACCCATGACCGGGCGCTAATTGAAAAGCTGGCTACGCGTATTATTGAGTTAGATCGCGGAATACTGACTAATTACGATACCAACTACATTCGTTATCTTGAGCTGAAGGAGCATGCGCTTGAAGTTGAAGCTGAGCAAAATGCGCTATTTGATAAGCGTTTAGCGCAAGAGGAAGTGTGGGTTCGGCAGGGGATTAAGGCGCGCCGCACGCGTAATGAAGGTCGTGTTCGCGCTCTGGAAAGAATGCGCAATGAGCGTTCGCAGCGACGGGTTACCAGCGGCTCCGCGAATCTCAGTGTGAATGTGGGTGATAAAACCGGCAAAGTGGTTGCTGAATTGACGGATGTGACCTTTGACGTGCCAGGTAAGTTGCTGGTCGACAATCTTTCGCTATTGGTTTGCCGCGGCGACAAACTGGCGCTTATCGGCCCGAATGGTGCGGGTAAGACCACCTTGCTGCGCCTAATACTGGGCGAGCTTCAGCCCAAGTCGGGTACCGTAAAAGCCGGTACCAAATTGCAGGTTGCCTACTTTGATCAGCTGCGCGACCGTTTAGACGAAGATAAGCGCGTTGTCGATATTGTTGGTCAGGGCCGAGACTCGGTAACGATCAACGGTAAAGATCGTCACATTATGAGCTATCTTGGGGATTTTTTGTTTAGCCCTGAACGCGCGCGCAGCCACTTTGGCGTTTTGTCTGGTGGCGAGCGTGCGCGAGTGCAACTCGCCTGTCTGTTTAGTCAGCCAGCGAACGTACTGGTGATGGATGAACCGACCAATGATTTGGATATGGAGACCCTCGAATTACTTGAGAGTTTATTGGTAGAGTTTAGCGGCACGGTCTTGTTAGTTAGCCATGATCGCTCCTTTGTTGACAGTGTTGCGAGTAGCTGCCTGTTATTTGAAGGTAACGGTCAGATCAGTGAGCATGTCGGTGGCTATACTGAGGTGTCAAATTATGTGGCGCGTCGCGCTGTTCAAGAAAAGTCGGCCGCTGCAAGCAAAAACACTGCGCCGGTGGCGTCTAGCAATACCACTTCGGCAGCACCGGCAGCTAAAGTCCGCAAACTCAGCTATAAAGATCAGCGTGAGCTAGACGGCCTGCCGGCAATGATAGAAAAGCTAGAAACGAAAATTGCCAAGCTCGGAGAAGTCACGGGCGACCCTGCTTTTTATCAGCAGGACGCTCTTAAAGTGACGGAGACTCTAGATCAGCTTAGCAACGTGCAGCTCGAGCTCGATGAGTGCATGGCGCGCTGGATGGAGTTGGCTGAGTAGCGTCGGCTTACTTGCTTTGCCCCACCCGCACGGCTAATACATCGCAGGTGGCGCCGTGCAGCACGCCGTTAGCGGTTGAGCCCAGTATTAGTGCGAGACCCTTGCGGCCGTGGCTGCCAACGATGATGAGGTCGGCGTTTAGGGTCTCACTAAGTTCATGCAGCTGAGAGTCGGGGCGGCCACTTAAAAGGTGGCAGCGTTCCGTGGGGATGTTGGCGTGTTTAGCATATTTGTAGAGCGCCTCTTCAGCTTGAGTTTGCAACTGCTCTTGGACGCTGGAAAAATCCATGGGTATATCGCCGCCGTACGCTAAATTCAATGGCTCTACCACGTGTACTAGATGCAACTCCGCCTTGTCACTTGAGGCTACTGCAACCGCTCGGTCTAGTACCGCTTCGGTCTCGTCAGATAGGTCTATCGCGGCAAGTATGCGTTTATAATTTGGCACATTATTCCCCTGTTGTGTTCGCTTTATACCTTGCTATTAAGGTATAAAGCTCGCCATCTGTCCAGTGAACTCAAGGGAGCGACTAATGGGTTGGTTAATAGGAGTTGTCGTTATCGGGTTTATGCTGGCACCTGTTATGTGGATATTGCCTTCGAGGCGCCAGTCGCAGCAGGCTGAAATACGCGCCCTGGCGCGCACTTTGGGCTTGTCGGTAAAAGTGGTTGCTATGCCCAAAACTCGGCGTGCTAAAGTCCGCCGTGAAGAGGATATGTTTGGGGTGTGTTACACCCGGGTCTTACACAATAAAAGACCGCTGGCAGGCTGGAAGTATTGGTTAATTGATGTGCCTGATGGCGATGATGACGCCGTTGTGCTCGATGGGGCGATGGTCGAGATCATTGAAAAATGTCGCCAGATGTTGCCGAGAGACGCAAGTATGCTTGAATTAACCCCGCTAGGCCTCAATGTTTACTGGCGGGAGATTCATGCTGATGTGGATGTGGTAACAAGCATTGCTGAATGTCTCAATGCGATTATCGCGGAAGGACGCCTTGAAGACGAAGTGAGTAAAGTAGATGGTTAAGACACCTCAGGAAAGCCTCGTGCCGGGTCGCTACCGCCACTACAAAGGTGGTGAATACTATGTTTATGAGGTCGCGACTCACAGCGAGACCGAAGAATTAGTTGTTGTTTATCGACCGTTATATGGCGAGGCTGCCCTCTGGGTCAGGCCGCTGGCAATGTTTGTCGAAGTTATTGAATTTGAAGGGGAAT
Organism: Zhongshania sp. R06B22; assembly: GCF_040892595.1. Lineage (NCBI taxonomy): Bacteria > Pseudomonadati > Pseudomonadota > Gammaproteobacteria > Cellvibrionales > Spongiibacteraceae > Zhongshania > Zhongshania arctica. The sequence goes on along the minus strand of NZ_JBFRYB010000001.1, from coordinate 2,474,224 downwards.
CTCGGGCGAGATTTGAGTTTGTTAGCCCTGCTGATGGGTCGAGTTTGTAGCTGATTGGTGTGGGTCGCGATGGCACGTCGCCCTTGACCCTGAGGAAATGAACACTTATATATGTCGCCTCTCGCCGTTAAGGCGTCACATTTTTTATATAATTGCAGAAGGATAATATGGGCAAATCTTTAGTTATTGTGGAGTCGCCAGCGAAGGCGAAGACCATTAACAAGTATCTGGGCAACGACTTTATCGTTAAGTCCAGTATTGGCCATATCCGCGATTTACCGACGAGCGGTAGCAGTAAAGCCACGCCGGTTGACGCTAAGCAGCGTGCAAAGGCGGCGGCGCTGACCCGCAAAATGTCCCCAGAAGAAAAAGAAATTCATAAAAAGACCAAGGCCCGCGAACAGTTGGTCGGGCGTATGGGTATAGACCCAGATAACGACTGGAAGGCGCGCTACGAAATATTGCCTGGTAAGGAAAAGGTTGTTAACGAGCTCAAAAAGCTTGCTGAAAACGCCGACACCATTTACCTCGCAACGGATTTGGATCGCGAGGGAGAAGCTATCGCATGGCATTTACGCGAAGCCATTGGTGGCGACGATAGTCGTTACAAGCGAGTGGTCTTTAATGAGATCACCAAAAAAGCGATTAAAGCTGCATTTGAAAAGCCCACCGAGCTCGATATCGACCGGGTTAACGCCCAGCAGGCTAGACGTTTTCTAGACCGTGTGGTCGGCTATATGGTGTCGCCGCTGCTGTGGGCAAAAGTCGCACGGGGGCTTTCCGCTGGGCGCGTACAATCGGTTGCGGTGCGCTTGGTTGTGGATCGCGAAAAGGAAATCAGGGCTTTTATACCCGACGAATATTGGCAGATTCATACTGACAATGAATCCGCGTCGGGAAAATTGCGTCTAGAAGTGAAGAAGCAGGCCGGCGAGAATTTTCGGCCCGATAACGAAACCGACGCCATGGCCGCGGCGTCAGCATTAAAGGGGGGGGAGTTCAAAGTCAGTGCCCGTGAGGATAAACCGACTAAGAGCCATCCCGGCGCGCCATACATCACCTCTACGCTACAGCAGGCTGCCAGTACTAGGCTTGGCTTTGGGGTCAAAAAGACCATGATGATGGCTCAGCGGCTTTATGAGGCCGGTTACATCACCTATATGCGTACTGACTCAACCAACTTGAGTGCAGACGCGGTGACCGCGTGTCGAGAATATATTTCATCAAATTTTGCAAAAAGCTATTTGCCGGAATCGCCGCGCTCATATTCGAGTAAAGAGGGCGCGCAGGAGGCGCATGAAGCGATCCGCCCTTCGGACGTGACGGTTGAACCAAGCCAATTGGCGGGTATGGAGCGTGATGCAGAGCGCTTATATACATTGATTTGGCGTCAATTTCTGGCCTGCCAGATGGCGTCTGCTGATTTTACTAGCACGTCAATCACCGTCACCTCAGGGGTTTTTGAGCTCCGCACCCGCGGCCGGGTAGTGCGCTTCGATGGTTTTATGAAAGTACAGCCGCCAGGTGTTGCCAAGAAAGAAGACGACCAAGAGCTACCCGATGTCAAAGTGGGCGAACGTCTAGATTTGTTAAAAGTAGACCCTAGTCAGCACTTTACCAAACCTTCGCCGCGTTATTCAGAAGCCGCCTTGGTGAAAGAATTAGAAAAACGCGGTATTGGACGACCATCTACTTACGCTTCCATTATTTCAACCATTCAGGATCGTGGTTACGTTAAAGTTGAAAATAGACGTTTCTACGCTGAAAAAATGGGCGATATCGTTACTGATCGTCTGGTTGAGAGCTTTAGCAATCTCTTGGATTATAGCTTCACCGCGCGTATGGAAGAGCTGCTCGACGCCGTCGCCTCAGGCGATAAGAATTGGAAAATACTGCTAAACGAGTTTTACGTTGATTTCCGCAAAACCTTAGAGGCAGCAGGGGCGAGTGAAGAGGGGATGCGTCAAAACGCACCCACTGGCACTGATATACCTTGTCCAAATTGCGGCCGTGACATGCAAATTCGAACCGCCAGTACCGGGGTGTTTTTGGGATGTTCCGGTTATGCGCTGCCGCCTAAAGAGCGCTGCAAACAGACCATAAACTTGGTGTCTGCTGATGATTTTGTCAGTATTGACAACGAGGATGACGAAGCCGAATCGAAGCTCTTGCTGACTAAAAAGCGCTGCAAATTGTGTAATACCGCAATGGACAGCTACGTTATTGACGCGTCACGCAAGCTCCATATTTGCGGTAATAACCCCGATTGCTCTGGCCATGAAATTGAAGAAGGTAGCTTTAAGGTTAAGGGCTACGAAGGTCCGCTTATTGAGTGCGATAAGTGCGGCTTAGATATGCAGTTGAAAACCGGGCGCTTTGGTAAGTACTTTGGTTGCACTGGTGAGGAGTGTAAAAACACTCGTAAATTGCTTCGCAGTGGGGAGGCCGCGCCACCAAAAATGGACCCGGTTCCCATGCCTGAGCTGAAATGCGAGAAAGTCGACGACCATTATATTTTACGTGATGGCGCGGCCGGACTGTTCCTTGCCGCCAGCGGTTTTCCGCGTAACCGGGAAACTCGTGCGCCGCTGGTGAAAGAAATTTTACCGCATCGTGCGGAGATCGATGAGAAGTACGCCTTTCTTTTTGATGCGCCAGTTAAGGATAAAGAAGGCCGCGACAGCGTGATTCGTTATAGCCGCAAGACCAAAGAACAATATGTGCAAACCGAAGTAGATGGTAAGCCCTCCGGTTGGTCAGCCTTCTTTGAAAACGGTAAGTGGGTAGTGCGCGCAAAAGCGGCTAAGAAACCTGTTAAGAAAGTGGCAAAGAAAGCAGCCCCAAAAGCTAAACCAGCAAAATAATCGAGATGATGCGAGATAGCGGCAGCCCGCTGGAGTTTGTATGAAAGAAAGCTTTCGTGGGCAGTGTAATTTGCACGTTTACTTTGCCGAGCAATATCTAAGTCAGCTGCAAAAGACAGACACTGCGGAGTGGGGTGGTCACTTTCATAGAGCGGCGTCAGAGTCCCTTGTTTGGCAGCTATTGTTGGCCTATCAGAGTCACTTAGCCGACCTAGTTGATCAGCAGCCCAAGTTTGGCTTAGCGGTTCCGCAGGGCGTGTTTAAAGCGGCTTCTTTTGCGGGGCAGGACTTGCCGCCAGAGATAATAGAACTGGCTGATAGAGAAACCTATACGGGTTGGCTTAAATCCATCGTTGATTATCCGTTTTTACAGACCACCTCTGCATCACCCGCTGGGGTCATTGCTAGTGATGCAAGCGGTACCGGGCGAGTTAATGTGGATTTTGCGGAATGCCTTACTGAATTGAAGTCTTTGATTGCCCGTCACCGCGCCACCTTAATGGAATATTGATGGGTTGGCGTGAGGCTGGGCGGGTTTGATACAATAGGTGGTCATAGCCACCGCGTTGGCCTTAGCGCCTTATCAAGGATATTTTAGTGTTGTCATATTTAGAACTCGTCGAACTTGCAAACGGAGATATCGTCTTACAGCGATCAGAAGGTGATGAAAATCCGCTGGTAACGATTAAATTCTCAAAAGAAACCCGAGAACACATTGTTGGTTCGGTGCTAGACGTTGCACGGGCTATGGTGCAAGCGGGGATTGAGGCTGCAGCGACCTCGGCTGAAGATGATGGCTTTATAGACGACGAAGATCTCGATGATGAGGACGATCAAGGGCCAGACGCCAAGACCGTCCACTAACAGAGGCTAGGATTGCATAAAAATAACAAGGCATTCGGCTGAGCCCGCTAGGGCTGCAACTTCCAGAGCTTGTCGCTCATCATCTCTAAGTGGTCTTTCCAGTAAAATAGCGACGGTATGACTTTTACCGCGCTCTAATGCTCTTATCGCAATTTCACTCAGATCACGGGTACTGTTAGACACTACTTGCAGGATTTTTTGGCCGTGCTGATGTATATCCGCGTTTAACAGCGGGCGCAATGGCCTATCAGCAACCCAGCACAACCAGCGCTCATCAGAGTTGCCACTTAGCTCGATCATCATGGCGGCAAGCATGGGCCTAGACAAATGCGCGTCGCTGCGCATTGCTATTTCGGTGACCTGTCCTCCGCCCGCTATTGGTAGGGGATTGTAATGTAAGGGCATTTGTTCGAGGCATGACATAATTCTTAACTCCCGCGCCGTAAAATACCAACACTTAGGCCTTCGATTGCAAAGTCTTGCTCTCGGAGGTCCACGTCAATTGGTGGGTAATCAGGATTCTCAGCAAGTAGTGAGATATGGAATTTGCTTTTTTGCTGTTTGAAACGCTTGACCGTGACTTCATTGTCGATTCGTGCAACAACGATTTGACCATTGCGAACAGTATTAGTCCGATGCACAGCGAGAAGGTCGTCATCGAAAATACCTGCGTTGATCATACTGTCCCCTTTAACCCTGAGAAAATAATCAGCGCTTGGGGAAAAGATGGATCCAGGCATGTCGCAGTAATCTTCAATATGGGCTTCGGCGAGAATAGGGCTACCGGCCGCAACTCGACCAATAATAGGTAGACCAAGATTCTCGGGTAGCCTAATACCGCGTGAAGCACCGGCGATAATCTCGATGGACCCCTTGCGCGCCAACGCTTTGAGATGCTCTTCAGCGGCATTGGGTGACTTAAATCCTAGCTGTTTGGCAATCTCGGCTCTGGTCGGCGGATAGCCGGTTTCGCCGATATGGTCTTTGATTAACTGGAGGACTTCACTCTGTCTGGCGGTCAATTTTTCCATAGTGTTGGCATCTGGTTACTTATACAGTAACTGGCATTATATACAGTATTATTTGGATGGCAATAGGCATTGCTAATTTGGAATATGGAAGGCCGAAAACAAAAAAACCTGCCGTAGCAGGTTGGAGAAGAGTGCGAGACCTCGCTTTGATAATTCTTCGTCGGCGCTATGCCGACCGGTATTAATACTCGTCGGTTATGCCATTTACGATATCTGATTCAATTTCTGACAATGGGTTCCATCTCTCGGGGACCATGGTGTCATCTAAGAATCGGTAATCGTCATCGCTTAATTCAAATGCGTTTCGCCAATCTTCGGGTTCTTCCACCATATCTAAATTGAGCAGATCCCAACTATCCATATCGTATTGACTGAGCTCGCCGTCTATTAGCTGGGCTTCTACTGAATCGCTGTCGTCGTCGACGGCGACTACTTCAAATAGTTGGCCGGTCTCAATTTCCTTGTACCAACAACCAACTTGGGGTCTTATTGTCGCCATGATTTTTACCTCGGTTGATCTACGCTTTCCAAACTAACACCTAGCGATTTGCTGTCCAGTAGGTATTTTTCGCAGTTAGTTTCAGCGCGAGCTGGGGTTTTAGCTCAGTCTTCAATACAATTGGCTTTATATTCAGCCGCATAGATGATCTTTTTGATCTTATTTTGTGTTTTTAATATTAGTTTTTATGGTTCATTTGTCTAAGCGCGTCGTGTTTAGAAATGAAATTGTATAGCAGCATACAGAGGAAGCCCCAATGCTGGAGCAGTGGTGGACTAATTTTCAGCCGGAGGAATATCCCTGGCTGGGTGACGTGTTCGTATTGGTACTTATTTTACTAAGTTTGAATCTAGTGCTCGGTCGATTGATTGCGCATCTCGAAATTAAATTTCAAAAAACACACAATCTATGGGATGACGCCTTATTAGCGGCTTCTCGGCGGCCGGCTTTGTTAATGATTTGGGCGGTCGGCGGCAGTCATATACTGGAGATGATTGGCAAGTCTACTGATGCGGAAGTTTTCTCGGCGTTAGATTCACTGCGTGCGGTGGGCGTGGTCTTGATTTTGGCTTGGTTCTTGGTGTCACTGGTTAGGCAGGTAGAGTTGGGTCTTTTGTCTGAGGAGTACACGACGAAAGATGAGCCTATAGATCAAACTACAGTCATGGCCTTAGGTAAGTTGGTGCGTTCTGCGGTGATTATCGTATCGGCGCTGATGGTGCTGCAAAACCTTGGCTACAGTATTTCTGGGGTGCTGGCCTTTGGCGGTATTGGTGGTATTGCGGTTGGTTTTGCCGCAAAAGATTTATTGGCAAATTTTTTCGGCGGTTTGATGGTGTATTTAGATCGTCCTTTTTCAGTCGGTGACTGGGTGCGCTCGCCGGATAAAAACATAGAGGGGACGGTGGAAAATATCGGATGGCGGCAAACTCGAATTCGGACCTTTGATCAGCGTCCACTCTATGTTCCCAATGCCACCTTTTCTCAGATTTCGGTAGAAAATCCGTCACGGATGTTGAATAGGCGCATTTATGAAACCATTGGTGTACGTTATCAGGACGCTGCCGTGGTGCCCGCCATTATCAATCAAGTACGAGAAATGCTGGAAAATCACGCTGACATTGATTTAGGGAAGACGCTGATCGTAAATTTCAATCAGTATAATGCCTCGTCTTTAGACTTTTTTATCTACACCTTTACCAAAACCACTAAGTGGGTTGAATATCATAAGATCAAGCAGGATGTATTGCTGAAAGTTCTCGATATTATCCACGGTTTAGGGGCGGATGTTGCATTCCCAACGACCACTATTAAGCTAGATCCTATTTCGATTGAAAAGGCGCCAGAGCGCAATATGGAGCAGTAAATAAATGAGTAAAACAATTGCAGTGATCGGCGGTACTGGTTTGTGCGACTGGCCGGGCGCGGAAGTTCTGGATGAGTCACAGGTAGAGACAGTATATGGCGCGCCGAGCGCACTGCTGCAGCGCATTCGTTACGAGGGTGCTGAGTTTTTGTTTTTGGCACGGCATGGTAAAGGTCATCAAATTCCTCCCCATGCCATTAATTACCGCGCAAACATCGCGGCATTAAAAAAAGTCGGGGTTGATGCGCTGGTATCGGTAAATGCAGTCGGTGGGATTAGTGAGCGGTTTGTGACTGGCGTAATCGCGATTCCAAATCAGATTAACGATTATACTTGGGGGCGCGAGCACACCTTTTTCGATGGTGAAAACGGTAAGGTCGAGCACATTGATTTTAGCTTTCCCTACAGTCAAGACTTGCGTTCGCGCTTGGCGAATGCCGCAGTAGATGCCAATATTGCATTTGAAGATTATGGCGTCTATGCGGTCACGCAGGGACCGCGTTTAGAGACGGCCGCGGAGATAAATCGTCTGGCGCGTGACGGTAACGATATTGTCGGAATGACAGCGATGCCCGAAGCAAGCTTAGCGCGTGAGGCGGGTATAGAATACGCCTCAGTCGCACTGGTAGTGAACCCGGGTGCTGGCCTCAGTGAAAACATCATCACTATGGAAGATATTCAGACTGTCATTGATACTGGCATGCTGCAGGTCAAATCTATTTTGGCGCACTGCATCGCGGATTATTGAGCGCCTTTATCTAAGCTCGCCTCACTGCTAGCTGGGGCGGCTTGGATCTTAGTGATTTTTATGATGGCGCCAAATCGCGGATGGTCAATAAAATGCAGCTCGTCGCTCCGCATCCTTCGCTGCTGCTTCATTACAACTATTTGATCTATCGGCTCGGCATTACTTTGGCCCGCCGTCTGTGCCTGATTGTCCGCTGATAAATAGCTGGGGTTTTGTTTTAGAAACTCTGCGTATTCAGGGCTGGACTCGAAACTTTCGTCGACGAAAACGGGTTCTTCTTCTGGTTCGTTAAAGCTCAATGGCTGGCGCGGAAGGTAATAGTTGCCAGCCGTGTTACCAAAGCTAGTCATCCATAAATTAGTATCTAGGTGGAGATAGCGTTCTACCGCAACACGTATATAGCCTTCTAGTTGATAGTGACTACCGTATTGTTTGCCACCCTGAATGAGAATGGCTGGCGCTTGCTTTCGCGAGCGTAAGTCTTGCTGCCAACTTGCTTGCATTAGCGGTTTGTAACGTGATGACAGGCGCAGGGAGTTGAATGCTTTCTCAAACTCTGGATCCATATAGTCGACTTTCTGAAGCGTACTGCCACTATTATCGATACGCAGCCAATTTCGTGGATAGCGGAGGTGAAGATTATCCGGCCAGTCTTCCTCGTATTGACTGGATTGATCGTTATTTGCGAATACCACCAGGTCAACGTGAAAGCGCGAGTCGTTCTGGCTCATTGCCACGCCGCTAAATGCTAGCATTACCACCGCTAGTAAAGCAGTAAATGAACAGCAATAAAGTGGGCGTCGATGAAGTGTGTTCATATAAAAATATCTCTTTGTTTTCTTGTCAGCGCGTGACAATCTAAATATCTAGTTACATTATTTCTAAATGCCAAGACAAACTATCTCAGTTCTATCGAGTCGGTGCTAGTTTCTCTAATAGGGATTCAATAAATTCAAAGCGCTGCTGTGGTTCTTCCATGTCATGTTTAAATTTGAGTGCGGTGGCGCCATCGAGTTGATAGCTTGCTGGAGCGGACTGCACCATCTGCACCAAACTTAAGGGCTCAACTCTAGTGTCTTCAGCAAATTCTATGCGGCCCGATATCGCCGACGCCTCTATCTTACTCAATCCGATTTTAACCGCTTGTAAACGCAATTCTGCGCAGCGGAACAGGTTTTTAACTTGGTTGGGCAGTAAGCCAAAGCGATCGATCATTTCAATTTGAAGTTCACGTAAGGCGTCACCGCTTGAAGCACCGGCTATACGTTTGTACAGCATTAGACGACTTTGGACATCGGGCAGGTAGTCATCGGGTATTAGCGCCGGTATGCGTAAATTCACTTCAATGTGATCATCGTTGCTATTTTCTAGATTCATTTTCTTGCCCGCTTTAATTGCCTGCACCGCGCGGTCTAGCATGTCCATATACAGGGTAAAGCCGATGGTGTGTATTTGTCCGCTTTGCCCTTCGCCAAGCAGCTCGCCAGCACCGCGGATTTCCATGTCTTGGGTAGCCAAGGTAAAGCCAGCGCCTAGGGCGTCCGCTTCGCTTATGGCGGTTAAACGTTTTTCTGCATCGCCAGTTAACTGTTTGTCCGGCGGCGTTAATAGGTAGGCGTAGGCTTGGTGGTGAGACCGGCCAACCCGACCTCGGAGCTGATGCAGTTGCGCTAAGCCAAATTTATCGGCTCGATCAATAATAATGGTATTGGCGTTGGGTACATCAATACCCGTTTCTATAATTGTCGAACACACTAATACATTATGACGCTTGTGATAAAAGTCGCTCATAACCTGCTCGAGTTCGCGCTCGCGCATTTGGCCGTGACCAATACCAATACGTAGCTCAGGAATCATGTCTTGGAGATCCCGCGCGGTCTTATCAATGGTCTTAACTTCGTTGTGCAGATAATAAACTTGGCCACCGCGTAGTATTTCGCGAAGGATGGACTCTTTTATTAGCGCCGGATCTGATTCGCGCACAAAGGTTTTTACCGAAAGTCGTCGCGCTGGGGGCGTCGCAATAATAGATAAATCGCGGATACCGGCCATCGACATATTTAAAGTGCGGGGGATTGGTGTGGCCGTTAACGTTAAAACGTCGACCTCGGCGCGAATATTTTTGAGGGCCTCTTTCTGGCGAACGCCAAAGCGGTGTTCTTCGTCGATGATAACCAAGCCAAGATTCTTATAGGCGATCTCGTTGCCCAATAATTTATGGGTGCCGATTAATATGTCGACCTTGCCCGCAGCCAGCTCGGCGATTACCGATTTTTGTTCGGCGGCGCTGCGAAAGCGGGATAGCACTTCAATGTTGACGGGGAGGTCGGCAAAACGGTCTCGGAAAGATTCAAAGTGTTGCTGGGCGAGTAGGGTGGTGGGCACCAGAATCGCAACCTGGGTATCATTTTGTACTGCTACAAATGCGGCGCGCACGGCAACTTCGGTTTTACCAAAACCAACGTCACCACAGACCAGTCTGTCCATGGGTTTAATAGATTTTAAATCTGCGATAACGGCTTCTATAGCGGTTTGCTGATCGGGCGTCTCTTCAAAGGGAAAGGCGTTGGCGAACTCGTAATAATCCTCGTCGCTCAATTCAAAGGAGCGGCCTTGACGGGCCTCCCTGCGGGCGTATATATCCAGCAGCTCAGCGGCGACATCGCGAATTTTCTCCGCTGCTTTACGCTTGGCTTTGCTCCACTGTTCGGTCCCCAATCGGTGCAGTGGCGCGAGCTCATCGTCGGCCCCGCTGTAGCGGCTTATGAGCTGTAGCGATGTGACTGGAACATATAATTTCGCGCTATCGGCATACTCTAAGCTTAAAAATTCATTTGCTTGATTGTCGATGTTTAAGGTTTGCAAACCAAGATAGCGGCCCACGCCATGATCGGCGTGTACCACCGGCGCCCCAATTCGCAGCTCAGCCAGATTTTTAACGACATTTTCGGCAGTACTACTGGCCTTCTTGCGCCGTCGGCTTTGAGATACGCGCTTGCCAAAAAGCTGGGATTCAGCAATGAGAGCGAAGGGGCTTGGTGAGACGCCAGACATACCCTCTTCGAGTGGGGCGACGGTGACGTTGATACTGTCTTTGCCGGTGGTGAATTCCCGCCAGTTATTTACCGCCTTGGGCTTGAGTTTGTGTCGGCCTAATAGGTCGATGAGTGCTTCGCGGCGACCGGGAGACTCGGCACAAAACAGGATCCTGCGATCGCAGCAATAGGCTCTTAAGGCGGCGATAGGGTCGGCTTGTTTACTGTCTATGGTCAGGGTTGGCGAGTTGCCGATGACAAAATTATGGCTTTTAGCAGAATCTGGAAAAGGTGTCTCGCTGATGGTAATTCGCGGGTAATCTTTAAGTCGCGAAAAAATCTCTGGCACGGTTTGAAACACCGTTGCTGGCGGAAGCACTGGGCGTCGTATATCGCCCAAGCGCTGTTCGTAGCGCTGCTGTATGTCTTGCCAATAATGCTCTGCGGCGGCTTCAATGCCCGCGGCAGTGAGTAGCCAGCTGTTGCCGGGTAGGTAGTCGAATAGTGTTCCAGTCTGCTCAAAGAACAGCGGCAGGTAGTACTCTATGCCCGCCGGTGCAATTCCGTCACTGACGTCTTGGTAAATTGGGCATTTTCGGTGGTCGACATTGAATTTTTCGTGCCAGTGGCGACGAAATAGAGCGATGCCGCCTTCATCTAAGGGTAATTCTTTGCCCGGTAGCAGACGTATTTGTTTGACTGACTCGATGCCGCGCTGGGTTTCGGGGTCAAAACTCCGCAGGCTGTCAATGTCTTCATCGAGCAGGTCAATGCGATAGGGTGATTCGCTTCCCATTGGGAAAATATCAAGAATAGCGCCGCGACTGGCATACTCGCCATGCTGGTAAACGGTATCGACATGGCGATAGCCGCTTTTCTCTAGCTGCTGGCGAAAATTATCTATATTGAGGGTTTGGCCGATATCAAGCAGCAGGCTGTGTTTGCTGACGTAGTCTGGTGGCGCGATACGCTGCATTAGTGTGCTGATGGGTGCGACCAAAATACCGCGGCGCATGGTGGTGAGCTCACTTAAGGTGCGCAGACGTTCAGAGACAATGTCTTCGTGGGGTGAAAAATTATCGTAGGGTAGTGTTTCCCAGTCCGGAAGTAGCTTTACCGGCAGGCCATCTGCGAAGAACCGCAGGTTTTGTTCCAGTTGATATGCCGAGGCCGTGTCTGCGGTGAGCAATAACAGTGGCGCATCTAGCGAGTTAGCTAGCTCTGCGGCGAGTAAGCCGTGACTGGCAGCGGGAATGCCGCCCCAGTGAAGGGCTCCGCCCTTAGCTGGCTTTACAATCGTTGGTAATTCAATCACAGCTTAAATTCGACTTCTTTAAAGGGTTAACACGCCATTGTAACCTGCTAATGGTAGTTATTACATTGCTTCAGATTGTTTGAACAGTTGAACTTGGGGGCAGTAATAAAGATAATACGCGCTCAAATTCTCCCCCCGAAAGCAAAGGGTATCTACCGTGACTGAAAGAAGACGTGAGCGTCCTGATGACTACTTCGCCGATTGGAAAGAGCGTGAAGCATTAGCAGAGGGGATGATTCCCCTAATTGGTAAGTTGTACCGTACCAATAACGTAAAAACCTATATCTATGGAAAGAGTCTGGCCAATCTCTCAGTTCTAGATATTATGCAAGCGCACCGCTTTGTGCGTCAGGTAGAGCAAAACGAGCTGTCAGAGTTCGAAACCTTCCCCGTCATTCAGGCATTGGCTACCCTAGATCTCGGTACTGCGCATATTGATGCAGGCCGCATTGCGGTTGCCTATGAAGAAACCGGCAAGCCAGCCGGTAAATCAGTAGAAGAATTTGTTCGCAGCCAGGTCGCAGGCTTGATTGGGGTTTCTAAAGAACCCGTTCGTCCAGCCCGCGACGTAGTGCTTTACGGCTTCGGCCGTATTGGTCGCTTAGTCGCACGCCTGCTAATTGAAAAGGCCGGTGGTGGTGACAATTTACGCTTAAAAGCCGTTGTTGTCCGCCATGGTGGCGCCGAAAACGATTTAGTGAAACGCGTAAGTCTGCTGCGTCGTGACTCGGTACACGGACCGTTTAACGGCACAATTCGTGTAGACGAAGATAGGCAGTCTTTTGTAGCTAATGGCGTCGAAGTGAAAGTTATTTACGCTAATTCGCCTGCCGAGGTTGATTACACCAAATATGGTATTAACGACGCTATTCTTGTGGATAACACTGGTAAATGGCGCGATACAGAAGGTTTATCTGTACATCTGGGCTGCCCAGGCATCTCCAAGGTTATTCTGACGGCGCCCGGTAAGGGTGATATGAAGAATATTGTTCACGGCGTCAATAGTCATGAGATCCTGCCGACGGATACGATTATTTCAGCTGCAAGCTGTACCACCAATGCCATAGCGCCACCGCTAAAGGTGTTAGATGATAAATTTGGCGTTGAGGGTGGCCACGTTGAGACGGTCCATTCGTATACCAACGACCAAAACTTAATCGATAATTACCACAAAGGTGATCGTCGCGGCCGCAGCGCGCCATTAAATATGGTTATCTCCGAAACTGGAGCCGCCAAGGCAGTTGGCAAAGTACTTCCGCAGTTATTGGGCAAGCTTAGCGGTAACGCGATTCGTGTGCCCACGCCTAATGTCTCTTTGGCTATTTTGAAGTTGAACCTGAAGACTGAGACAACGGTTGAGGAGTTGAACGAGTTTATGCGCCGGGTGGCATTGCATTCGCCGCTGCGTAAGCAGATCGATTATTCAAACTCGCCAGAAGTTGTGTCCAGCGATTTTGTCGGCTCACGTCATGCTTGTGTATTCGATAGTGAGGCGACCATTGTCAACGGCAAAAGTGCGGTGTTGTATTGCTGGTACGACAATGAATTTGGTTACAGCTGCCAGGTGCATCGCATTCTTGAGCAAATGGCCGGGGTAAATTACGCGGTTTACCCTCAGGACTAAACGAGGAGGCCAGCTCAGCTAATATCCCTGGCTGGCCTAACCGTAAATGTTTGCAAAGTTGGTCTTATCCTTGGTCTTGCTCTAGCAAGCACATCCGTGAGTCTTTATACTTGCGGAAGTTTTTTAATGCTTAGCTGTGAATTCAGTTGTCGCATTATTTCCGGAGCGCTTTCGCACTCCGCTTAAGCCGATTTGCAATTTCGCGTTTAACCGTAAGAGTGTTAGGCAAACTTATGATCAAAATTACCAAGGGGCTGGATTTACCCATGTCGGGTGAGCCCGATCAGCGTATTGAGCCAGGCTCAAAAGTGCGTTCGGTTGCGGTAGTTGGTTTCGATTACATTGGTATGAAGCCTACTATGGCTGTCAAAACCGGCGATCGTGTCAAAACAGGTCAACTTTTATTCACGGACAAGAAAAATGAAGGCGTGCGTTATACCTCGCCGGCAACAGGTCTTGTTTCTGCGATTAATCGCGGTGAGAAGCGTGTTCTGCAATCGGTGGTCATCGATGTAGAAGAAGACGACTACCAGAGTTTTACCCAGTATGAAGCGTCTGCCTTGTCGACATTGACAGCAGAGCAGGTGACTGAAAAGCTCGTAGAGTCTGGGCTTTGGACTGCGTTTCGTACCCGTCCATTTAGCCGCATCCCTACTATTGGTAGTAGCCCAGCCGCAATATTTGTCACGGCGATTGACACCCAGCCCTTGGCTGCTGATCCGGCGCTCATCATCGCGCGCTCAGAGCAAGATTTCACCAATGGACTTGAGCTGCTGTGCCGTTTAACCGCCGGTAAAGTCCATTTGTGTGTGGCCCCAAACAGTAATATTCCTAGTTTAGATAATGACCAACTGCACGTCGCTGAATTTAGTGGCGCCCACCCTGCAGGCTTGGCGGGTACCCATATTCACTTCTTGGAAGGGGCGAGTGCGACCAAGATTGTGTGGTCAATTGGCTATCAAGACGTTATCGCGTTTGGCAAGTTGTTCACCACAGGTAAATTGAGTGTTGACCGCGTGGTATCGCTCGCGGGTCCTCAGGTTGAGAAGCCACGTTTAATTGCAACTCGTTTGGGTGTCAGCCTTGAAGAGTTGTGCGCGGGGCAACTTGTCCCAGGCGACAACCGTGTTGTATCTGGCTCGGTGTTGGGTGGCAGGACGGCGCGCGGCGCAACCGCATTTTTAGGGCGTTACCACAATCAAGTAACGGTGCTCGCAGAAGGTAATAACCGTCAATTCATGGGCTGGTTATCTCCAGGGGTGAACAAACATTCCTTGCTGCGCATTTACTTGTCGCAGTTCTTCAAAAAGCGCTTTTCTTATACTACCAGCACGAATGGCAGTGAGCGGGCAATGGTGCCAATTGGGGCATACGAAAAAGTGATGCCCCTAGATATTTTGCCGACCCAGTTGCTGCGTTCACTTATCGTTGGTGATACCCAGGTTGCACAAACCTTAGGTTGTTTGGAATTGGATGAGGAAGACCTCGCGCTATGTACTTATGTTTGCCCAGGCAAATATGAGTATGGGCCAATCCTTCGTGACAATTTAAGCCGCATAGAGACAGAGGGTTAAATCATGGGCCTGAGAAAATTTCTCGATGATATCGAGCCGAATTTTGAAAAAGGTGGTCGTTTTGAAAAGTGGTATGCGCTGTATGAAGCAGCCGATACTATTTTTTACTCACCATCATCCGTAACTAAGACAAATGCTCATGTTCGCGACGGTGTTGACCTGAAGCGCGTGATGATTACAGTGTGGTTTTGCGCCTTTCCGGCCATGTTCTATGGTATGTGGAATATTGGCTTCCAGGCCAACCAAATTATGCTGGATACCGGCCTAGTAGCAGGTGAGGGCTGGCGCCATGTCATGATTTCAATGTTGGCCGGTTACGACCCAGCAAGTATTTGGGATAATTTCTGGCACGGCTTCTGGTTCTTCATTCCGGTTTACGCGGTAACCTTTGTTGCTGGCGGTTTCTGGGAAGTGCTGTTCGCGATGAAGCGCGGTCATGAAGTCAACGAAGGTTTCTTTGTTACTTCTATACTGTTTGCGCTGATCTGCCCTCCGAGTGTTCCGCTGTGGCAAGTCGCCCTAGGTATCAGCTTCGGTGTTGTCATCGGTAAAGAAGTGTTTGGCGGTACTGGCAAAAACTTCCTTAACCCGGCTCTAACCGGACGTGCGTTCCTTTACTTTGCTTATCCTGCTCAATTGTCAGGTGATGCAGTATGGACCGCGGTCGATGGTTATACCGGGGCAACTGCTCTGTCGATTGCAGCCAGCGACGGCATGGCTGCACTGCAGCAGCAGATGACTTGGATGGATGCCTTTATTGGTAACGTACACGGTTCAATGGGTGAGGTGTCTACACTGGCTATACTCATTGGCGGCACTGTTTTACTTTGGACCGGTATTGCATCGTGGCGCATTGTTGCCGGTGTGTTACTCGGTACATTTACGCTCACGGCCTTATTCAACTCCATGGATAGCAGCACTAACCTAATGATGGCCATGCCGTGGCACTGGCATATGGTCGTTGGGGGGCTGGCTTTCGGTATGATGTTTATGGCGACAGACCCAGTCTCTGCCTCAATGACGAATACCGGCAAGTGGGTTTATGGTGTACTCATCGGCGTGATGGTGATCTTGATCCGAGTTGTGAACCCCGCCTTCCCAGAGGGCATTATGCTGGCAATTTTGTTTGCCAATTTATTTGCACCTTTAATCGATCATTTTGTGGTCGAGGCGAACATCAAGCGGAGGTTGGCACGTGGCTAATAACGATAGTACACAGAGAACGCTGCTGGTTGCCCTAGTCCTCTGTATTGTGTGCGCGCTGGTTGTTGCCAGTGCTGCAGTAATGCTGAAGCCGGCTCAGGTGGCGAATAAAGCACTAGACCGTAAAAAGAATATTTTGGCGGCAGCGGGCTTGCTGGTTCCGGGTGAAGATATTGAAGCTCAGTTCAAGCAAGTAACGACAAAAATTGTTGATTTGCGCACGGGTAAGTTTACCGACGAGATTGCGCTTGAAGGTTTTGAACAGTCTAAAATAGCGAAGGATAGCGACACCTCAATTGCATTGGGTGACGATGACTTGGCTGATATACGACGCCGCGAGAACTTTGGGCTGGTGTATCTGATCGGTGAAAGCGGTAATTATGAAAAAGTGATCTTGCCGGTTCGTGGTTATGGCCTTTGGTCTACTCTCTACGGCTATCTGGCCTTAGAAGAGGATTATAATACTGTTGCTGGTTTAGGATTCTACGAGCATGGCGAAACCCCAGGCTTGGGCGGCGAAGTAGATAACCCTAAATGGAAAGGCTTGTGGCATGGCAAGGAAATTTATGATGATGGCGAGGTTGCCATTGAACTAGTCAAAGGTAATGTGGATTCGTCAACACCAGGCGCTATTAATAAAGTGGATGGCCTATCTGGTGCGACATTAACTAGCCGTGGTGTCAGCAACTTGTTGCAATTCTGGATGGGTGCGCTGGGTTACCAAGAATTCTTACGTAACTTGCGTCAAGGGGAGGCATAGACTATGTCGACAATGAGAGAAGCCCTAACCAATCCAATTATCAAAAATAATCCTATTGCGCTGCAGATATTGGGTATTTGTTCGGCTTTGGCAGTGACCTCTAGTTTGAAGGTGACACTGGTAATGTGTCTCGCGGTGACCTTGGTTACCGCCTGCTCGAGCTTTTTGGTATCGCTGATTCGCAAGCAAATTCCTGGCAGCATCCGCATTATCGTGCAAATGGTAATCATTGCGTCCTTGGTTATATTGGTTGATCAGCTGCTTAAAGCATACGCGTTCGCAATCAGTAAACAGTTATCGGTGTTTGTCGGTCTGATTATCACTAACTGTATCGTCATGGGTCGTGCCGAAGGCTATGCCATGAAGAATCCGCCGGTGGCGAGTTTTGTCGACGGTATAGGTAACGGTTTAGGCTACAGCGTTGTGCTGTTGTCCGTGGCAGTGGTTCGCGAGTTGTTTGGCTCGGGCAAGCTGTTGGGCTACGAGATACTTCCGCTGGTGACTGATGGCGGCTGGTATGTTCCGAATGGTATGTTGCTATTACCTCCAAGTGCCTTCTTTTTGATTGGTATTTTCATTTGGGTGGTTCGATCCGTGAAGAAAGAACAAGTTGAAGAAGCCGATTTTAAGATTACTAAAAATACCCGCAGTGTTAAGGAGGCCTTTTAATGGAACATTACATTAGCCTATTCGTGCGCTCGGTATTTCTTGAAAATATGGCGCTGAGTTTTTTCTTGGGTATGTGTACCTTCTTGGCTATCTCCAAAAAAATCCAAGCTGCGCTTGGTTTGGGTATTGCTGTGATCGTAGTTATGGCTGTGACCGTACCAGTTAATAGTCTTATCTATAATCACTTACTTAGAGAAGGTGGTTTAGCGTGGGCCGGTTACCCAGAGGTGGATTTAAGCTTTCTTGGGCTGTTGAGCTATATCGGTGTTATTGCCGCCATTGTTCAGATAATGGAAATGGTTTTGGATAAATATGTCCCTGCGCTCTACAGCGCGCTGGGTGTGTTTCTACCATTGATTACCGTTAACTGCGCGATTTTGGGTGGTTCATTGTTTATGGTTGAACGCGATTATAATTTCTCGGAGTCGGTGGTTTACGGCGCTGGTGCCGGTACTGGCTGGGCCTTAGCGATTGTGGCGCTAGCGGGGATTCGCGAAAAGTTGAAGTACAGTGACGTACCAGAAGGCCTACGTGGCTTAGGTATTACTTTTATCACCGTTGGCTTGATGTCTTTGGGCTTTATGTCCTTCGGCGGCATTGTCCTTTAACCGAGAAGAACGGGAGACCTAGTTATGAATACAGTAGTTATTCTCGGTGTGGGAATGTTTACCGCGATAGTATTATCGCTGGTTTGCATTATCTTATTTGCGCGCTCGCGTTTAGTGAGTAGCGGCAATGTCACTATTGAGATCAATGGCGAGAAAACAATTACAGTAGCAGCTGGTGATAAATTGCTTAACACTCTATCTGGGCAGGGCGTATTTTTAGCGTCTGCCTGTGGCGGTGGCGGCACCTGCGCGCAGTGTAAGTGTATTGTTACAGATGGTGGCGGCTCTATGCTGGCTACCGAAGAAACCCATTTCAGTCCTCGTGAAGCCCGGGAAGGCTGGCGCTTATCCTGCCAGACTCCGGTTAAGCAGGACATGAAAATTGAAGTACCTGAAGACGTGTTCGGCGTTAAGCAATGGGAATGCACCGTTGAGTCTAATAACAACGTGGCAACCTTTATTAAAGAGTTGGTGCTGAAACTGCCCGAAGGCGAGAATGTTAACTTCCGTGCAGGTGGTTACGTTCAGCTAGAGTGTCCACCGCATCATCTAAAATATTCTGAGTTTGATATTCCCGCAGAATATAAAGGGGACTGGGAGCGCTTTGGCTTTTTAAACGTAGAGTCAAAAGTCGAAGAGACGGTAATCCGCGCTTACTCTATGGCAAATTATCCAGAAGAGCGGGGCATTGTTAAATTCAATATTCGCGCTGCAACACCGCCGCCAAACAACTTGTCGCTGCCAGCGGGTCAAATGTCTTCTTGGACGTTTAATCTCAAACCTGGCGATAAGGTTACGGTATACGGTCCTTTTGGTGAGTTCTTCGCAAAAGACACTGACGCGGAAATGGTGTTTGTGGGTGGCGGTGCTGGTATGGCGCCAATGCGTTCACATATCTTCGATCAACTTATACGCCTTGGTTCAAAGCGCAAAATTACTTTTTGGTACGGTGCGCGTTCAATGCGCGAAGCCTTCTACGTAGAAGAGTATGACAAGCTGGCCGCTGAAAATGACAATTTTGAATGGCATTTGGCATTATCAGATCCGCAGCCGGAAGATAACTGGACGGGTAAAACGGGTTTTATTCATCAAGTCTTGTATGAAAACTACCTGAAGGACCATGACGCGCCAGAGGACTGCGAGTTCTATATGTGTGGCCCGCCAATGATGAACTCAGCGGTTGTTAAAATGCTTGAAGACCTTGGTGTTGAGGCTGACAATATCCTGCTTGATGACTTTGGTGGCTAAAATTATATACCGCCCGATAAAAGCAGCCTTGGTGCTGCTTTTATGCGTATTAAGTGCCTGTTCTCCAACGCCGCCGGAATTTTTGCAGCTCAGCGGCATGACGATGGGTACTACCTATCATATTACCCTGCGTAATCCCGGTGAATGGACAGAGCAGTCCTTAAAAGCGGCTTTAGATGAACGCCTTATGGCGTTTAATCAAATCGCGTCTACTTATATTTCCGACTCCGAGCTTAGCCAGATAAATACCATGCCAGCGGACGAGTGGCATCAGCTTACGCCGATGCTGTTTGATATTTTGGTGTTGGCGGTAGAAGTAAGTTGGTTGAGTAATGGTGCGTTTGACGTCACCGTCGGTCCGCTGGTTGATCTGTGGGGATTTGGACCGGATAGACACGACGGCAGACCTGACGAGGGTGCGATTAATAAAGCCTTACAAGACGTTGGCTTTGACCGTATCGAGTTAGATCTGGCGGAGCACAAGATTAAAAAAACTGCGCCGCTGCGTATTGACCTATCGGCCATAGCCAAGGGTTACGGTGTAGATGCCGTCGCTTTATGGCTAGAGTCCTTAGGCAGTGCGGATTATTTAGTTGAGATTGGCGGCGAAATGCGCGTTGCCGGACTTAGCCCCCGAGGGGACTCATGGCGAATTGGCCTTGAAAGCCCGGATTTAAACGTTGATAAAACCACGCCCATTTTATTAGCTAATATTGGGGTGGCGACGTCCGGGGATTATCGAAACTACTTTGAAGAAAATGGTGTGCGTTACTCACATACCATCGATCCACGCACTGGTCGGCCGATTACGCATAATCTTGCCTCAGTCACCGTGTTGGACCCGTCTTGTGCTTTTGCAGATGCGATGGCCACGGCATTTTTGGTATTGGGTGGTGAAAAAACCATGCAGCTGGCGGAACAATTGGCTATTCCTGTTTACTTAGTAGAGAAGACAGATGACGGGTTTAGTAGCCGTTATAGCTCATCGTTTGGCCCCTATCTAGAAGAGGAGAATTAATATGGCGACCGTTTTTGCAGCTTTTATCGTAATGCTCCTTATCGTTGGCGCGATGTCCATCGGGGTACTGCTGGGGCGCAAGCCGATTGCAGGTTCTTGCGGTGGTGTGGGCGCTGCCCTTAATGATCCAGATTATATTTGTGATCTTTGCGGCAATGACCCTAATAAGTGTACTGAAGAGAATGACAAATCTCGGCAGACGGCATCTAAAACAGAGTTTTACGACGCTAGCTAATACTCGTTGCGGGTGTTGGCCCGCGCAGAGTAGTGATACTAATACCTTCGTTTAAGTGCACCTTTCCCGCCGTATTTTTCCTTGACTCCGATTTGCTATCGGCCATGGCCATAAAGTTATGCATTGGCCGTATGCTGTTTCCATGCATCCACCCGCGCTAAATAAGCTGCTCTAGCAATCTCCATATCCTTCAGGAAGGGCTCTAATTCATTTATGGTTAACGCCTGAGGGCCATCTACTAGTGCCTTTAGTGGTGCGGGGTGAAAGTCTACCAAGACCATATTCGCGCCGGCTAGCACGCCTTGGGCAGTTGCGTGGCAGAGCTCAAGTACGCCATCTGGGGCGATGTCTCTGCTTCCCACCGAGTGGGACGGATCAATACACACCGGCATTCTCGTCAAGCGTTTAACCGTGGGCACCTGAGCAAAATCCACCATGTTTCGGTGGGGTGCACCAAATTCACTTTTCATCCCTCTGAGGCAAAAGATCACCTGACTGTTCCCGGCGCTGGCGAGATATTCGGCGGCATTTAGTGATTCGCTGAGGGTGATACCGAAACCACGTTTCAGCAAGGCGGGATATTCATTTTGCTTGCCGATCGCTTTTAGAAGTTCGAAATTCTGCGTATTTCTAGTGCCGATCTGCATAATCACGCCGCATGGATTGCCCGCGGCCTGCAGGGCCTGATCTATTTCCTCCATGTGGCTTTCGTGGGTGACTTCCATGGCGATGACCTTGATGCCATGTTTACCTGCCAAGTCGAAAACCCAAGGTAAACACGTTTTACCATGACCTTGAAACGCGTAGGGATTGGTTCGCGGTTTATACGCTCCCATTCGCGTACAGCTGAGGCCGTTAGCTTTCAGCGCGATCATCATTTCTTCGACGTGTTTAGGATTGTCGACCGCGCACAGGCCGGCAAAGATATGCAGTGAGTCTTGATCGAAGCTTAAGCCTTTATACTGGAAGCCCGTTTGGCGCTGGACAGCCTTGTGGCGACCTAAAATGCGATACTCTTCCGATATTCGGATTACTTTTTCTACCGCCGGCAGCGCTTCTATTTCATCGATGCTTAGGGCATGGGTGCTACCCAGCAGATATATTTCATGCAGCAGCTGCTCTTGGCCGCTGACTTGGTGGTGCTGTACTGTAATGCCTGATAATTGCTGGAGGTGAGCGAGAGTCTTGATGTACGCAGGGTCTGTGTCTTTGATGTTGGGGTGGAGTATCAAAAGCATTTAATCTTCCTCTCAGATATCGATATTATGTAGTCGCGCCATACCAGCTTAATAATTATTCGGATCACAGCGCAATCATTTGGTGCCTAGTGATAGTATAGGCGCAGATTTACAACAGGGATTTTTGTATTCACCGCTATGGCAGTTCCGCTTTTTCTTCGTATTGGCATTCGCTATTTTTATCGCGCCTCTGGCAGTGATCGTTTCCTGTCGCTGGTGTCTTGGTTCTCATTGCTGGGAATGCTGATTGGCACCGTGTCACTTATTGTGGTGATGTCGGTCATGAACGGCTTTGAACGGGAGTTGCAGCAGCGGGTATTGTCGGTCGTTCCCCACGGCTATATACAAGGCCCTCAAGAGCGCTTGGCTGATTGGCCTGAATACATCCAGAAGCTCCAAGGCAGCGATGGCGTGAAAGGGGTGGCGCCTTATGTGGGCGGGAAAGCTATGTTGTCATCTTTCAAGCGACTCCGTGGTGTTGCTCTATACGGCATTGAACCCCAGCAGGAGCGATCGGTGTCTGCGGTCGCGGAACATATGGTGGCGGGGCAGTACTTGGGTGATGATGCCGGCAAGTACCAGATTATTTTAGGCGATATTCTAGCCCGTCAGCTCGGCGTGAATGTGGGCGATGACCTTACTGTTATTTTACCCAAAGTGACGGTGACCCCCTTTGGCTTGTTTCCCCGCGAAAAACGATTTCAGGTTAGCGGCGTATTTAGCGCCGGTGCGCAACTTGATGGCACGAGTGCATTTATTCATATTGCGGACGCCCAGCGACTTTATCAGTTGGGTGATGATGTTGAAGGCTTGCGTATTCAGCTAGCGGATATGTTTGCCGCTCCAGAGTTATTACCCAAGCTTGCGGCAATGATGCCAGCAGGTAGCATCGCGGTAACTTGGGGTGATAGCCAGGGAAGTCTTTTCCATGCAGTGAAAATGGAGAAGCAGATGGTGCGCTTATTGTTGCTATTCATCGTATTAATTGCTGCGTTTAATATTGTTTCTATTCTTAGTATGGCGGTATCGGGCAAGCGCGGATCTATTGCGGTGCTCCGCACCATGGGTGCTACACCTGCCACCATCATGGCGACCTTTGTGGTCTACGGTATGGCAACCGGTATTATTGGTCTGTGCTTGGGTTTGATTGTGGGTGTGCCGCTGGCGATTTATGTCGGTGACCTAGTGGCTTGGCTGGAGCAGCTAAGTGGTATGCAAATTTTTAATCCGGACGTCTATTTTATTACCCGCTTGCCGTCATTTTTACAGTGGTCGGATGTCGCAGTTGTGAGTGGGTTTGCCTTGTTATTAAGCCTTTTGGCGACCTTGTACCCTGCGTGGCAGGCGTCTCGGGTCCAGCCTGCGGAGGCTCTGCGCTATGAGTAAAGAGTGTTGTTATGTCTACTGCTGATGTGATGTCAGGTTCTACCTCTGCTGATTCGGTTCCTAGTGATTCTGTATTAGCGTGCCGTAAATTACGCAAGTTCTATGTTCAAGGTTCAGAGCAACTTACCATTTTGAACGACATCGATTTGGATATTGCCAGCGGAGAACGTATCTCTATTGTAGGCCCATCGGGCGCGGGTAAAACGACCTTGCTGCATATGCTCGGTGGTCTAGATGTGCCATCGCAAGGCCGAGTGCTGGTGAGAGGGCGTGATATTGCGGCAATGAGTGATCGTGATCGCAGCCGTTTACGCAATCGAGAACTGGGCTTTGTGTATCAATTTCACCATCTTCTCAATGAGTTCTCTGCTCTTGAAAATGCCGCCATGCCCTTGTTAATTGCCGGTGACAAGCGGGCTGTGGCCTTTGAGCGCGCGGGGGCTTTATTAGATCGGGTTGGTTTGGGGCATCGGTTAAAACATCGGCCCTCGCAACTTTCTGGTGGCGAACGGCAGCGCGTAGCGATAGCAAGAGCCCTAGTTAATGAGCCCGCTTGCGTTTTACTGGATGAGCCAACCGGTAATCTGGATGGCGACAATGCAGAGGCCGTGCAGGCGCTGTTATTAGAATTAAATAAAGAGCTGGCGATTAGCTTGGTGATAGTGACCCATGATTTAACATTAGCTGGGCGTATGGATAGGGTGCTCAACTTATATGATGGCTGCTTGCATGAGGCCAAGGTCTAATGCGCTCCTTATCCGCCTATATTGGTTTTCGCTACAGCGCAGATCGATCTGGCAATCAGCTGGTGTCGTTTTTGTCGCGCTTATCGATGCTTGGTCTGGTGCTCGGTGTTGCACTGCTCGTGGTGGTGCTGTCGGTGATGAACGGCTTTGACCGGGAAATGCGTAATCGAATCTTAGCCTTGGTGCCGCATATCACTCTGCAACCTTGGTCCGATCAGCAAGTCGATTGGCAGCAACTTAAGCTAGACGTTGAGCGTCATCCCCATGTGCTGGCCACTGCGCCATTTGTGCAGGGCAACGCCATGTTAATAAAGGGCGCTGCGGTTGAGCCCAGTGTATTTTTTGGTATAGACCCCGCGGCGGAAAAACGGGTTTCTGTTATTGAGGAATATGTTGATCTCGATATATTAACACCAGACGCATCGGGTCTTATTCTTGGCAAAGCGCTGGCCGATCGTCTGGTGATAGAAGCGGGGGATAGAGTAACGCTGGGCGTACCGCAGGCTGAGGGTCGGCAAAATGTCCGGTTTGTGCAAATGAATGTGGCCGCGGTGGTCGCGACGGGCACTGAGTTAGATCAGCAGCTAATGTTGATGCATATTAATCAGGCGCGGTCACTGTTTAGCGAAGCGCCCCCGGTATCGCTTAGAGTGTCAGTTGACGATGTGTTTGCCGCGCCTCAAATTGCCTGGGAACTCGCATCGGTTCACGGCAGAGATTACATGCTGAAGGATTGGAGCCAGCAATTTGGCAATATGTACCACGCGATTCAAATGTCGCGTAAGTTGGTGGTGATTATGCTGTTGGCGGTCGTTGCCGTGGCGGTTTTTAATGTGGTGTCGACCCTGGTGATGGTGGTCAATGACAAACGCGCGGATATTGGTATTTTGCGGAGTCAGGGCGCCAGCCAAGGCGATATATTGCGTATTTTTCTGACGTATGGCGCAGTTATCGGCGCGGTCGGCGCTGCGGCTGGCGGAGTTGTCGGGGTGCTGCTGGCATTAGGTATTAGTGATTTAGTGGCTGGGATAGAAAGCGTCTTTGGCGTTAAGTTATTGCAGAGCGACGTCTACCCTATAAATTACCTGCCGTCAGATGTTCGAATCCCTGATGTACTTATGGTGTGTGCTACCGCGTATATTATGAGTTTATTGGCGACAATTTATCCCGCGTGGCGGGCATCCAGAATGCCACCGGCAGAGGCCTTGCGCAGTCACTGAGCTAAGGTCTGGCTTGCCGAGACTGCTGCCGTTTGCGCCAGCGCTTAATCACGTGGACACGCCAAAGAATATGCACACTTGCGGCGCCAACAAGACCCGATAGCAGGCCAGTAAGAAAACAGCCTAATATCAACGGTCGCCAGAGATGGGTGAATTCCTCGGCCAGCCAAGCCCAAGATAGCTCGAAGTGAAAGGTATTAGGGGGTATCCCCATCGCCAAGGCGCCGAGTTTATAGGTGAAGTAAAAGATGGCGGGCATAGTGATGGGATTGGTAATCCAAACCAGCATCACCGAGATAGGAAGATTAGCTCGAAATACGATGGCCGCCAATGCGGCGAGGATCATTTGGGTTGGAATGGGTACAAAAGCAATAAACAGCCCAAGAAACGACGCCACGGTGACCGAGCGTCGGTTCAGATGCCAGAGGTTAGGATCATGCAGCAAGCTTCCAAAAATACGAACCGAGGGGTGCTCGCGCATTTTTTCGGGCGTCGGTAGCCAGCGTTTAAATAGTTTTCGAGCCATCCGTGCAATTCTAATTTACTATTCTGACAGATAAAAACTACCGAGCCGCAGACCGGTAATATAGGGGCGGCATTATGCACGGTTCCAGCGGGGGACTCCAGCATGTTGTCATGGATGACGGCAGCGATAGTCGGTTTTATAGCGGTGGCGTTTACTTCCACGCTGATCAGCTATGTCGCATTAGGACTAACCTGCCTTTTGAGTGCGCTGCTACATGTAGCGCTGCGCTCAAGGCTCAGCGCTAGTTGGTTGGCGTTTTCGCTCGCTGTTGGCTACGCCAGTTGTTTTGGGCATTGGCGGGTATCGCAATTATTACCTGAGAGTCTAAACACCAGTGATTTTGTCGCCACGGTGGAAGTAGTAAGCGTTCCAGCGCCACGGCAAGGCTTTACCTCCTATTATCAATTTGACGCAAATTTAATAGCACTAGCGTGCGACGACGATTTACCCGCCAAGAAATGTCGTCTTCCATCGTCATACTCCGGTTCTGGCTTAGTGCAGTTGAATTGGTATGCAGACTCACCACCTCAATTTGGCGACGTTTTCACGGCGAGCCTGCGTTTGCGCCAAGCCTACGGCTATCAATCGCCGGGCGCATTTGATTACGGCCGGTGGATGTTTGCTAGCGGCTATTCTGGTCGCGGTTATGTGCGTAAGCCCGAGATGTCGGTCTACCTAGATTCAAAGCCTGCGCGGTCATTTAATAACGTGAGGCAGGGGATTGTGGCTAAGATCGGCCGCCATCTTGAAAGGTATCGCCATGGCAATATTATGAAGGCGCTGCTGTTTGCTGATCGCAGCGATATTGGCCGTGAGCAGTGGCAGGTCTTTGCGCGGACCGGCACCAGCCACTTAATGGCGATATCTGGCATGCATATTGGTATCGTCTTGGCATGGGGGCTTCTTGTCGGCCGCGTGTTTGGCGCGCTAGTACCACGTGCTAATACCTTGGTGATAGGCGCTATTTTCGGTCTGTGTTTCGCGCTTGGCTATGCCGCACTAGCCGGTTTTTCGGTACCTACGCAGCGCGCGTTAATAATGGCGATGGCGGCTTTAATTGCATTTTGTTTGCGGCGCAATATCTCGGTGTGGCAAGCATATATTACTGCCATGTTGCTGGTGCTGATTGTCGATCCCTTAGCGCCGCATCGAGCGGGCTTCACGTTGTCATTTGCGGCGGTTGGCGTGTTGCTGTTTGCCTTTCAGGGCCGACGGCGCAGCAAGCAGCTAGGTAGCCATCTTGTTCTAGGCATATTTCGTTCCCAGTGGGCTGTGCTGCTGGGCCTAATTCCACTGCTAATGATGTGGGGCTATGGGATCAACCCCGTTAGCTTTCCGGTTAATCTATTGGCTATTCCACTACTCACATTACTCATACTACCCTTACTATTTTGCGGTTTGCTATTCATGGGCTTGGCGCCTTCACTGGCGGATAGGAGTTGGCGGATTGCAGACTACTTGCTTGATATTTTGCTGAATGGACTCACCTTAGCTGCGGGGAGTTTTCCGCAAGTCTTTATGCCAATTTCCATCTTCAGCTTTGTATTTATGAGTATTTCTATATTGGTGTTACTGCTGCCCCGCGGCACCCCCGCAAAGTGGTTGGCGATGGTGCCGCTCATATGTCTTTTCTTGATGCCAGCGCCACGACCTAGCGTGGGCTCAGCCTGGGTGACAGCGCTAGATGTGGGGCAGGGCTTGTCGGTGCTGGTGCAAACAGCCACAAAAACCTTGATATACGACGTTGGCCCTGACTTCAGTAGTGGCTTTAATACCGCAGATGCCGTGGTGATTCCAGCCTTGCGGCGCTTCGGTATTGATAAGGTAGATGTGTTGGTGATCAGTCACGCAGATCGGGACCACGCAGGGGCTGCGCCGGCGCTGTTAAAAGGAATAGACGTTGCTGAGTTGCGTGTTGGCGAAAGCCTTGTTGCGGTAAATAAAGGCGCTTTGGTTTGCGCTAGACCCCATCGCTGGACTTGGGATGGGGTCGATTTTGAGTTCCTTAATAGCAATGGCGACCGCAGTTTGGCGGGAAACAACGCATCTTGCGTACTACGGATTAGCTTGGCCGGGACATCCTTGCTACTGACGGGAGATATAGAAAAATCGATTGAGGGCGAATTGATCGCGAGCGGACAAACTTTGTCGGCAGATGTATTAATCGCCCCCCATCACGGCAGTAAAACCTCATCAAGCATCGAGTTTCTTCGCGCGGTGTCACCTTCCCATACGGTGTTTTCTGCGGGTCGCAATAATCGCTATGGGCACCCAGCGGAGTCGGTAACTCAGCGTTACACGCAGCTGGGGACTCGATGCTGGTCTACGGCCTATCATGGGAGTATTCAGTTTAGATTAGACGAATTCGGCGCGGCCTTAGAAAAAATATGGGGGGGCGGTCGATACTATTGGCAAATTGATGGGTATTCGCCGGAATCTGGCGAGGAAATATGCAGCAAATTGCATTCCGGACACTGATTCGCTTTTTACCCCGGCATTCCCTACGTATAATGCCTGCACATAAAAATTGAAGGGATTGAATGTGCTGGAATTGGTGAAAGCCGGCGGTTGGCTAATGCTGCCCATTATTGCGTCCTCTATTATTGCGATGGCAATCTGTGTAGATCGCTTCCTTAAATTGAATCCCGATAAAGTCGCGCCGCGAAGTTTGCTGAATCAGGTGTGGTCCTGGTTGCAAAACAAGCAACTTGACGCTGCAAAACTGCGTGAATTACGCCGTGGCTCTCCACTGGCTAGGATCTTGGCGGCAGGACTGGCGAATGCCAAGCACGGCCGAGAGATTATGAAAGAGAGTATCGAAGATACTGCCTCGCTAATTATCCATGATTTAGAACGCTACCTTAATGCCTTGGGCACGATTGCCGCGGTTGCGCCTTTGCTCGGTTTGCTGGGTACGGTGCTAGGCATGATTCGCGTGTTTACCGAAATCATGGTGCAGGGAACCGGTAATGCCGGGGTGCTTGCCGGCGGTATTTCAGAAGCATTAATTACCACGGCCTCGGGTCTTTGTGTGGCGATTCCCGCCTTGGTTATGCATCGTTATTTTTTGCGAAGAATTGATGAAATTGTGGTCACCATGGAGCAAGACGCTATAAAGCTCATTAATGCTATGCACGGTGAGGTCCAAATAAAGGATTCGTCGGCAGGAAAGTCCGCGTGAAATTTAAACGTCAGCGAGTGGACGATGGCGGGGTAAATTTAACGCCCCTCATTGATGTTGTGTTTTTGTTGCTCATTTTTTTCATGGTATCGACAACGTTCACGAAAGAAAGCCGCCTTAAGCTCGAACTCCCTACTGCGCGAGGCGAAGCTGCCCTGCAAGAAAATAAGGTCTTGGAGGTTGTGGTCGATGCGGCGGGGCATTATCGCGTTAATGAACGGCCTTTAGCGGTGCATACCTTAGACGCATTAATGACTGCAATGCGCGATGCTGCAGCCAATAACAGTGACGTGCCAGTGGTAATTACTGCCGACGCCAAGAGCCCGCATCAATCAGTCATTACCGCAATGGACGCGGCGGGTAGACTGGGGTTTGCTAAACTTAGTCTAAGCACTCAAGATCCAGAAATGACTTCTGTTGATCAATAATTATTAGTATCAGGAACACCCAGCATTATGAGTAATGAGCAGTCGGATCTAGCTATATACGGACGGCTAATAAAGTATGTCTTGCCGATGTGGGTGATGTTCTTATTGAGCGTACTCGGTTTCTCCGTGTTCTCTGGTGTGCAGGTCTTACTTGCCGACATGATGCAGCTAATAGTTGATTATATTGGCGGCAATATGGTCCAAGGTGAGGGCGGTCTGTCGGCCAAACTTATGTGGAAGCTTGGCGGCGAAGATTTTGTGTTAACGGATGCTCGTCTTTGGATCGTGCTGATGATGGTCTTCCTGGGGATTGTTCGCGGTATTGGATATTTCGCAGGTAACTATTTTATTTCTATTGTTTCTCACAGCTTGGTTCACAATCTGCGCTGCGAGTTATTTCAAAAAATGCTCTACATGCCTAGTGCCTACTACGATCATAATTCAAGCGGTGTGATGATTTCTAAAATCACCTTCAACGTAGAGCAAGTCACCGGTGCAGCGGTCAACGCCACTAAAGTGGTATTGCGTGAAGGTACGTTTGCCATCGGCCTCATTATGTTTCTGCTGTATTCGAATTGGAAACTCACCATGGTGTTTTTCGTGGCCCTGCCGATTATCGCGGTCATTGTGTATTGGGTTGGCAAGCGGTTTCGCAAGATCAGTAAAAGTATTCAAAATGCCATGGGCGACGTGAATCAGGTCACCAACGAATCGATTAGCGCCTACCGAGAAATTCGTTTGTATGATGGCATCAGTTATGAGCAGAATCGATTTAATGAGGCCAGTCAACGCAACCGCTCACAGAATATTAAAATGGCTTTTTACAATGCTATTAGTCCCTCGGTCATCCAATTCCCGGTGGTATTGGCAACCGGTGTACTGATTTGGATCGCGCTGGGCTTAGGTGGCGAAATGTCGCCTGGGGCGTTTGTCGCTTACTTGTCAGCCGCCTTGTTTTTACCCAAGCCCATGCGCCAACTTGCCGATGTGAGCAGTACGATTCAAAAAGGTCTGGCGGCAGCTGAAGATATATTCGAGTTCATTGACACCGAGCAGGAAAAAGACACAGGCACCTACGTTAGCGACACGACCAAGGGCGATATCGCGGTTAAGGGCCTGAGTTTCGCCTATGCCGACGGCGACGAGAAAGTATTGCGGGATGTAAGCTTAAGCGTTGGCGCTGGGCAATCCCTGGCCCTCGTCGGACTCTCAGGTTCGGGTAAGTCAACCTTGGTAAGTCTGATTTCTCGCTTCTACGACCATTCGGAAGGCGAGATACTCTTAGACGGTATTGATGTGCGCGAGTACACGCTAGAAAATCTTCGCGACAAGATGGCCCTAGTCACCCAGCAGGTCACCTTATTTAACGATACTATTTTTAATAATATTGCCTACGGAAAAATGGCCGGGTCCACGCCTGAGCAGGTTCGCGCCGCGGCTGAAGCAGCGCATGCAATCGAGTTTATTGATCAACTACCCAATGGCTTTAATACCATGATTGGTGAAGACGGTGTCATGCTGTCTGGTGGCCAGCGCCAGCGGCTAGCGATAGCGAGAGCATTCTTGAAAAATGCGCCGGTACTGATACTTGATGAAGCGACGTCGGCCCTAGATAACCGCGCTGAAAATCATATTCAGCAGGCTATGGAAGAAATCATGAAAGGCCGGACCACTATTGTGATCGCGCATCGTTTATCGACCATTGAAAAAGCCGATAACATTGTGGTGATGGAGGCAGGGCGAGTGATGGAGCAGGGCAATCACACTGAGCTGCTGGCGCTGAACAAACGTTATGCTCAGCTCTACAATAAGAATTTTGAGGATCAGTAAATGTCCTTAGAGCAGCGTATAAACGCTGCTTGGTACGGGCGCGCCGGTTGGCTGTTGCTGCTGTTTCCTCTCGCGTTGTTATTCCGTCTTATTGCTGGGCTGCGGCGTTCTTTTACTGAGCCGCAGTCCTGCGGTGCGCCAGTCATTATTGTCGGCAATATCACGGTTGGCGGCAGCGGAAAAACCCCTGCGGTATTGGCCTTGGCTGAATTCTGCCGTCATCGTGGCTATCGCGTTGGTATTGTCAGTCGCGGTTACGGTGGCCAGGCGCCTCATTATCCCTATCTGTTAGACGCGACTACTGAGCCAAGTATTGCCGGCGATGAGCCCTGTCTGATTGCACGCCGCAGCGGCCTGCCGGTCGCTGTGGCGCCGGACCGCCTCGCCGCGGCAAAGTTATTGGTTGAGCAAGAGCGGTGTAATATCATTATCAGTGATGATGGCTTACAGCATTATCGCCTGGCCAGAGACATAGAGATCCTATTGCTTGACGGCCAACGTGGTTTTGGCAACGGCTTCTGCTTACCTGTAGGCCCGTTGCGAGAACCTATCGCCAGAGCGAGTCAGGTTGATCTCACCATTATCAATGGTGGTAGCAACACGCTTAGCGGTCACACCATGTTACTCGTAGGCGAGACCGCCATTAATTTGAGTAGCGGCGAGCGTCGCGGTTTCAGTGCTTGGCCAGAGGCGGAACGCCGCATTCACGCGGTAGCCGGCATTGGCAATCCATCGCGATTTTTTCAGGCCTTGCGCAGCAAGGGTTTTGAAGTAATCGAACACGCGTTTGCCGATCACCACGCGTTTACTACAGCGGATATTTGTTTTGCCGATCGTTATCCGGTAATCATGACGGAAAAAGACGCGGTCAAGTGCGCGCAATTCAAACTTGAAAATTGCTGGATGCTACCGGTGGATGGCGAGATTGGATCAGCTTTTTACGACGAATTTACAGTATTACTTGAGCGCTTAGCCACGCCTTAATGTAATCCACACAAACATTTGCTGCGCTTACTCGCTTGAATTGCGCGGTAGGGCGCGACGAACAGCTCGGAGCTTGCATGTCATATACCGTTATCATTCCCGCCCGTTTCGCCTCCAGCCGCTTGCCTGGTAAGCCGCTGATGGATATTGCAGGCAAGCCCATGATTCAGCATGTATGGGAGCGAGCTAAAGAGAGCGACGCTTCAAGGGTGGTTATTGCAACCGAAGA
The DNA here is from genome assembly GCF_040892595.1 of Zhongshania sp. R06B22. Lineage (NCBI taxonomy): Bacteria > Pseudomonadati > Pseudomonadota > Gammaproteobacteria > Cellvibrionales > Spongiibacteraceae > Zhongshania > Zhongshania arctica. The sequence continues at coordinate 2,441,795 of NZ_JBFRYB010000001.1, read as the reverse complement.
CCAGCGCGTTTTTGAGGCTTGCCAGAAGTTTGGTGCTGATGTGGTGATGACGCTTGCCACCCATGAGTCAGGAACAGACAGGCTTCAGGAAGTCGTTGCCAAGCTTGGACTCGCTGACGAAGATATTGTTGTCAATGTACAGGGTGATGAGCCTTTAATACCCCGCGAGGCAATCGCCCAGGTTGCAAATAATCTTGCGCTAAATACCCAGGCGGGTATTTCCACTCTTGGCGAGGCGATCAGCGATAAAGCCACGGTTTTTAATCCCAACGCAGTCAAGGCCGTATGTGATCGCGCCGGTTTTGCGCTTTATTTTAGTCGCGCGCCCATGCCTTGGTGCCGGGATGAATGGTCGGCAGATGCGCTCGCTAGTGAGCAAAGAGATGGCCAAGGCGGGCTGCCAGAAACTGCGCCGTTTATGCGCCATATTGGCATATATGGGTATCGGGTGGGTTTTTTACATCAGTTCGTCACGTGGCCGATGGGAATATTGGAGCGGGTCGAAAAGCTTGAGCAACTGCGGGCGATGGAAAACGGCGTGCGTATTCATATAGAGCTTGCCTGCGTTAATATTCCAGGCGGCGTGGATACCGAGGCAGATCTAAATGCCGTGCGCGCGCATTTGTCGGGTAACGCTTAATGACGAGCAAGGTGCTATTCGTCTGCTTAGGTAATATTTGCCGTTCACCAACGGCCCACGGTGTATTTCAAAAGTTAGTTTCGGACGCCGGGCTTCAGGACAGTATCCAGATTGACTCTGCGGGCACCGGCGATTGGCATATTGGTCATTCACCGGACGAGCGCACCCAGCGGGCAGCGAGCAAACGCGGCTATGATTTGTCGATGTTGCGCGCGCGTCAGGTCACCGTGGCTGACTTCCAAGAATTCGACTATGTGTTGGCAATGGATAAGAGCAATCTAAAAGATTTGCGGGCAATGGCTGGTGATAAAAGCGGATGCCATGTGTCTTTGTTTTTAGATTTTGCCGAGTCGTCGTGGAAGCGAGAAGTGCCTGATCCTTACTACGGTGGTGAAGATGGTTTCGAGACCGTACTAGAGCTGGTCGAAGACGCCGCTCGTGGTTTGTTGGCAACCATCCGAGGTCGGGAGGGCGCTAGGCAGTGAATATTTCCCAAGATGTAGATGTTCGCGAATTCAATACCTTCGCTGTTCCCGCCATGGCCGCGTACTTTGCTGAAGTTACGACGCTTGAGGAGTTGCAGCAAGCATTGGCATTTTGCCGCACTAACAAGCGCCGCTTTATTGTCTTAGGAGGCGGTAGCAATCTTGTTTTTACCGACAAAATTGATGCCCTGCTGATACGGATGGCGCTGCGTGGCGTCGAATGCACCGCCAGTGGACGCGACCGCATTGTGGATGTCGCTGCGGGTGAAAACTGGCATGAGTTGGTGCGCTATTGTGTCGGTCAAGGCTGGTATGGCTTAGAAAATCTAGTGGCAATTCCCGGTTCAGTTGGCGCCGCACCCATCCAAAATATTGGTGCTTATGGTGTTGAGCTAGCTCGGGTACTTGAGTCTGTGACAGGCTGGGATTGCGAGCAAAACGTCTTGCGAACCTTGAATGCACAAGAGTGCCTACTCAGTTACCGCGACAGTGTTTTTAAGCACCAACTTAAAGACCGTTTTATTATTACTTCTGTCTCATTGCGGCTGAGTATCGAAGCCCGTCCAGAAGTCAGTTACCCAGCACTGCGTGCTGAGCTGGTCGATCCGGATAGTGCGACACCGGAGCAAGTGGCGGCCACCGTGGCATCCATTAGGGCCGAAAAATTACCCGATTACCGGGTGGAGCCAAATGTTGGCAGCTTCTTTAAAAATCCGCTTATTTCGGCAGAGAAGGCCAATGAGCTACTAGCTCGTTTTCCAGCGCTCGCGCATTGGTCAATGCCCGATGGTCGTGTAAAACTTGCTGCCGCGTGGTTAGTCGATCAATCGGGATGGAAGGGGCGGCGCGAAGGTGGGGTGGGTGTTCATCCTAAACAGGCGATTGTGTTAGTGAATTATGACGGTCTCGGCGGTCATGACATTCTGGCCTTTGCGGCCCAGATTCAAGCCGATGTCTTGGCAAAATATGGCGTGAATCTGGACATTGAGCCACGGGTGTACTGATGTTTGCTCGCATGCAACATATTCCATTGCCTGGTGGCGGTTTAGATTATTACGAGGAATATATAGCCAAACCGCAGACCCTTTTTGCAGAGCTGCGAGATGGCGTTAACTGGCAACAACCCCTTGTTACTGTTTATGGTCGCCAGCACGTCACCCCCAGATTGGTGAGTTTTGTCGGCGATGCTGGCCGAAGTTACCGCTATAGCGGTGCAACTCATGTCACCGAGCCCTGGCCCGCTCCGCTTAAAGCACTTCGCGAACAATTATGCGCTGATACCGGCTATGAATTTAACTGCGCCTTATTAAATTATTACCGTGATGGCAATGATTGTATGGGCTACCACAGCGACGACGAAGCTGAGCTCGGCGACAGGCCGTGTATCGCGTCAATTAGCTTGGGTGCAGAGCGAGATTTTTTGCTCAAACCGAAGGCTGGGGGCGGTAAAACCGAAAAGCTGAGTTTGGCTTCCGGCTCGCTGCTAGTGATGCTGCCACCGACCCAGCAACACTGGCAACATGCTCTGCCTGTGCGCAAAGGGGTAGGGCAAGGTCGTATTAACTTAACTTTTCGAAACGTGCTTTAGAGCGGCGTTTAATTTGGCCCCGATAGGCTAGTTAGGCTCAGTTGAGAGTGTTATCGTTTACGCATAATGATTTGGGGTAGCACATGATCACAGTGTTGGTGGCAGATGATCACGCGATGGTGCGTGCGGGAATAGTTCGAATGTTAGAGGATGCCGAGGGCATTTCGGTTATTGCCCAAGCTGCCAGCGGCGAAGAGGTGATTAGTAGCTGCAGGGTCCTGCGCCCTCATATTGTTTTGATGGATGTGCGGATGCCGGGTATCGGTGGGCTAGAGGCGACTCGTAAATTGAAACAAATAGCGCCTGACACTCGAGTGATAGCGCTTAGTGCCTACGATCAAGAGCCCATGCCCAGCCTGCTTTTAAAAGCAGGGGCGGCTGCCTATGTAACCAAGGGCGCGTCTGAACAAGAAATGGTATTAGCCGTGCGGCAGGTCGCCCTAGGACAGCGCTATCTCAGCCCCGGTGTTGCCCAAAATATGGCATTCAAACAGCTGAATGGTGATGAGGGTTCGCCGTTTGAATCGCTATCTGAGCGCGAAATGCAAATAAGCTTAATGATCGCCAATTGCCATAAAGTTCAAGAGATCGCTGATAATCTGCATATCTCTTCTAAAACGGTGAACAGCTATCGCTACCGTGTGTTTGAAAAACTGGATATAAGCGGCGATGTCGAATTGACCTTATTGGCGATGCGGCATGGTCTAATAGACGCACCGGAAACCTAAGCGGCAGTTTGCTATAACTATGAGCAGTGAAAACATAGAAACCTCTGATGCCACGGGTGATCCTGGCCCCGCCGTTTTCGACGCCAAAACCTTTTTGAAGAATGTTACCGCTAAGGCGGGCGTTTACGTCATGCTCAATGCCAAGGCAGATGTGCTTTACGTTGGTAAAGCCAAAAATTTGCGCAACCGCCTGAGTAGCTATTTTCGGGCTAGTGGGCTTACCAGCAAGACCGTGGCCTTGGTATCGCATATTCAGCAAATAGAAGTGACGGTAACCGCGAGCGAGCGCGAAGCCTTGCTGCTTGAACAAAACCTCATTAAACAATACAAGCCGCCTTACAATATTCTCCTGCGTGACGATAAATCCTATCCCTATATCTATTTAAGTACCGACCATAAGCATCCGCGAGTGACTATTCATCGCGGCACCAAAAAAGGCAAGGGCATGTATTTCGGCCCTTATCCAAGTGCCGCCGCAGTGCGTGAAAGCTTGAGTTGGTTACAGAAAGTGTTTCGGGTGCGCCAGTGTGAAGACAGCTATTACCGCGGGCGCAGCCGGCCGTGTTTGCAGTACCAAATTGGGCGCTGCTCTGGTCCCTGTGTTAACGCGGTTAGCGATCAAGAATACGCATTAGATGTTCATCATACACAGATGTTTTTACAGGGGAAAAGTAGCGATGTGAGTCGCGAGCTAGCCGATGAAATGGAGCGCTGCGCCAGCATTTTAGAATTTGAAAAAGCGGCCGAACTCAGAGACCGCATAGGCCACCTGCAGCAGGTACAAGCGACCCAGTGCATTGAAGGCGAAACCGGGGATATCGACATCGTGGCCGGCGTTATGGACGCCGGAACCGCTTGCATACAATTGCTCTGCGTGCGCGGCGGGCGGGTGTTGGGCAGCCGCAGTTATTTCCCTAAAAGCCAGCTAGAAGAGCCGCTGGTGTCGCAACTCGAAGCCTTTGTGGCGCAACACTACCTGATCGGCTCCGGTCGGGCAGATATGCCCCGCGAGATCATTACTAATATTGCACTTGATGATGCCGCCTTACTGGCGGGGGGCTTAAGTGAGGAGGCGGGCCGGCAAGTTAGCATAAGCCACAATGTGCGAAGTCATCGTGCCAAGTGGCTGAGCTTAGCGCTGACTGCGGCAGAGCAAAACTTAGTCAATCGGCTCGCCTCTTCGGCAAGTACATTAAAGCGATTCAAAGCGCTGCAAGCGGTGTTAGAGTTAGCTGATAAGCCTGAGCGCATGGAATGTTTCGATATAAGCCATACCAGTGGTGAAGCAACAGTCGCCTCCTGCGTTGTTTTCGATGGCAACGGCCCGCTTAAGTCTGATTATCGCAAAATGAATATTGATGGCGTCGCGGCTGGTGATGATTACGCCGCCATGCGTCAGGCGCTTAGCCGCCGCTACAAGCGAGTGAAAGCGGGTGAGATTGTGATGCCGGATATATTATTTATTGACGGCGGCAAAGGCCAGCTCAGTCAGGCCAAGCAAGTGATGGAAGAGCTCGGCATAGACGGATTATTCATGGTAGGTGTTTCCAAGGGCGCAGACCGCCGTGCCGGTTTGGAAATACTCATTCGCGGTGATGATGGCCGCGAGCTTAGCCTGCCTGACAACAGCCCAGCGCTGCATCTTATTCAGCATATTCGCGACGAATCTCACCGGTTTGCTATTACCGGCCATAAAGGTCGCAGAGATAAAGCCCGGACGCAGTCGTCGCTTGAATCAATACCTGGGGTCGGCGCAAAGCGCCGGCGTGACTTGCTGCGGCACTTTGGTGGCATACACGGCGTGCGGCAGGCGAGTGTTGAGGATTTGCGACGGGTGTCAGGTATTAGTGAAAAAATTGCCCAACAAATTCATGAGGGCCTGCGCAGCGCCTAGAAAACGAATAGAATAGCCACGACTCTCCCTAATGAGACCCATATGAATATACCTAACTCCCTGACACTGTTCCGGATTCTGCTAATACCGGTACTCGTGGCCTTATTTTACTGGCCCCAGGCCCACACCTATTTTTTAACGGCGGTAGTATTTGCGGTGGCGGCGGTCACGGATTGGCTTGATGGTTATCTGGCGCGCAAGTTAGGGCAAAGTACGGCGCTGGGCGCGTTTCTAGACCCGGTTGCAGACAAGCTGATGATCTCGGTTGCATTGGCTCTATTAATTGAACGCTACGATGCGCCTTGGTTTACCATTCCGGCGATTATTATTATCGGCCGCGAAATTGTCATCTCCGCCTTGAGAGAGTGGATGGCTGAGCTAGGCAAGCGCACCAGCGTGGCAGTGTCATATTTGGGCAAGGTAAAGACAGCGGTACAAATGGTGGCAATTTTTGGGTGGTTGCTGGTGTCGCCAGATAGCGAAGGCCTATTGTATTATGCCAATATTGCGTGTCTGTATACTGCGGCGATACTCACATTGTGGTCGATGGTGATTTATCTTCATGCGGCGTGGCCAGATTTGCGTGATACAGCCGGAAATTAGAAAAAAACACGTTAAATCAGAGACTTTGCTTGACAGAAAATAATCACTCACTAGAATAGGCGCCTTCCTGAAGCACAGCCCCGAGCTGTAAATTGGGCTTGAGAGATCAAGTAAACTATCTAGATATAGTGCGACGCGGGAATAGCTCAGTTGGTAGAGCGCAACCTTGCCAAGGTTGAGGTCGGGAGTTCGAGCCTCCTTTCCCGCTCCAATATATCGTTGCAATGCAGCGTGTCTGCAATGCAGTTTTTCAAAGTGGTAAAGTGGCAGAGTAATGCAGTTAACTGTAACTCCAGCGCCCGCAGCGAAAAGAAAGTGCCGGAAGATTCGAACCGGCGTACACCTCGGTGTAAGACAATACGATCATAGGCGCGGTGGCAGAGTGGTCATGCAGTGGCTGTAACTCCAGCGCCCGCAGCGAAAAAAAGTGCCGGAAGATTCGAACCGGCGTACACCTCGGTGTAAGACAATACGATCATAGGCGCGGTGGCAGAGTGGTCATGCAGTGGCTGTAACTCCAGCGCCCGCAGCGAAAAGAAAGTGCCGGAAGATTCGAACCGGCGTACACCTCGGTGTAAGACAATACGATCATAGGCGCGGTGGCAGAGTGGTCATGCAGCGGACTGCAACTCCGTGTACGCCGGTTCGATTCCGACCCGCGCCTCCATTCCTCCGGGATTTTCCCGACCAGTAGATAATAACCGCAGGAAAACGCGGGAATGATTGCACGTTAATCTCCGTTATCAAGCAGTTCACCTGCGCTAGTTATACACGGTACTTCATTATCTTTTACCTGCCCGGCTAACGAAATAGTCTTCTCGTCCACAAACTGATGGCGGCACCAGAATCAGTAACTCAACTTTGTTAGCACATCATTTCTCACGCCAAGTAAATGTAACGGTTTTCGCCTAACTGGCATGCCCTTAGCCAGCGGCATAATCATCGCCACTCGCAATACAAATCCCTATCTAGTGTCTGGTATTTCAAACTCAAAAAAAGTCGCTTAGCGCACTAAATACTCCCGACGGTGGGGCAGGTCGACTTAAAATCGATTAGATCAACTAACTGCAAACCTTATCCACGTTTCGATCTTCGGGTGCTCATCCCGTGCCTATTTGGGATCACAGCCTGTGTGCCCACTATTCTAAGTATCAACATAAAAACTTAGACCTAATATATTATTTTTTATAATAATTTTTTATTACACATAAGTTATTTGGCGTGAAAAAGAATATGTGTGTCGGAGACGTGTTACTGTCCGTGCGCCGCCGCGATGTTAACAAGTGGTGGTGATAAGAAAGATAAAATCAGCAGGTTTATGGCTGCTCCCAAGTAATATTTGCCCTCAGGGGCTCCATAAAATAAGGCTTCTTTATGTTTCGATATTCTCCCGCTTTGGCGGGCTTGACGCTGTTGGCTAGTTTGACTTCTAGCGCGGTATTTGCGCAGGGACAGGTTGCTAATGCTCGGGGACAGGTTCCCTTGGTGGGCGGCACTGGTATTTCTGCCGGCTCTCCAACCGGGAGCGGCGCATCTAATGGCATCGCTTATGCTGGTTTGGGCCTTGCCTACTTAAACCCTGACCCAAGTGTGTCTAAGGATTACGATGGGTCGATGGTGTTGGGCGCGGGTTTTTTCGATCCTCGTCAGACCTTTGGTGCGCTCGATTTAAGCATGGCAATCATTAGCCTGACGGACGAGTTTGCCGACAGTGGTTCTTTTAACGCGGTGTGGCACCGGGTATTACCCGAGGGCTGGGGCAGTATTGCTATTGGCGTGGAAAATTTTGGCACCTGGGGCACGGCTAAAGATCTTGATACCGAGACCACTACTTATGTCGCAGTGACTAAAACATTCCTTCTCACCCAAGTCGGCGTGGATCAGTTTTCCCGGATCACTTTGACTGTCGGCGGTGGTGACGGACGTCTGCGGACAGTAGATAGCCTTGGGCGCACTGAGGGGGCTGAGATAGCGCCTTTTGCCGCTATAGCGTTTAAACCCTCCGCCAGAACAGCACTCGTACTGGATGCCAACTCCAGCCTGCTAAACGCTGCTTTCTCCTTTCTACCGTTTCGCAGCTTGCCGATCACGGCCAGTTTGGGCGCCACCGATGTGTTAAACAGGGTTGAGACTGGTGCCGGGCCAGTGGTGACATTTGGTATTGGTATCGGCTTTCCGTTGTTTTAAGAGGATTTAATAGGATGTTTCAAATGAATATAAAACGTATCGCCTTTGCTTCGCTGCTTTGCACTATGAGCCTTCATGTCGTCGCTGGGCAATCCGCCCCGCCGGGCCTACAAGGTAATATGCCTGGCGTGACGTCCGGAGTTAAAGTGGAGCCAAAATCGACTACAAAATCTACTTCAAAATCGAATCCAATTCCGATTACAACTCACGACAATCCTTCAGTGACTGTAGTGCTTTCGGAGCCTGGGGAGCTCCCGGAAGTATCTTTAGAAACTAAGCGTGAGGCTGGCACCACGTCTTCTCCACCACCCGACACAGTAACAACGACCGTCACTGTTCGAGATGTAGGCGGCAATGTTGTCGACACTTATCAATCTTTTGCTAGGGGTAACGATGGGCATGCGGAGGTGGAAGCGACGCAAGAGGTCATGCTACTTTACCGGAAAAAGTATGCTGACAGTACTTGGGATTAACTAAGTACAGCTCAATATGCCTTGGTATCATTCACGGCCATATCGTCGAGCCTTGCACTTTTGGCTTCTGCTGTTAATCGGACCGTCCGACGCAGCATTGAGCGATGAGTTGTCGAGTTTAGATCGCCGTTCTTCACAGGCGCTCTACCAAGGCTGGTCGGTATTGGCTACTGACCTCGCCCGCGGGGTTGGGCCATTTGCGGCACTGCGGTTGGCGCTAGCGCCAGAGTTATCTGATTCCTTTGGCGCGGGCCCAGCCCAGCGCTTACAGGCATTGGCGGGCTGTATGACTTCTCGTATTGTAGTAACAGCCGCTGAGGCGACTCAGGTTTACCTCGAAGGCTGCGTGGCAGATCGTAAGGTATTGACTGATTTCAGTCAGCAATGACCTTGCGCCTGCTTTGTTTACTGCTGCTGTCAGCGTTTAGCTGCGGGGCTTGGGCCAGGGCGCCAGTGCCCGATCCCGATCCCGATCCGCGATGGCTGGCGCTGATGCATTACACCTCGGCTGGATGGTTGGGGACGGCGCATTCTCACGCCGTATCGCCGCTGTTCTTTGCCAGCGAGCGCGGCAGAGAGGACCCGAATGCGGAGCTTGTCGCAAACCTCGCAGCCTTCGAGTCTGAGCTGGTCGACGGTCTTGATGATAAAGACTGGCGAGTTTGCCGCTTTCCCGCTCGCTTCCGCTATCTTGCTCAGCGCTTCCCCGCGCGGCTAGATGAAGCCGCACTAGAGGATTGCAAAGATTACCAAGCGTATCGCCGCTTTGCGGCGGTTACTGCTATCACCTTTATTTACATTGAGCCTCGGGGTTTCTCCGCTCGCAGCGGTTTTGCCCATGTTGCTTTGCGTTTAGATCGAGGACCGCTTGATGATGACCGCCGTCTACTTGATCTTACCGCGCACAATTACGCGCCAGCGGGCGGTATAGCCGATCTATGGCCTACGGCCAGTGTGTATAGCTTAGAAAGCTATACCAAGACTTATTTGAATTACATTGGCGACGCCGGTCGTTCAATTTTTGAGTATGCGCTGGATTTCAGTCCTGAACAGGTGCAAGCCGTAGCTGATCATATTTACGAGTTGCGGGATCTCACCCTTGGCTATAATTACCTCTCAGAGAATTGCACGGCCGAGTTGTTGCGCACGCTGCAGGTCTCAGGTCATCCCTCGCTGCAGAGCTCGTTTGCCATGCAGACCCGAAATGTACCCAGCGCCTTGGTGCGAGCGCTGCATAGTCGAGGCCTAATTCGCGCGCAGCGATTTCGTACGTCCGACCCAGCCGGCACGATTCCTGAGCGCGAGGCACAATTGACATCCTCTCAGCAGGCGTTGGCAATGGCTATCGCAGTCGACATTTCTGTAGCCACGCAACTAGAAAACTACTCTGAAACGCAGCAGGCCGCGGTGCTCGATCTGGCGATTGATTATTACCGTTACCGCGAGACCCGCGCCAATCGAATGATTGGTCGGGTTATGCCTCCTAAATACGGTTATTTGCTTGAGTTGCGCCGACGTTTGCCACCCGGCGAGCCGCTAGAAATACGCCCGGAATTCTATCCGGAGCAGCTTCATAATCCGAGTCAGCTGTCGATGAGCGCAAGGGCTACATCGACAGGCTCTCGATATTCTCTAGAATACGGCGGGGCAGGGCATAGTATTACGGACCATGGGCGCGGCCAGCCCCTTAGCACGGCCAATGACTTGATTGGCTTTGCTCTGGGTATTGATGAGCAGCGCAGCTTGCAGCTAGACAGTGTGCTGCTATTGCAGTCTTACTTTTTGCCGACGCCGATAGCCGGAACCTGGGACTTGGCTAGATACCGCTATTTTGGCGCTGACCGCAATGCAAGCGATGGTTTGACCGCCGTGGCGGAGTATCAGTATGGTCGCGCGCTGGGACTAGATGCTGGCGAGCGGGCTATTGTCTTTGCACTTGCTGGCGGTTCTGTCCGCGCCGGCAACAGTTTAGATGATGCCTATCAGCTGGCTGCAGCGGTCGATGTAGGGATGCAAATAATCGTAAGCGATACGCTACAAATGAATGTTGCACTTGCCTACCGCGACAGCGTGCTTGGTGACAGTGGTGCTTATGGTCATGCAGCACTTTCAGCAACGCAGACATTGGGTAGTGATTTTGCGCTGCGGCTAGAAGCGCGCAGGGCAGATACCGTCGATGCTGCTCCTGAGAACACGCTGCAGTTGTCGATTACTCGCTATTTTTGATTCTTGCGGTCAGCTACGAATCGACTTTCATTTCGATGTCGTGAATGTACTTTGGCCCGCTGTACGGGCCGATTTAGTCTCTGGTGGCTGAATAAAAACAGCAGCTAATATTTTTACTTTATGGATTATTAATGGTCATTACTGGGAATGTGTCTGGCTAAAAAATTCAACAGGGCGCTATTGTTTGGGCAGCGATTTAAGCTCTGCCGCCAACCATTGATACCAAGCAGCAAAGCCCTCGCCGGATTGAGCGGAAATGCACAGAATTGTTAATGAGGGATTGACGGTTTTTGCGTAATTGATACACGCATCTAAATCGAACTCTAGGTGGGGGAGTAAATCCATTTTGTTGATCAGCAAAAGATCTGCGCCGTGGAAAATATAGGGATATTTGATAGGTTTATCTTCACCCTCTGTAATCGATAAGATGACCACCCGGCGGTGCTCACCCAAATCGAATAGGGCGGGGCAGACTAAATTGCCGACATTTTCTACAAACAGCAGCGCACCTTGCGGGGGCTTAAGAATGTCTACGGCGCTGGCCAGCATATCAGCCTCAAGATGGCAGCCATTGCCGGTATTGATTTGTACGGCCGCTGCGCCGGCTTTGCGTATGCGGTTGGCGTCTTGCTCAGTGGCTTGATCACCTTCAATAACTTGACAGCAAAAGCGTGAGCCGAGGTCCGCAATTGTTCGTTCCAAAATTCGAGTTTTACCGGCACCTGGGCTGCTAAGAAGGTTTAAAGTGAACACCCCGCGTTGAATTAAATTTTGCCGATTGTGTTTCGCAAGACCGTCATTTTTTGCCAGTAGGTCATGCTCAAGGCTGATTTTTTCAGGCGAGTGTTCGTGATAATGATCTGCACTGTGATGCTGTTGTTTCAGCTTTATCGGCAAGGCTTGCGCTTGATAGCGAAACAGGGTGTTGCCATCGATTTGGGTTTGGGTATTGTCTGAACAGCCGCACACGGTACACATAACTTTTCCTAATCCAATTCAATGTCGCCGATCAGTAATTCTTGCCCGGCAATACACTGTAAGTCCTTTGAGCCACAAACACATTGGCCATACAGTGTTTTACTTGTGGTTTCGGTGTGACATTGGCGGCAGCGAAGGCAGCCAGCAATCATCATTATGTCTAATTTAGCGCCTTCTAATACTGTATTTTTGCAACAAACATCAAAGCAGAAAGCGATGGAATCAGGATAAATAGCACTGAGCTCCCCAATCTTTAACTGTACTCGTAACACTCTGCGACCTTCCGCCGCCTTGCTGACGATATCGACAATATTACGGGTGATGCCTAATTCGTGCATGGCAGTTTAAAGCTTCCACAATTTGCAATACCAGTGTGGTTCCACCGGCACAGGTAACTCCGGCAAATCACACCATTTTCTGTTGGGGTAATAATAAATGCACTCGGCACAACGCAACACGATATCACCGTGGTCGTCATTATTTGTTCCGCCTATGCTGTGATTAGCGAAACCACCGGTCTCCAGCAGGCCAAGTAAATCCTCGTCATCCTGTTCCCGCAATGCCTGAACGATATGTTGCCAGCTTTGGTCATCTTGAGCCAAACTCAAGTCGGTGTGTATGCCTGCAGCAAGAATTTTTTCGATGTGATAGCGCAAGATATTGTCTGAGCAGTTACGCATTTTTAGGTAAAATTGCTCTACGCTAATTTCGGTCTGGCTGGCCATAATAAAAATGTAATCAGGTAAAAAGCGTACGCGCTTGTAAAGCACCTTGTGTTTTTCGCTTTCAAAATAGACTTCATTTAAAGTTGACGCATCAATATTATTTTCGGATAGCAGTGGCGTAAGAGAAGGGATACAGCCATCTACCAAAAAGTTTTGTAAGATAGCATTTGCACATTCGTCTGAACTGCATAGTTGGCCGGCAGTGCCAGTATTGACGAGTTCAGAGCCAACTCGAACACCGCTGCGATCAAGGCAGACATAGTCGCCAGGAGACTGGCTGATGGCGTCAGTGTGACTATGTATTCTCAATTTAACGTCACGGCTAGCAGGGCCTAGATGATTCTCATCACGAAGCAGCGCAGCCACATTTTTCTGCACTGTTTCATGGCGCAGGCCAACAAAATAATCTTTGTTAAAGCGCAGTGCAATGATCTGCGCGGCCTCGGGCAGGTCCGTCATAGTTTGACTGCCGTCACCAAAAAATGTGTCGGCTAATGACAGCCAGACTTCACCTGGCTTGTTGACGTTCTCACTGTTGCTTTGCGCGCTAATACGTTGACCATCCGCTATTTTGATCAGCCCGACGCATAGCAATGGAGAGGTATCACTTTGGATCCCATTGAGTATTTTCTGATACTGCGTATCGGAAAAATCAATATCCAGTTTGCCTTGTTGTTTCATGCGTACTTTTCCTAAAAGTCATCACAGGGTGTAGCGTTTCTATCTTCTTTAACAAATTCGCGGCAGTAGCTCGCCACTAGGTATGTCGATCAAACGCTCGCCACCCATTTGGGTCAGTAGCGACACCAGTCCCGGATAATGGTCCGTTACCTTGCCAATTCGTCTGGCGTGGACGCCCGCTGCTTGAGCCTGCATTGCCGCCAGGGCGGGCTGTTCATCCTGTTCAGGAATAATCGCGACCATCGTGCCTTCATTGGCAAGGTAGAGGGGATCCAAGCCAAGTATTTCACAGGCACCGCGAACCACCGGCCTGACTGGGATCAAAGTTTCCATGATTTGTATGCCAAAAGAAGAATCCGCAATTAATTCATTTAGTACGCTGGCCACGCCGCCACGGGTGGCATCGCGCATAATGCGTGTATTGGGGCAGACGCTAAGCAGTGCTTCGGTCAAAACATGCAGGGGCTGGCAATCACTGTCAACCGGGATAGCCAATTGCAATTCGTCGCGGGCGGCTAGCACGGCAGCGCCGTGATCGCCAATAAAACCACTGACGATAACTATGTCGTCGTTGCGAATATGTTCGCGGCCCAATTGGCGCTTGCTAGGAATCACGCCAATACCGGCGGTATTGATAAATAAACCATCGGCTGCACCTCGATGGACGACCTTAGTATCGCCGGCAATAATTCGAATATTCGCTTGGTCAGCAGCGGTGCGCATGGATTGCAAAATACTGCTCAAGGCCTTGATTGAAAATCCTTCTTCAATAATCAGTGCGCAGCTTAAGTATCGCGGTATCGCGCCAGACATAGCCAAATCATTGACTGTGCCATTGACTGCCAAGGAGCCGATATCACCGCCGGGAAAGACCAGCGGGGTAATGGTATAGGAGTCTGTAGTGAAGGCTAGGCGATCACCTTGGTTGATGAGTTCCGCCATGGCAATACTGGCGGCATCGCCATCATCGATAGGGCCGGAACATAGAGTGGGTAAAATCAGCTGCTCTAATAGCCGATGCATGTCACGGCCGCCGCTGCCGTGGGAGAGGTTTATGGTGTCACCCAAAGGGCGTATTGGCGATTTAGACACGCTTGGCCCCCATACGCTGCTTTCCGTAATTGTAATAGGCGGCACAGGCCCCCTCGGAGGACACCATAAGTGCGCCCAACGGTGATTCGGGCGTGCATGGATTGCCAAAAACTTTGCACTCCATGGGTTTTATCACACCCTTTAGCACCTCTCCGCACTGACAGGACTTTGGATCTGCAATGCTGATATTTGGCACACTAAAACGCTGTTCGGCATCAAATTTAGTAAACTCAGGCGCCAGCATGACCGCCGAGTGATTGATTGAGCCAAGACCACGCCACTCAAACATATCTCTGAGCCGAAAAACCTCGCCGATAGCTGACAGCGCCTGAGCACTGCCACCGGATTGCACCACCCGTGAATATTGGTTCTCCACATGGGGCTGTTTGCTCTGTAGTTGCAGTAAAACCATATAAATGGATTGCAGAATATCCAGGGGTTCAAAACCTGCCACCACAAAGGGCAGGCGATAGTCTTGGGGGATAAAATCAAAGACTTTAGTGCCAATAATCATGCTGACATGACCGGGGCCGAGAAAGCCATCTAGGCGCATATCAGGGGAATCTAGGATCGCTTTGATAGTAGAGACGATAGTGATGTGATTGCAAAACACTGAGAAATTGGCAATTTTTTCTCGTGCCGCATTCAATACCGTAAACGCGGTACCGGGCATGGTGGTTTCAAATCCCAGTGCAAAAAACACCACTTCTTTGTGCGGGTTTTTGCGTGCTAATTCAAGTGCGTCGGCAGGGGAGTAGACCATGCGAATGTCCGCGCCAAGGGCCCGTGCTTGCAACAGGCTTTGAGCTGACCCCGGTACTCGCATAGCGTCACCAAAGCTGGCGATAATTACATTGCTGTTGTTAGCGATGGCCAGACAGTCATCGATGCGGCCCATAGGCAATACGCAGACTGGGCAGCCGGGGCCGTGAACAAATTCAATTTCAGGCGGGAGAAGGTCATTGAGACCAAAGCGAAAAATACTGTGGGTATGCCCCCCGCACACTTCCATGATTTGCAATGGCCGCTGACGGCCTGTCATTAATGATGGCAGCATGGCTGAAATCTCGGCCAGCAGCCGTTTCGCAAGCTGCGGATCGCGAAATTCATCGACATATTTCATGGCGTCATTAGGCATTCGGCTTTCCTGTTAATTGGCTGTGCACCAACTCCCACAGAATATGGTAGCTGAGGACATGGCATTCTTGAATGCGATGCACGCTGTCACTTTTGACAATCAAACAGTGATCAACATCACCGCTGCGGGCAATGTTTCCCCCATCACCGCCGAGTAGGGCAAAGGTGTTAACACCCATTTCTTTAGCTTGGGCAAAGGCTTTGCTCATGTTTTTAGAATTGCCGCTGCTTGAAATACCAAACAAGGCATCGCCTTTTCTAGCAAGTGAAATAAGAGGTCTGATAAAAACTTGTTCAAAACCAACATCATTGCCAATCGCCGTTAGCATCGCGGTATCGGCACTGAGATTAATGGCGGGCAAGGCTGGACGCCCAGTGGTGACTGGGTGGTTAAACTCAACAGCTAGGTGATTGGCGTCGCAGCTTGATCCACCATTACCCATGCACAAAAGTTTGTCTCCGGCGGCAAATACTTTGGCCAGGGCGCTGGACATAGTGAGTAGGGCATGAGAATTTTCGGCAAAAAAAGTTTGCTGCACTTTCTCGCTGGCTTTGGCCTTGGCCAGTATGCCTTCGAGCAAGCCGGTGTTGCGTGAGGCAGCATTCTGATCTTGCGCTGAGGTCAAGCTCAAATGCGGATATAACAAGCCCAATGTGTCGTGTTGCTCAGTCATCGCTTCCCACTTTTTCTCCATTACCTAGCTCACCCAGACTCTTTAGCAGATCTAGTGTCAAGCTGGCCTCCTGTTCATTGATCCGTGCCATGGCAAAACCCACATGTACCAGCACCCAGTCGCCAACACAGCTTTCTATAGGGTGTTGTTCATTCACTATGCAAGCCAGATTAACGACTCGCTGGACGCCATTGACATCCACTGTACCCAGCCGATTTTCGGCGTTATGGATAGCGATAATTTTGCCGGGAATCCCTAAGCACATAAATCATTCATTCCTGTGTTTGCTGTTAGTGACCGGGCTGCGGTCACTACCGCCTGACCAAAAGCCAGACCGCTATCATTAGCGGGGATGAGGCTATGGCTTAATACAGTAAAGCCCCGCGCTTCCAAACTTTTAATGGTCAGTTTTAGCAATAGGGCATTTTGAAATACGCCGCCACTGAGGGCCACAGTAGGTTCCTGCCAGTCAGTCGTCTGCTGAAACAGTTGAGCCGCCATTGCCGAAATTGCATTGGCAAGCCCATTATGAAAACGCCGCGCGATATCAGTGTGTGCGGCACCTTTGAGCAAATCGTTTAGGAGCGCTTGCCACATTGTGCTGAACGCCAGTTGTGAGCCATCGATGCTGTCTACCACCGCAATAGGATAACTACCCTGATCAATACTTTGTTGGGCAAGGGCTTGAAGCTTCATTGCCGCCTCACCCTCATAACTTAGTTTTTCAAAGCAAATTTCCAGTGCGGCGGCCACCGCGTCGAACAGTCGTCCAACGGATGAGCAGAGGGGCGAATTAGTATGGCTTGTCATCATACCTTCTAGTGTTCTAATCGGTTTGGCCGCTAATAATTTAATTATGGCTAAGTCCGAAAATTCATCAACAAGTGACGACCAAGACAAGCTGGTATGTAATTGAGCCAATAAACTGCGCCAAGGTTGTTGGGCTGCTGACTCTCCACCCAGCAATGGAAATTGGGTAATGTGCCCGAGGCGCTGAAACCTTTGGTAATCCACCAATAAAAATTCCCCACCCCAAATTGTCCCATCAGGACCGAGGCCGTTGCCGTCGAATACCACCGCAAGCACTGGCTGACTCTGCAATGCGCGGCCATTTTCAGCTAGGCAGGCTGCCGCGTGGGCATGGTGGTGCCAAACCGGCTCTAGCTTCATACCCGTCTCACTGGCAAGTTCAGCCGCCTGAGTACTGCTGAAATAATCCGGGTGCTGATCGCAGGTAAGTAGTTCTGGCTTAAAGTGATTCATGGCGGAGAAATCTATTAACTGCTGTTGATAATCTTCACATTGGGCTGGACTGTTTAGATCCCCAATCCAAGCCGACAATACCGCATGGCGGTCACTGAGCAGGCATAAGCTGCTTTTATAATGCCCGCCAAAAGCCAGTGTCGGCGGGCATTGTTCAAAACCTGGTGGCAGTGCGGTGGCTGCTGGAACATAGCCTCTTGCCCGGCGCAACAGGCGGGGCACGTCATTGACTAACTGTGCGACTGAGTCGTCCAGACGATGAGTAATGGCGCGGTCGTGAAATACGATTCCGTCGCAAAGACTGTCCAGTACTTGCAATGCTTGGTCTAGCTTATAAAGGGGTGGCTGTGCGGATGTGTTGGCGCTGGTGAGTACAATTGGCCCCTTTATCACTGTCAGTATGAGATGGTGCAGGGCGGTGTTGGCTAGCATAAAGCCAAGATCTTGCAGCCCTGGAGCAATTTCACTAGCAAGCAAGTCCATTTTTGTTTTTAACAGCACAATGGGTGCCGCGGGTGACTCTAACAACTGTTGTTCGGCGGCTGAATAATAGGCATACGGATCTATGTCTGTTGGACTTTCCACCATGAGGGCAAAAGGTTTTTGCGCTCGCTGTTTAAGTTTACGCAGTCGTGCAATGGCTGCTTCATTGCGAGCGTGGCAGGCCAACTGAAAGCAACCCTGGCCCTGAATGGCGACGATTTTTCCGGCAAGAATATCCGCAGCGGCAAGGGCAATGACATCACTCTGATGATCTACTGTGTTTTGACGATAACGCAGCGTCGGCCCGCATTTTGGACAAGCGGTGGCGTGCGCTTGAAAGCGGCGATCAAGTGGCGAATTAAATTCCAACTGGCAGTCGCTGCACAGCGGGAAACTCTGCATAGACGTATTGCTGCGTTCCCAAGTTTGAGCTTTGAGAATACTAAAGCGCGGTCCGCAGCTAGTGCAATTGCTAAAGGGGTGATGATAGCGGCGGTTATCGCTTTGGAATAACTCGGCAATACATTGCTCGCAAATAGCGCGATCGGGAATGATACCGCTGCGATGAACTTCACCTGAATTGGATCGCGGGCGCGAATCCTGTATTAGGAATTTATTGGGTGGGTGGCCGACTAATGCTTGCCGTTCACACTGATCTATCCGTGAACCCGGAGGCAGATGGCTAAACAAGGTCTCCAAAAAAAGTTCAAGAACGGGTGCTGGAGCCCAGATCTGAATCAAGACATCAGCGCCACAATTGGCAACATCGCCGCGTAATTGTAATTCGGTGGCTAGACGATAAATACTCGGCCGCATTCCTACGCCTTGAACCAGGCCGCTGAGGCGAATACATTCGCCGGCGAGGGCTTGAGTTTTTGACAGTGCCGCGGGGGAGTTCATAAGGCTAGCTGCCGTAAAATAACGCGGCTATTGCCGGTGTCGGCAATGGCGATTTGATTCTGGTAAACGTCTATCCCATAGGGCCAGCAAAGACTGTGTTTATTCACCTCAAGCCAAGCGTTGTCGCCACAGTGGGTAAAATCAATTTGCCCTAGCAGGGCTTTGGCAGCAGCGCCAGATTCTAGGTGACCGTCATGCCAGGCCAATAGGCGCGAATTGGCCGTGTCAGCGACAATTAACCAGTGGCCATAGCTGCTGATTCCATAGGGCATGCTCATACTTTTGGCGCTGGCCCCCATAGCGCCGCCGTTGTGAAGACTGTTGACACTGTCAGTCTGGCCGAGAATCCACTGACTTTGCGCATGAGATTCAGGTAGCCGGCTGTTATAGACCAAGACCCGATTGTTGCCGGCATCGGCAACACAAAGTCTGTGCTGCCAAAAACACAAGGCATGCGGCCAGCGCATACTGCCAGCACTGGCTGTGGCGCCGCCATTTTCATCGCGGCATTGAAAATTACTCTGCCCCAGAATACGATCGGCGGGCTGACCATTGGCACTGGGTTTGGTGTCCCAAATTAAGACGCGTCGATTGCCCGTGTCGGCAATATATAGCCGCTCACCATCACTCAATACACCAGAGGGCCAATACAAGGTGTTTGCCTCGGCATGGTTTTCGCCGCGATTCGCCAGCGCACTGTTGAAATCGCGCTGCCCCAAAACAATATCTGGTGCTTGCTGTTCTGTTGGTAGCGTTAGCCAAATTAATACTCGGTGATTCCAGCTGTCGGCAACTGCAATTCCCGCGCCGTGGGCGCAGATGCCGCAGGGCACATTTAATGTATTGGCGCTGGCCTCGCTACCGCGATTGCGTGACTCTCCTTGATCTTGTCCAAGGACAATATCGGCGTCGGTTTGACCTGATTCGGGGTGCTGCCATCCCAACACCCGGTGGTGGCCGGTATCGCTCAGCCAGAGCGAGCCGTCACTTGGATGTCGGCAAAGTCCCCTAGGCGCAAAGAGAGAGCTGCGATCGCTGCGGATAGGCGAGGGCAGGCCCAATGCGTTTAACTCTCCACCGAAAATGCGCTGGGGATCGTCGCAACAAATACTTTTGTTATCGATTTCGCTATTAATGTGAGCGGCGCTATTCACTGTGCGAACTCGTTTCAAAGGGACTTATAATTTGAATGGTCTGAACATCGTCTGTGGGTTTTGGTTTTTGCTCGAGATAAATATCTTTGATCCACCCGCAGTGTTCGCGCAAGGTCTTTTTTACCCCTTGTTCTAGGGTGATTTGCGAAGAGCCACAGCCATCGCAGGCTCCGGTCAGGCGTATAGTGACCTCGCTTGAGGATGAAATAGACACAAGTTCTACGTCGCCACCGTGCTGCTGTAACTCTGGCCTAACAATATCCAAAGCGTTGAGAACTTGTTCTTGCAGCGACGGTTTGACCAAGTTGTGTCGGCGCAACATGCCGTAGACTAAGGGGTCTTGGATAGCACTTCTAAGTGCGTTCTTAGCGCTAGGCTGCTGGGATAATGATTTAATTAAGTTCCGCAAAGCACTGCTATGAAACGCTTCGATAGCCGATTTCAATTCAAGCGCCTTGCTGCGCGGCTCGGCGTCCCACTGCTCAATATCAGCAAGCAGCGTATCGATTTTCAATGCAAGTTCGTCGCTCTCGACATTGTCACTATTGAGTTGGAGTTCAGCTGACACCGGCAGTAGCCCCCTCACTTTGTGCGTGCAATTCGGCAATTAATTCATCCATCATCTGCGCCTTGCTGTGTTCACCTTGATGTCTAAATAATTTTTGGGCAAGTGTGGCGTCGGCGAGGGCGCGCTGAATATTAGCTACTTGGCCACTGTTTGCCTCGCTTATATCATCGGGTAAATCACGCAGACAGTTGGCGCGGTTAGCCAGTGTGTTGGCTTGGAGCAGGGGAGAGTCACGTCGTAATTCCAGAGCCAGATCATAGGCATCCAGGGCCCGCAGTTTATTGGCCAGCGCTTCGCCGCTGTCGCTGTATTGCAGTGCATTACCAAGATTATTTTGCAGCATGGCATATTCAGCGGGATGTTGCTTGGCGTCGATATTTGCTAAGGCGGTTTCAAAAGCTTGCACGGCCAGCGACTCATAAAGCCGATGCTGACCGCTGTCCCTAGGCATGGATAGCCATAGAGTCGCCAAATTATTGTGGATGATGGCGTATTCGGCGGGGTGGCGAACACTATCAAAGACACGCAGTGCGCGTTGATAATATGTTGCAGCAATTCGCCCATCCATTGCGCCGCTGGCAGCAAGGGCTTGCACCACAAGGCCTTGCTGCATTTCGGCGCCGGCGCGCTCTTCGTCTAAAGTCAAAATACCTATGGCGTTTTCGAGCAGTAGATAAGCCTCATGTAAGGGTTCGCTGCTTTCTCCCGGCAGCTGAGATAATGCCACGGCCAGCTGTACCTGCAATGTTGCAGAGGTTTCATCAGGTAAATCGTCCAGAGAGATGGCGCAGCGCAACAAGCTAATGCCACATTGTAGATCGTCGGCGCTTTGCGCCTGACTTTGCAGGCCCGCCGCGACTTCGGCGAGCATGGCGGCTTTTTCCTCGGCGCTGGCATCGGCTTCTTCAGCCATGCGCTGGGCCATATCATGGGAAATGCGCGCTCGGCTTTGAGTGGTCTGAGCGTCGCCCACAAAGCGCTGGAACAGTTGTTCAATCAGTAAGTTGGCAGCTTGCTGAACTGGCGGACTCAATTCCACTGCAAGGCCAAGTTCGCCGGCTTCAATCAGAATCACCTTAACGTCTTTGGGAAAGGATTCCGCAAAAATCTGCCGTCCAGTGTACAGGGCATGTTGCCAGCGGAAATCGTGCATATTGGTCACCGGATCAGTGCTGATATGCAAGTCAGTGTCTGCCAGCTCAAATACGCTGCCCGGCGCACTCCCGCTGCTCGCCGCGTCAATAATCAATAATGAATTGCTGCCACGGGCTTTAAACATGACATCCATGCCACCGGTGCCGGCATCAAATACTTGCACCTCGCTGAGCTGGTAGCTGCTTAGGCGCTGTTTTAATTGTTGGGCAATATAGGGGCCGACACCATCGTCACCTCGGTTACTATTGCCACAGCCAATAATTGTCTGCATTGCTTTGCCTCTAAGGAATTTGAAACCGAGCCAGTTCGCTGCCGGAATCGGCATCATGGGCATGTACGGTACAAACCATGCAAGAGTCAAAAGAGCGAGCCACGTGACCGACTTCAACGGGATCGAGAGAATTCGCGATCGGTGCGCCAATCAGTGCTTCTTCCAATGGGCCGCGATGACCGCGACCATCGCGGGGGCCAATATTCCAAGTGGTCGGGGCGATAATTTGATAGTTGTGTATTTTGCCTTTTTTCACTTCAATCCAATGAGCGAGGGCGCCACGGGCGGCTTCGGTGGCACCAAAACCACGACCATCTTGCTCCTTGGGCTTGATATACCATTCATCATTTAAACGAAATTCTCTGAGGCAGTACTGGGCTTGATTGTAAAGCTTGGTCAGGTCATGCATTCGGGCAAAGTGCCTGAGCAGCAGATTGGAGCCCTTCATGTTTTTCATCATGTCGAGAATCAGGGGGTCTTGAACCTGCCAATCTTGACCTTTTTTCGCGGCAACCAGGTTTCTCGCCAGGGCGCCTGTTTCCAAACGGCCAAAGTCATTGTGAAGTACCGCGGTGCTCCAGGAATATTTTTCATCGTGATTGATGGTGTTTTTCGGAGCTGGTGTGGTGTCGCGATCATAGGGATGAACGTCATCATCACCTTCCTGATACCAAGCTCGACTTGTATTTTCCCGCACGGCAGCCTGATCCATTTCCGAATGGGTATTAGTGCTGAAGTCGTAAATACCGCTTTGCATTCGCATTGCTGCGGCGCGGCCCTCGATAGTGGGGTTTTGATAGTGATCTTCATGGGGCAGATAGCCCCAGCTCATGAATTTATCCGGCCCGCGACCATAGGTGTTGAGGCCAATATCCATACCCATTCGCCAGTAGAGGCCGAGGTCAGAATTGGCGTGTTTAGGGGATTCATCCAGCCACGCTTGAAAATCATCGTAACTGCGAATCTGGCTGTATCTCTCTAGGCTGCAGCCCAACCAAATTGGCTCAAGCCACTCTGTGCGGAAATACTCCAAGATGGCTCTTGCTCGCGTTACATCAGTCAAGGTTGGGGCGCACATAACGCCCCCGGGCACCATATAACTGGAATGCGGCCACTGTCCGCCAAATAAGGCATATATCTCTACAGGACGGCCTGATATGGCTATGCCGCGCTCGTAATTCCGACCCCTATAAATCGCCCAGCGTGCCACTGCTTCCTCGTAAAAAGGGCTGTTCTTATACTTTATGTTGGTAAAATCTATTTGAAATAAGCCGTAATGATGGCGGACAAAGCTTTGCAAGCTTTCGGCTATCTGGCCCAAGTTACGTGCCAAAATGGCGTTGCGGGGCACCTTGGTTTGCCAGGCTGTATCTAACGCCCACGCGGCACAAGTCAGGTGTGACGCGCCGCAAATACCGCAGGCTCTGGGTGTCACAATAAGCCCTGCCTGCGGATCTTTGTCTTTTAAGATGACCTCAAAACCCCGGAATAGCTCGGCGGTAGTCCAAGCATCCACGACCACGCCGTTTTTTATATCCACCCGAATATCTAAATCGCCCTCTACCCGGCCAACCGGAGAGATATCAAGGCGTTTCACTTCACTCATGAGTTGCCCTTATACAGTAAATATATCGTCTTCGGCCCACTGCGGCGCAGCTTGCTTGGCTGCCGCCGTCAATTTCATATAACCGACTTTGTCGAGGCCCGTTGGTAAATCCTTGGGGAAACCCATTACTGTCTGGCTTTTAAAGACCGTTCCCGGCGCTAAATCAAAAAACGGAAATTCCGGTTCAGTGCAGCCCAAGCAGGGCATACCAACCCGTGTTTTGGACGCCTGACGATTCCACAAAATACGGTTGCAGGACGACCGCGTCATTGGTCCTCGGCAGCCCAAGTCGTAAAATAAACAGCCTTTACGTTGACCAAACTCGGTGGCCGCCACTTTGTAAGAAAAGTGCATATTACGGGTGCATCCGGTCTGGGTGAAACTAGTAAAAAAGGTTTTCGGCCGCTGAAGATCATCGAGAGTGATTTCACTGGCACGACCGGTGGCTATGGCCACCAGAATTTGGCTTATCCAGTCAGGGTGGGCAGGGCAGCCGGGTATATTGATCACTGGTAGACCCGCTTTACTGCGGTAATCTGTGCCTAGAGCGCCTCCTGGACGTTTTTTAAGGAACTGTAAGCCTTCCGAGTCAGTGGGGTTTGGTGCTGTTGCTGGAATGCCGCCCCAGCTTGCACAGTCTCCGACGGCGACTACATAACTAGCTACATCAGCTAAATCATTGACCCAGTCCTTCATCGGGCGACCGCCAAAGCGATTCCATTCACCGCTGCCATCAGGGCCATTGATAACGGTGCCTTCAAACACAAAAATATCTAGTTTAATTTCGCCATTGATGCAGGCCTTAATTTTGTCGGTGACGGCAGAGCCAATTTCTTCACTAAGCGACGGATGCCAAAGTATATTGATGCCAAAGTCAGTGACTAAGTCGCAGACACTGGGTTCCTCGGCATTGAGAAACGACATGGTATTGCCGGAACAGGCCCCGCCTTGCAGCCATAAAAGATTAGCCATTATTTACCTCAGTCATTGCACTTTTTATTTTGAGGTTTACTTGGGTGCAGAGTGATTATTTGATAGTGGTATAGTTATCACAAACTGCGTGCCTTCACCGGGCTGACTCTCTACGTGAATAAATCCTCCAAGTGATTGAGTGACAAGGTTAAAACTTATATGTAAGCCTAGGCCAGTCCCACCCTTATGTCGACTGGTAGTGAAGAATGGGTCAAACAATTTTGGTAGGTTTTCGGCAGGTATACCTTTTCCGGTGTCGCGGACGATTATTTCTATTTGCTCGTCTATTGTTTTTGCAGTGATAAAAATCTCACCCTGCTCGCCTTCGTCGTAGCCATGTAGGGTGCTGTTCATCATTAAATTACTGAGCACTTGATACAGGGATCCTGGGTTAGTGACGAAGACTATGCCGACAGGGCAGCTTAGCTCCACCGTGACCCTGTGCTTTTTCAGTTGGGGCTGAAAACTGGTAAGAATTTCTTGCAAGTAATCGTGTAGATCAATTTCTCGATCGTCATCATTGGTTTGGTCTACAGCCACATGTTTAAAACTGGTGATCAAAGTAGCAGCTCGGTCCAAGTTTTTGGATATCAGGTTGGCGGTATCATTAAGGGAAATGACGAACTGATTTAATTCGGATCTCTTTAGGGTGTTTTCTGCCAGCGATTTTGACAGCTCGGAAGTGCTGCTGGATAGATACGAGGCGGCTGTTACGCCGACACCTATAGGGGTGTTTATCTCGTGAGCTAAACCAGCGACAAGCGACCCCAAGGACGCCATTTTTTCCGATTGCACCAGTCGTTCCTGCGTGTCGCGGAGCTGCTGAATGGCTTTTTCAAGCTCGGTATTGCTACTTTGGGTTTTATCGATCTGCTCTTTTAATTGCTTCTCGCGCTCCTTGGTCTCGGTAATGTCGGAAATAACACCCACGTAAGCGGCGCTGTTGCTGGATAGCATTTGATTAACAGCTAATGACATGGGGAAAACACTGCCGTCTTTCCTTTGTCCCAGAACTTCGCGACCGATACCAATTACTTTGGCCTCGCCAGTATCGGCGAAATGTTGCAGGTAGCCGTCGTGCTCGCTGCGATAGGGTTCAGGCATTAATACTTTTACATTACAGCCAATGAGTTCGTGGGCACGATACTGGAAAATATTTTCAGCAGCAGGATTGATAGATTCGATTGTGCCGACCTTATCGATGGTTATGATGCCATCCAATACGGTTTGAACAATGGTCTGAATTTGTCCGGCGGAGATGTATAGGGCCTGTTCAGTACTTTTTCTGGCGGTGATATCTGTGGTGATGGTGGTCGCGCCAATTAACACGCCATCGTCATGTGAGTGAACAGGAAATATTGAATACTCAACGTCAATAATGGTGCCATCTTTACGCAGCCTTTGTGACTGCATAACTGGCACAGTTCGTCCTCGAAGGACTTTGTCTAGGGACTTTTTTAGTTCACTTGCGCAATGTACCGGCGCTAGGCGGCCCCAGTTTGATCCTAGGGCTTCCTCTTCGTTGTAGCCGAAAATACGTTCGGCGCCAATACTCCAGCGGAGGATGTTGCCACTAAGATCGACACTGACAATAGCGCTGCTAGCACTCTGAAGAATGGCGTTAAATTCAGAGAAAAAGTAATGATCAGCTTCCGTACGAGTCATTGAATTAGGGGCTAATTCATGCGGTGATTGGGAGGCATGCTGGCATAGTCGTGGCGTTTATATTCATTAAGCTAATCCCGTTTTTGACTTGCTGATGTAGTCTTTCAAGCCCCGTTCTACCATCATAATTAATCTTTGTGCAGTGACGCTATTTTTTTGTTCGTAGTGATTACACCCATAATTCCGCTCTGCTTCTAACTCTGAAATAGACACGGGATGCCCTGAACGCAAAATGATATGTGTGCGGGAGTTCTTTTGAGTATCTCGAATATACGACGCTAGTACTAATCCAGCATCTTCGGTTTCCATCACCACATCGAGAAGTATAACGGGGAAGTCTGGGCTAGCTGCGAGCAGCTCCCGTGCTTCTTCACCAGTAAATGCATGAACAATGTGGAGCGGGCGTCCAAGTACAGTCTGTTTATCTAGTATGAGATTAGTCACATGATGTATATCTAAATCATCATCAACGACAAGTATTTGCCAAGACGCTGAGCTCGCGCTGGAGTCATCTTCGTATTGCTCATGTTCATCTAAAAACTCTAGAAGGTCGGTATCCGATTCAGCCGTCATTTAATGATTCCCACATAACAAGCCATGATCTTTGAATAAATCTTATTTTGCGTATCAAGCCATTAACACTTACGAGCAGCAATAAGGGCTATCACTTAACTATATATGCGATATGCTGTTTTGCCGCTTCTTTTGCTCTGACACCGGTACAAATTAGCACCTCGCAGAGCATATTTTCCGGTTATCAAAAGCGTCATTTCCCATGCTCTCATTTATCTTCTTGGCCTTGCTCGCTTTTACACGACTGCCCCTGTCTGTGTTGTTACTTAAGTCCACTAGGTATATCCCTTAGTTTGTTCCGGTCTATTAGCCGCTAAGCTGGCAATGGGTGGTGTTATGCCCATGTCTTGCGAGGTGATATGAGTCAATTTAGGAAATACCTAGCTGCAGTGATCGATTTAGTCTTGATCGCTGTCGCTTTCGGAGGACTATTATTTGCCTGCAGCAATCAGGAATCCGGCCGCCAATCGCTTGCTCAAGAGTCTGCGATGATTGTGCGTGCTCTATATCAGTCGCCCTTAGATAGGTTTTTAAACTTAGATGCTGCTGGGTGGCAGCATGAGTTGGAGGCAGGTGTTTATTACCATGATGGTGATAGCGGGCTCTTGTTGGATGTGCGTTACTGGCAAGAAACCACAGATCGCGTGGTAGAAAAAATCCTTGAAGCGGGCTATACCGTAGATTATATAAATGCGGCTAATCAGCGAATATTTGTATGGGCAAGGAGTGCCGAGCAGTTGGCCGGATTATCTAAAATTCAGGGTGTTAGCGCGGTGTCGGTAAGTCGCTCAGCGCCAAAGATGGATCTAACCCTAAAGGTTTTTGATGAGCTTCAACAATAAGATAGCAGTGTATTTATGTTCATCTCTTATGGTTTGCAGTGCAAATTTAGTGATGGCAGAGCCAAATCTAAAGCGAGCTGCCCGAGAAAATGGAAATGTCGCCGCTAAATTAGACAGTCGCCTGCAAACCTTAATCGAAAAAGGAGAGGGTTTGATTAAGGCGGACACTGCAGAGCTAGCACAAAGTCGTTCAATTGGCCGTGATGCTGCCGCTGGCGTGCCGGTGGAGCTGTTTTTGCACACTGCAGAGGGCTTGAGCCGGTTTTTAGCGGAGGAGGGCATTAGCTTGCGCTTCCTCTCTGACGACGGCAGTCGCGCAACCGCATTAATCGGCGGGGGCGCAGATTTAGTGTCCCTCTCAGAAAATCCTAATATCCGCGAGATACGCTATTTATTGCCACCCTTAGTCAGAGTCGGCTCGGTTACCAGTCGCGCGGCCAAAGCAATGCGCGCTGATGTGGCGGCCACTACCTTGGGTGTCAATGGCAGCGGACAAACCATTGGGGTAATGTCTGATAGCTTTGCCCAAACGGCAGTCGTTCGCGACGGTAATACCACACCCGCTAAGTTTGCCTCTGGAACCTTGCAGGGTAGTCGGCAACAGGACGGCGGCGATTTACCCAACACCATCACTATATTAAGAGACGATGTTGCTGACGGCACCGACGAAGGCGCCGCCATGGCCGAGCTGATTTACGATGTGGCGCCGGGATCATCACTGATTTTTCACGCTGCTGGGCAGAGTCGCGCCGAGATGGCCGATGGTATTCGCAAACTATGCGCGTCGGGCAGGGCAGACATTGTGGTCGATGATATTCTCTTTCTTAATGAGAGCGTTTACCAAGATGACGTGCCGGCACTTGCTGCCAGTGAATGCGTTAGCGCCGGTAAGCCTTATCTATCGGCGGCGGGAAACGACGGCGATCAAGCTTATCGCTATGTATATAAAGACTCCGTTACCGCGCTTGATGAGCCGGGGGTAAGCCCGTTTCCAACGGGAAATGATTTACATAATTGGAGTTCCAACGGCAGTGACCCCTTTCTAGAGTTAACCATTCCCGCAAACTCAACCGTGTTCGTGGTGCTGAGTTGGAATCAGCCCTCTAGCTCTGTCAACGCGGCGAGGGGAGCACAAATCGATCTAGACCTATACGCTACGACGGCGGAGTCCTTGATGGCCCTCAACCCAGCTTCGGGGAGCTTTTTTGCCCGCAGCACGGACGAGCAAGGGATTACAGGCAGCCCAAGAGGTGACGCATCAGAAGTCTTAACATTGACGTCTGATTCGTCTCCCAAGACGTTTTACATTGCGGTTGAGCACTTTGCTGGTAGCCAAGAAGATATTCCCCAGCAAGCTGGTGTGCCGCTAGAGTTCCGTATTTTGCTTACCGGTGATCGAGTCACTAGTGTCGAGTATCCCTATAATGGCCCAGCAGTTTGGGGGCACTCAATGGCTGCGGGCATTGCGTCGGTTGCCGCCGCGGCTTGGTGGGAGTCTCCTGAATTTAGACCAGAAGGCTATGACAGCATAGAAATTGACCCCGAAAGTTTTAGCTCTCGCGGTGGTGAGCAAGTCTTACAATTTGACAGCAATGGTGAGTATTTACAGCAAACGCGATCAGCGCCGCAATTCACCGCGATAGACGGCAATAATAATACCGTACTTGGTTCAAATGTCGCCGCCCCTGAAGATGGTGAACCCGATAACTTTTTGAATTTTTATGGGACCTCCGCAGCGGCGCCCAATGCAGCGGCAGTATTCGCATTATTAAAACAAGCGTATCCCAGTGCCACGCCCGCGCAATTAATTAGCGCTACTCAAACCTCGGCCATAGATATAAAAGGTTTTCGCGCCACAGTGGGTGCCGATGAGGTGACGGGGAGTGGCCTGATTAATGCCGAGGCAGCAGCCAGTGCCCTAGCATCCTTAGTAGGTTCAAACCCTCCGCCGGTAACGCCGCCACCCGCAGCGCCGTCCTCGGGTGGAGGAGGCGGTGGTGGCGGTGCATGCTTTATCGCCACAGCGGCCTACGGCAGCTATTTAGCGCCGGACGTAAAGGTTCTGCGAGACTTTAGAGATCACGTATTGCTGCCCCATAAATGGGGTCGGCAGTTTGTTGCGGCATATTATCGTTACTCACCGCCCATCGCCGACCACATCGCGGGGTCAGAATCATTGCGCCTTGTGACCCGAGTCGGGCTAAGTCCCTTGGTGTACGGTTTAAAATATCCCCTAGTGGCAGTCTTGTTGCTAACCGCTGGGCTGCTGCTTTCAGTGCGTCGGCGGCGTTTTCATAAAGTCCGAGTGTATGCTGCGACAAGTTAAACTGTAATTAACTACTCTAAGCCGTTGATTTTTCGAAGTAGTATAAGTAGACTGCGAACGCTTTTTTAGCACTATCGCAAAAGCGGAATCGATGTATATATCGTACCCCGCGTATCACAATTGGCTCACGCCAAACCCCTTAGCCCGGGTGGTGAAATCGGTAGACACAGGAGACTTAAAATCTCCCGACAGCAATGTTGTGCCGGTTCAAGTCCGGCCCCGGGCACCAATAAAATCAAGTAGTTACGATGATTTTATATCCTGAGACACCACCCGGATGTCCTACTCATACTTTTGTGTAGACGCTATGTAGACGCTTTGCGAGAAACTTTAGTCGATGCAGCGTGCTGGTTTTTATTTCTCAAAAAAGTACGGCGTATATTGTGGTTTTTCGTTAGGATGCAACTTTGCCAAGTTTTGCGTTAGAGGCAAGACCTCGTCGACAAGCAGCTCGTATATCGTAATAAAATAAATAGTAGTAGGAAATTTTGATTGTGGCGGAACTAAAAGTAAAAAGGGACACGAAGAAGCGAAAAATCTGGAGCCCCGTGCGCAGCAAATGGCTCGCGGAAACGCCAGAAGAAACAGTTCGCCAGAAATACTTGCTTGTGCTGATCAATGAATACGGATTTACTCTCGATCAGATCGCTGAGGAGATAGACTTGACGGGCCGGGGTTCGGCTTCCGCTCGTGCCGATTTTGCAATCTGGCGCACCGCTAAAGATAAAGCGGACGATAACGCGCCGTTCATCATCGTAGAATGCAAATCCGATAATGTCACGATCAAACCACATGACTATGATCAGGGTGAAAATTACGCCCGTATCTGTGGAGCTCCCTTTTTTGTTACTCACAACTCAAGGGAGACTAAATACTGGCGAGTTAAAAAGGACAAGGTGCCGGGCTATACGGAAGAGATCGAGAACATTCCCCACGGCGACGCTTCTGAAAAGGATATCGAGGAGCTGTTATCCAAACTTCGTGCCTTTAAGGAAAAGGAATTCGCCGACTTGCTGCACAAGTGCCACAATATTATCCGCAATCGGGAAAAGAAAGATCCCGCAGCAGCCTTTGATGAGATTGCCAAGGTACTCTTCATAAAAGTATATGTAGAACGCTCGTTACTCACTCGACGCAGCAGGACAAATTTGTTCACCGTTGATGTGTTGAAAAGCCAGATTGCAGAAAATCCGCTCGACAGCCTTTTTCAGCAAACGAAGTTGGCTTACATCGCGGACAAAATTTTCGAGAAAGATGAGCGCATTAACTTGAAGCCTGCCACCGGCGAAGCGATTGTCACAGAGTTGGAGAAATACAACCTCTCAGACACCAATGAGGACGTGAAGGGCGTCGCTTTTGAACGTTTTCTCGGCCGTACCTTTCGTGGCGAGATTGGTCAGTTCTTTACCCCTCGCACTATTGTCGAATTCATGGTGCACATGATCGATCCTAAAGAAGGAGAGATTGTCTGCGACCCGGCCAGCGGCTCAGGCGGTTTTCTGATTCGAGTGTTCGAAATTGTGCGGGAAAAGATCCTCGCCGACGCCGACCGCGAGTACAACGCTTTCAAGGCCGATGTCGAAAAGGTCAAATCTCTCACCGAAGAGCAGCGGGCCAAAAAGCTCCAAGATAAATTCACTGAGGTTCAGGCGCTAATTGATCAGAAGAGCGAAGGTTCGCGTCTTTGGAAACTCTCCAACCGCTGCATCTACGGCACTGATGCCAATGACCGGATGGCTCGGACCAGCAAGATGAACATGATTATGCACGGTGACGGTCACGGGGGGGTTCATCACCATGACGGCTTTTTGAATGTTAACGGTATCTTCGAAGGTCGTTTCAATATAATCCTCACAAACCCTCCTTTCGGCGCCAATGTCGAGCCCACAGACAAGGTCCTTGAGGTAGATATCAAGGTTGATCCGGATGCAGAAAAGCGCTATTTGCTCGAGCACGGGGCGCTATATCGTGAGGCACAAAACCGGGTGAAGGCTGCGCTCAACAACCCCATCGCTAGCCTGTTTGATCTGCCCAGAAGCAAGAAGGCTAAGATCAAGACCGAGGTGCTCTTCATAGAGCGCTGCCTCGACCTTCTGATGCCCGGCGGTCGCCTCGGGATCGTGCTGCCAGAAGGCATTTTCAATAATCCTTCCCTTGCCTACGTGCGCGAGTTTACCGAAGCCAGAGCCTTTCTTCGCGCAGTGGTCAGCCTGCCACAGGAGACCTTTGTAAGCTCTGGGGCCAGCGTGAAATGCTCGTTGCTCTTTTTGCAGAAATTTACTGAAGAAGAGCAGCAACAGTTTGACGAGGTCTACGCCGCCGCTGAGTCGGAAATTAAGGCTCATTACGCCGATGAGATCAAAACGGAGCGGGAGCGGCTGGAAAGCGAAATCGAGGCGGCCAAGCAAGCTAAGGACACCGAGCAACGGAAAGGCCTGCAAATGGAGCTCAAGGGCTATTTGAAGGAAATGGAAGTCAGGCAAACTGCTGAGGCGCGACAGCTGCTTAAGAAGCGCCTCGACTACCCCATTTTCATGTACGAGGCGGAAAAGGTCGGCATCTCTGCCACCGGCGAGGACGATCAGAACGAGCTCTACCCGAATGACCGGCAGCCCGCCGATTGCGAAAAAACGTGCCTAGAGTGGTACCGGGAATTTATAGCCAATCCGGGCGCCTTTGCCGTAGCGGAAGGAGCCCAGTGATGGGCGAATTGGTTCAGACCAGACCGCGGGCTTTTAGCGTCGGCTTCCTAGGCTTACAGACCTGGAGCGTTGCAGCTCAGTTCGCCGTTAACTGGAACTGGCCTGATGAGGTCATCAAATCGTTGGCTAGCATCCTCAGACGCCGAAACGAAGCCGCTCTGGAAACGCTGACGTTAGAATCCGTGGTTACCCTGCTGACCATTCGTTTTGACGGCTCGATTGAGCCGCGTGAGCCAGTCCGCATAAGGGACATCAAAGGACGGCTGTTTCGTGTCTACCCCGGTGATGTAGTTTTTTCAAAAATTGATGTGCGTAACGGAGCGATCGGGCTTGCGCCCGATGACATTGAGTGCATGTGCGTCACATCCGAATTTCCTGTTTATTCCGTCGATTTCCAAAAAACAGATTCGGGATACGTGAAACTGCTGTTCCGAACAATTGCGTTCAAGAAATTACTGAATTCGATGATCAGTGGGGCATCGGGCCGAAAACGGATTCAGCCAACCCAGCTTGAGGGGGTAAATGTCCCAATCCCTTCGCTGCCAATTCAGCAAAAAATTGTGACCCATTGGGAGGCAGCGGAACTGGAGCGGGCGGCAGCAGATGCCGCTTTGTCGGCTTTGGTTTTGGAGCTTCATTCGTGGCTCGTCAAACAGACAAAAGGATTTGGTCAGGTGACTCGCTCCAAGGTGCTACTTGCCAATTACGAGAACACTCAGCAATGGGATGTCAAAGCCGGTCGAGCCGCTGCATTCATCACGGCCAATCCTGACTTCATACGGCTCGGAGATTGCACGGAGGAATGCACGGAAACCGTTAGGCCTTGGGATGCGCCGGAAGAAGAATGGCCTATTTATGGGGTGAACAACAAAGAAGGTATTTTTCTGAGTTCCATGCAGGCCGGAAAGGATTTCAACGCACCTTATAAAAAAATTGAAAAAGACTGGTTCTTTCACAACCCCACACGTGCCAACGTCGGATCGCTCGGTATCGTGCCTGATGTGCAAACGGATGCGATCACCAGTCCTGAATATCAGGTGTGGAGGCTGAAAGGCGGTTTTCTGCCAGACTTTATGCCGCTTATGCTGAGAACGAATTACTTCCTTGCATTGGTGACCTTCAACCGTGTCGGCGGCGTGAAGCAGCGAATGTACTACACAAACCTGGCAGAAATCAGGCTTCCCGAAGTTCCGACGGAGGTGCAAAAAAACTTTGCCGACCGGCGGCAAGAGATTCTGGCAAACATCGCAGCGGCCAATGAAAAGCTGGCTCAACGAAAACTAGATATAGAGAAAATGATTCTCGGCACCCACACGGTTGAGGTGCACTGAAATGTCAAAAGGTCGTCAATACATCGAATTCGAGGGGCTGTTTTCAGAGAGCGTGCTGGGCATCTTCCGTATCATCCGGGGCTTTGCCGATCTACGCGATTTGGCGACTGTCTCAGTTCCCTACAAGATGGAGGATGGTGAGCAGGGTTTTCGCGTGGTCGGCCATCAACGTGGGGAATCGGCCAAGCACGCTGAGGAGATCAAGAGCTATCTAGAGCAGAGCGAGAACCGCTTTCTTCCGGAGGTGATCCTTTCCGTTCGTATGTCGGTCAAGCTGATGGTCAATCGTGGTGAGATCGATCCGGACGAGCTGGGCTTGGGCGAGATGGTTTTCGGAGTAAAAAGCGACAACGGTGGTCTGGTGAATATATCCCGCCGCTATTCGAGCCCGACCATGCGCATGCAGCGGTTGCGTATACGGCGCGGTGATTTGGAGCAGATTAAGCAGGATAAAATCATCCGCCGCATCGACGGCAATCACCGCCTGCACTTGGCAGAGCAACTCACTGAAGACCCCAACACCCCGACCAAGTACCTCGCTCCATTTTGCATGGTGCTGCTCGGTCCGACGGATAACGATGCCGACGACTTCGCCGAATCGTTGATCTTCCATACCATCAACAGCACCGCTTTACCTCTGGAGTCGGAACACGGCCTGCGGCTGTTGCTGGGGCAAGACCCGGCGCACGTCATGACACCAGACAATGAATTCGCCTACAATCCAGCGTTGCACCTTACAAGACTCTTGGTCGACCGCTTGCGAGGTCTGCCGGAACCCGCGCGTCAGCGCTTCGGCGAACGACCATTGACCACGCTGTGGGAGTCAGCCCGCAATCTGATTGCTATGGACGAGGCCATCACGCACGACCGGCAATCGCTGATCACCTTTGCCGATGACCTGTTTGCCGCGCTTGCGGACATCGCCACCCGACTTACCGTCGACCATCCGTCACTATGTAGAACCTACGGTTTCTTCGAGCTGGCGGCGCGGGTCTGGCGAGAGGCTGTGGGGGGAGATCACGAGGAAAAAGTTCGCTGGACAGTGGACTATCTCGATCGCATCGGCCATTGGCTCGGCGGCCAGGGCATCACTGACCTGCTTGACCCCCTCTCCCCGGCGGAGCAGCTACTCAAGATCTTCAAGGCAGCGCAGTCTCGTACCCCGAAGAGGGTTTTCCTCGCCCGTTGGTATCCGCCGCAAAATGCAGCAGATGATGCCTACAATAAGGCTAACTTGCGCCTACAGCAGCTTCGCCAAACTCTAGTGAATCTCCAGCAGCTGCATGGGGTGGCTCTGGAGTTGGTCGATATGGGCACGGAAGAAGGAGGGACATTCCCGATCCATAGTCGGATGTATGAGGCCATCGCTTCTGCGGATATCATCATATGCGACCTGACCGGGCATCGGCCGAATGTCTACGTTGAAGCTGGCTTCGCACTAAAACACCATGAATCTAATAGGCTCATACTACTATTTGAGCCCCAGAGCGTCGGTGACTCGGTGCCCTTCGACTTGAATACTTTCAAGTATGTGCAAGTGTCTCAGGCTGCTGAAATCCCTGAAAAGTTGACCGCTGAACTATCAGCGATATTGCAGGAATCAGGAGTGGCGATCTAGTCGTTTTTGTTTGTCGTACAGTTATTGACAGAACTCCAAGGAAAAGCATTTTAAAACCTGACTGATCCTCAGTGCGAATGGATTCTTCGAATCCAAGCGCTCTGAGGATCTCCGGTTTTATTGAGTTCTTCATTCAAAGTCCCTGCCACTATTTGGCGAAAATCTGTCGAAAATAACGTCCGGCTCGTATGGGGTTTGATAGAACTCGCGTTGATCGAATTGAGCCACCACTTCATCGCGTTCAGCTAGCTGTATTCTCCATTCGTGAACTCTCGTGATTACCCGGCAACCGCCGCGCATGATCACACCTTGCAAGCGCTTTGTGATTTCGCCGTATTTGTTTTCAGTTTCATCGTCATTTTCGGGGGTGACATGCAGGGCGCGAACGGGCATTTCGGAGCGTTTTACTAAAGGGCCGCCCATTAGGTCGATGAACCTCGCCCAGTCGCCTGCATCACATGCTGAGCGTAGTTCTTCCAGATCCTTGAGGCTGGCGCCTTCAAGTGGTTCTCTGAGTCGGCGCAACTCACGCCAGACAGTAACTGATGTGCTGCCAATTTGCTGAAATTGGCGAATCCCCAAAGTACTCGCCTACGCTTCGACTCGTTGTATGCTATCGAGTGTTATTTTGTTTATCTAAAACTGGGCTATGATTCCAGTCCGCCCCCAGCATCAATATAATCAAGCACGCCAAAGACTTGATCGGCCAAAATAGACGCCGTAATCCTTCTTTTTACTCTTTGACTAATTGAATTTGTTTTAGGTGAATAATGTTTAAGCGTATTCGCGATTGGCTCGACACTCGGCGTGTTAATAAAATGGGTATTACCGCTTCGGAATGGGAGTCCGCCGTAGCCGACTGGCCGGTGATGCATCGATATCAAGGCGCCGAACGGGACGCTTTGCGCGATATGAGCCTTCGCTTTCTTGTTCGTAAAAGCATAGTTTCTGGCGGCGGGTTTGAATTTAGCGATGCTATGCGGCTAAAGATCGCCACAATGGCCTGTGTTCCGATCCTCCATCTTGGCCTCGACTGGTACCGACACTGGTACACCATCATTCTTTACGAGGGTGATTTTATACCAAACCGTCCCTACCGCAGTGACGATGGTGTCGTGCATTCCAGTAGCCCGGTGTTGAGTGGTGAGGCCTGGCTTCGGGGGCCGGTAATTTTGTCATGGGATTCAATTTGTAATACTGGCCCGCACGCTAGGCATAATAGGGCGAGTAATGTGGTGATTCATGAGCTGGCACATAAGCTCGACATGTTGCGCGATGGCGCCAACGGCGCACCGCCCATGCATCCAGATATGAGCGCGGGTGAATGGCACGATATTTTTACGGCGGCGTGGGACCGCTTGATTAATGATCAACAGCATCACCGGTCTTTGCCAATTGATGACTACGCACTCAGCAGCCCGGCAGAGTTCTTTGCGGTGTGCAGTGAGGCGTTTTTTGAGGCGCCGCAAACACTGCACGACAACATGCCCGAGGTCTATCGGCTGCTGTGTCAATTCTATCGCCAGCAAGCTGTGGGGTTCGCAGCTTCTGTATAGCTAGATCAATAATAAGGTGTCGTTTACTTCAATGCCTCTAGTCTATCCCGTAGCAGGTTAGTGCAAGGTGCTTAATACACTAAACGGTTTTGATATGCGTTCAGCCTTGATTCAGTTAGCCGCAGCCATAATGCAGCCATACTAAATCTGGAGTGATGCGATGAAAACGCTTTCTATATTGACCCTGGCAACAATTTCTTTACTTCCTACCTTGGCAGAGGCCGACCACCAGCAGCGTCGCAGTCACAGCAGCTATCGCAGTGAACCGGCGATGTATATTTTTGGAGGTGTAAGTACCTCTTCGTTTAATTTCGATCGTTCTGATTTTCGTTATAGCTTTGGTGATGGGTCTTTGTCTGACGTGACCGTGGATACCGAATCAGGCGGCGCTCGATTTGGTTTTGGTTTTGATTTTACCCCTGAGTTAAGCTTAGAACTCGGCTACGCCTCGCTCGGTACTTTAGCTGGCAGTGGTATATCGGATGGCTCGCAGTTCTTGAATAACGGCTTTAGCGCTGGTCGAGTTGATATGGATTCCAATGCTGATGGGGTGTTCTTAGGTGTGAACGTTCATACGCCGATTAATGAGCCGGTCGGCTTGTTCGCCCGCTTTGGTATCTATGGCTGGGAGTTAGATGGCACCCTGGAAGATAACAGCCGCAGCGGTCAGTTTACGGTCGAGGGTAGTGATCCCTACGCCGGAATCGGTCTGCGTCTTTCCGTGGCGAGAAATGTCAGTGTGGTCTTAGCTTATGATTACTATGTCTTAGACGACGATGAGTCTATTAATATCTCGGCTGATACCTTGTCGGTGGATATGGTGTTTAGGTTCTAGCAATAAATAATTTGGCTGCCAGTATGCTTGGCTGTGCCCACGGTTCTTAAAAGCCCTAACGTAGAGATAACGGTAGGGCTTTTTTTGTGGCTGCTGCTATTGTCGATTTCATGGACAAGATTTAATCAGTTTATCGCCTCATCCTTAGTCATAATCGTGAGCGTTCAGGATGTGTGGCAGGACATTGTTTTTCGGTGTCGGTATAGTGTGGTCATTGCGAGTGTTATCGGAGTAAACATGGCAGAGTTAAGTTTTACAGTGAATGGTCGCGCGCAGGCGTTGACCGTTGATACTGGTACGCCCTTATTATGGGTATTACGCGAGCAGTTGGCGATGACCGGGACTAAATTCGGTTGCGGAATGGGCTTGTGCGGCGCGTGCACGGTACACGTAGATGGCAACCCCGTTCGCAGCTGTAGTTACCCGGTAGAGCTTGTGAATGGTAGGGATATAACAACGATAGAAGGCTTGGCCACTGCGGAAGATTCCCTGCATCCAGTGCAGCAGGCTTGGTTGGAAATGAGTGTGCCACAGTGCGGTTATTGCCAGTCTGGGCAGGTTATGTCTGCAGCGGCTCTACTAGAGTCTAATAAAACACCGAGCGACGATGATATTGACGCGGCAATGGCTGGCAATATATGCCGTTGCGGTACCTATCCACGGATTCGCAAGGCAATTCATCGCGCGGCAGAATTAGCTGTGCAGTATTATCAGCCAGTGGATACTGCGACGGAGGCCAAGTCATGAGTTTGTCGCGCCGAAATTTTATTAAAACTACCGCGCTGCTCGGTGGTGGCATAGCTATTGGGTTTAATCTCAGCGCTTGTTCAAAGTCTGCCCCATATCCAAACGCGGATCCAACAGCGTTGCAAGCCAACGCGTTTTTGCAAGTGACCGCCTCTGGCGAAGTGATTTTGCAGCTGCATAAAGCTGAGATGGGGCAGGGTGTCTTTACCGGCCTGACCACCTTGGCGGCGGAAGAGTTAAAGATGAGCCCGGAGCTCATTACAGTTCAGCACGGTGAATTTCATCCCAGCTTTCGCGACCCAGAATTTTACGTAATGATTACCGGTGGCAGCTCTTCAATTCGACTCAGCTTTGAACCGGTCAGAGAGGCGGCTGCAACCGTTGCGGCAATATTAAAATTGGCTGCTGCACAGCAACTCAAGGTGGCGGAGTCTTCACTGACCCTCTTGGATGGCAAGATTTTGCATGCCAATGGTGAGCTTGCTTTTACAGACCTTATTGCCACTGCGCGCACAATAGCGACGCCAACGTCAGTAAGCTTAACCGCGCCGCAGGATTTTAAATATATTGGTCACTACAACCGGCGCTTAGATACGCTAGACAAGGTGACCGGCAGTTCGCAATTTGGCATAGACGTGCAGTATCCAGACGCGCTAAGCGCCGTGTTAATTCGCTGTCCGCATTTTGGCGGCAAGGCGAAAAGTTTTGACGCGGTGCCGGCCCTAGCCAAGTCTGGGGTTAAATCAGTGATCAATGTGGACGGTGCGATAGCCGTTATCGCAGATACCTATTGGCAGGCTAGACAAGCGGCTTCAGTGGTTACGGTAGAGTGGGACAAAGGTCCGCTGGCTGGGGTAAGTAGTGATTCCCTGAGAGCAGAGCGACACACCTTATTAGAGACCGAGTCTGGCAAAAAGGTTGAGGAGGCTGGGGAGGCAAGCGAGGCGCGCGGTGAAACACTGAATGCTCTCTATGACGTTCCTTATCTTGCCCACGCCACTATGGAGCCCATGAATGCCTTGGCGGTTGTGAAAGCTGATTCGATTGAGATATGGACTGGCAATCAATCGCCTGATATCGCCTTATCATCCATTGCCGATGCGACGGGATACCGCCGCGAGCAAATTCGTATTCACAATCAAATGTTGGGTGGTGGCTTTGGTCGCCGGATCGTGCCGGATTATTTGGTTGAAGCCGCGCGGGTTGCGCAGCTCAGTGGTCATCCCATTAAAGTTGTATGGAGCCGTGAAGATGATATGCGCGGCGATTTTTATCGGCCGAATGCGTCGGTTAAAATGTCTGCCACAATTGAGGGGAATGTGGTCACCAGTCTGCAAGCAAAAGTTGCAGCGCCCAGTATTATGGGCCAGTTTGTTGACTCGGTGAGCAATACCTTGCTTCCCCAGTGGATGCCAAATGGCCTGCACAATAAACTTGCTGGTTTGGCCGCAAGTTCAGATCCTGCCGCGACCGAAGGGCTGATTGATCTAGATTACCAGTTTCCATATAAGCGCACTGACTATGTGATGCAAGAAACCAGTATTCCTATTGGCTACTGGCGGTCAGTGGGTCACTCGCAGAACGCATTCTTTATGGAAAGCTTTATGGACGAACTTGCTGTTCGCACGCAGCAAGACCCTCTGGAGTTTCGCTTAGCCCGACTGCCGGCAGATTCCCGTCGCCGCAAGGTGCTTGAAGAAGTTGCGGTGAGAGCGGATTGGGGTAATCCTCTGCCCGGGCAGTATCAGGGCATAGCGGTTCACGAGTCCTTCCATACCTTGGTGGCGCAGGTGGTTTCGATATCGGTAGAAGGGCAAAAAATCAAGGTCCACAAGGTCGTCTGTGTGGTCGAGTGCGGTCTGGCGATAAATCCTGATACTGTGCTTGCTCAGATGGAAGGCGGTATCGTGTTTGCACTTACCGCCGCGCTTAAGGGTGATATTACGGTTATTGACGGTGCGGTTCAGCAGAGCAACTTCCATAATTATGAGATGTTGCGCATGAATGAAGTACCCGAGATAGACGTGCATATTATGAAAAGTGCCGAGGCGCCGAAGGGCGTGGGGGAGCCGGGCGTTCCGCCATTGGCACCGGCTTTGGCCAACGCGGTGTTCGCCGCAACCGGTCAGCGCCTGCGCCAATTGCCACTAAAATTGGCCTGATACTTCATCGTTGGCCCAATGCCACAATGAAATAAAGTTTACAGTGATACCTATCATTTCATATGAAACCTACTGTTTTGTATGTAAAAATTGTGAAGTTGGTTTTTTATGAGTAGTCGTTCTGGGTCAGATATTCAATATCCGTTTACCGAGGTACCGCAGAAAGGTGAGTGGCAGGAAGTTACCAAAGGTATCTATTGGCTGCAGATGGTGCTGCCGATGGCGCTGGACCACATTAACCTTTATGTGCTGGAAGACGACAAGGGATGGTGGATTGTCGACACCGGTATAAAACTCGGTGACACCCGCGAGCGCTGGGAATTACTGCTCGCTAATCAAATGGCATCTAAGCCGGTGCTCGGGGTCATTTGTACGCATATGCATCCCGATCACGTCGGTCAAGCTGGTTGGCTGTGCGATAGTTTGCGGGTGCCCTTGTATATGAGCTTTCGCGAATATTACAGCGCGCGTGCTTTTACTTCTCTACAACCTGGCAAGATGAGCTGGACCGCCGAGCAGCATTACCGCCGAGCGGGCGTGGGCGATGACTATCTGCAAAGCGACGCTGCGAATATGCGCGGCTTTGGCTCTATTGTTGAGCCATTGCCAACGGCGTTCAATTGTTTGAAGGAAGGCCAAGTTCTTGAGATCGGCGGGCGGCAATGGTTGGTGATGACTGGTGCAGGTCACTCGCCAGAACATGTCTCTTTGTACTGCGCTGAAGATAAGCTGATGCTGTCTGGTGATCAGATTATTCCGCGCATTACCTCAAACGTCAGCGTGATGGCGTCTGAGCCAGAGGCAAATCCGCTGCAAGACTGGTTTGACGCACTGCGTCGTTTTCGGCGCGACCTTGATGTCGACACCTTGGTTATGCCTGCGCACAATGCGCCGTTTTATGGTGTACACGCACGTTTAGAGTATCTTATTGACCACCACGAAGGGCATTTGGCAGCAGTTGAGAAAGCCTGTGTCGAGCCGCAAATTGCCATCGATTTATTCAGTGTATTGTTTTCTCGCAAAATCGGCATGTCGCAGCTTGGCTTGGCGCTTGGCGAGGCCATCGCGCATCTGCATTATTTGTGCGCCGAGGGCCGCATGGTGAGGGAATTAGATGATGATGGCCTCTATCGGTTTAGAACCATTGCTACCGAAAGTCGCCCTTACCAGGGTGTTCATGAGTTAGATTCGCTACCGATCGAGGTGTAAGCGTGCAGGGTGGTTTATTCGGCGATGAAATGACATCGGAAAATTGTATTTTTTGTAAAATTATTGCCGGTAAAGCGCCCGGGCATATTCTTTATCGCGACGATGACGTGATGTGCCTATTAGATATTGCCCCAGTGTCCGCTGGTCACGCCCTGATTATTCCTATTAAACATCATGATAATATTTTCAGCTTAAATAAGCCTGAAGTCAGTGCCCTAGCGCTGCAGTCTCACCGTCTTGCACCCATTATAAAACGTGTCACCGGCGCCGATGGCTTAGGTATACACCAACTTAATGGCCGGGCTGCTGGCCAGACAGTCTTCCATTATCACACCCACCTTATTCCGTGTTTTCACGGCAAGCCGATGCAAATCCACGGTCGTAAACCTGCGCTCAAGAAAGATCTAGATGACATGGCAGAGCGTTTGCGCGCCGCGCTTAAATAAGCTGTTTTAGGTTTTCTGACTGACCGATTTTGCTTATCTTGATGACGTCTATTGTTATTGTGACTGCGGCCCATATCGTCAAAAATGGTTGGCTTAGCTGATGCAGTGTTAGGCATCATTATTCAATAATAAATTTAAGGAGCCGACTGCATGGCCATGCCAAATGATATTAAGGTCATTGATCTGATGCTCAGCGTACCGGGTGAAGACAATAGCCAGTGGTACGAGTTTATGAAACCACTGCTGATGGACGAAGAAAGCCGCAATATGTTCAAAATGCCTGCCCAGTATATGTTTAAAGACATACCTGATAGCGGCAAGAAAGAAGATTATATCGCCTATACCATCGAGCAGATGGACAAACACAATATTGACCGGGCGATGCTGGGTATTGACGACCACAATGAAATCGCTAAAGAAGCACTCGCGTCTTACCCCGACCGTTTCTTTGCAAGTTTGGAAGTGAACCCCAATAACGGCATGGATGAAGTCCGTAAGATCGTTCGTCTGCATAAGGATTACGGCATCAAGGCCATCACTGGTTTTGCGTCTGGCCTCTGCCCAC
Organism: Zhongshania sp. R06B22; assembly: GCF_040892595.1. NCBI lineage: Bacteria > Pseudomonadati > Pseudomonadota > Gammaproteobacteria > Cellvibrionales > Spongiibacteraceae > Zhongshania > Zhongshania arctica. The sequence continues at coordinate 2,398,735 of NZ_JBFRYB010000001.1, read as the reverse complement.
AAGTGCCCTATAACGACAAGAAATGGTATCCGATTTACTCCAAATGCGTTGAGTTAGACATTCCGTTTTGCCCCTGTGTTGGTGTGCCTGGTCCACGTTTGCCGATGGCCCCCCAGAAAGTCGAACTGCTTGACGAGGTGTGTTGGTTTTTCCCTGAGTTAAAAGTGGTTATGCGCCATGGTGCTGAGCCTTGGGAGAAGTTGGCTTGGAAACTCATGCTCAAATACCCCAATCTTTATTACATGACTAGTGCCTTTGCGCCGAAACACTACCCGACCGAAATTATTAATTTTGCCAATAGTCGTGGTGCCGATAAGATCATGTATGCCGGTTATTTCCCAATGGGCTTGTCCTTGGATCGCATTTTCAAAGACATGCCCAATGTGCCGTTTAAAGATGAAGTTTGGCCTAAGTTTTTGCGTGAAAATGCTCGCAAAGTATTTAAGCTAGATTAATAAGCGATTGCGCCTTAGCTCAGTTTAAAGGGGCTAAGGCGTAATGTTGGCGGATAAAATAATAATAACGGAGCTAGATTATGACTCTAAGTCTGCAGGAAATGTCTGACCGCTTTGAAATTCAGGATATGTTGTATCACTACGCCGATATTATTGATCGTAAGGCCGTGGATGAACTCAATGATGTTTTCACAGCCGATGCCCATATAGATTACAGCGCATTTGGCGGCACGGTGGGTGATCGACCCTCAACCCTGGCTTTTTTGAAAGAGGCCCTGCCTGCATTTAGCGCCTCTCAACATTTAAATGCCAATGTCCAAATCACCATCGACGGCGACACCGGCAGTGGCCGAGTGATGTGCTTTAATCCCATGGAAATGCCCCTAGGGGAAGATAAGCAAGTCTTTATGCTCGGACTTTGGTATGTGGATACCTACCGCCGCACGCCGGAAGGTTGGCGTATTAGTAGCCGCAAAGAAGAAAAGAGTTGGGTGTTTAATGTACCCGACTTTATGGGTTTATAGATTTCCCTTGATGTGCTGCTGTAGCGCGACGCTAGCCGTTCGCGCTACAGCAAGCTGGCCCTAGCTGGGGGGCGTTTCAGCCACAAATTTCAATATCACTTCGACCAGTTTTTCACTTTGATCTTCTTGTAAAAAATGCCCGCCATCCACAATGGTCGTATGGGCTTGTCCCTGTGTGCCTGGAATTAGTTTGCGAAACACCGGCTCAGCCGCGGCAGTTATTGGGTCCTTGTCACTAAAGGCGGTTAAGAACGGTTTTTCCATTGTTCGTAGAATATCCCATGCGGCTATATTAGCTTCGGCGGCGGGGTCGTTTGCTGTAATCGGCACCAGCATCGGAAATTGTCGTGCGCCGGCTTTATAGCTTTCGTCGGGGAAGGGCGCGTCATAAGCGCTTATGGTCTCAGCCGAGACCGGTTTAACGCAGGCGCCAGCGATAATTTTACCAACCGTAAACACCGCGATATTCTGCGACAGCTGCTGCCACTTTATAAACGCCTCACCGGGATGGTGCGCGCCAGTCGGCAGCATGGTATTGGCGGCAATGGTTCGCGTAAAGCGGCTCTGTTCTTCGGCAAGCAAACGCAGGCCAATTAAGCCGCCCCAGTCCTGGCAGAATAAGGTGATGTCTTGCAAGTCTAATTGGACCAGCAAAGAACGCATCCAGTCGACGTGACGCTGATAGGTATAGTCACTGCGTTGGCTGGGTTTGTCAGAGCGCCCAAAGCCAATAAGGTCTGGTGCAATAACTCGAAAACCGGCATCGGCCAAGGGCGTAATCATATGTCGATACAAATAACTCCAGGTCGGTTCGCCATGCATAAGCAATATCACCGGCGCGTCTTTTGGCCCCTCATCCACAAAATGCATTCGCAATTCACCGCCCTCGGTATCGTCTAGCTGCAGGTAGTGGGGTGCAAAAGTGTAGTCCTGTAAATTACTGAAACAGGAATCTGGGCTGCGAAGTGGCGTCATAATAATTACCTTGATTTATTTTTATGCTGGAAGCTTAGGTGTTATGTCATTGTCAGGTCCCGGTTTCTTGGGCTCTGGTTTGCTAGGGTCTGATTTCATAGGGTCTGAGCCCGCAAGTTCTGGCTCCTTAGATTCAGGTGGCACAAAGCTAATAACAGTGTCCCCCGTTTGAAGTTTGCGGGTGGTTTGACTTAACCATTCCAGCTTACCATTTTCGGGAATGATGGCTAGGCGAATGGCGTCATCAGCAAGTTTGGCCAAAAAATCCTTCTCACTATAGGTGTCGGTAATCACGGTTTTGCGTATTGACCAGCCCCGGATCATCCGCGTCCATAACTCGGCAAACGTAATATTGCCGGAGAAGGCCGTTATGCCGCGGCGAGTTTCAGAGACCACCCGTTTATTGCGTTCAGAGCCACTGTCGTAGGGCTGAAATACTCTATGGCGGCCTAAGTGGGGGGCAAAATGGTTGCACACCATGGAGTTGTAATGGCTGTTGCCAGTGGCGGCTAATACCGTATAGATATTGTCTAGGGCCATCGCCTCGTCGGCCATATCAGACAGCACCTCGCCAAACCATGTATCTATTCCCTGTTGCCGGGCCGATTGCAGTCGGCCCCATTCGGTGTCGACAAGCACCACTTCTTGATTCACATTTTTTAGCGCAATCGCTAATTCAATTGTCCACGGCGAGGCGCCGACGATTAAAATACGGCCTTTGCCGGGCGAGCCCAACTTCAATAATTTGGTGAGCGGCCCCAGAGAAAAGCCGTGGGCGATGATGGTTGCAAATATCAGCATAAAAACTGCTGGCACCAAGTACTGCGCGTCTTCGAAGCCTGCGTCAATGAGAGCTGGAGCGAATGCACCGGCGGAAGCCGCGGCGACAACCCCGCGCGGCGCAATCCAGGCTATAAGCAGGCGGTCTTGCCAGCTACAGTCGGTGCGAATAGTTGCCAAGAACACCGCCAGTGGTCTAACCACAAAAACAAAGCCAAACACCATGGCGACCAACTGCCAGTGAATAGATTGCAGCGCCGTTTTGGTCAGGGAGGCGGTGAGCACCACGAATAGAAAAGAGACCAATATAAGGGTGATGTACTCTTTGAAGCGGCGCATTTCGTCCAAGCTGCGCAATCCCATATTACCCATCACCACACCCATTAAGGTGGTGGCGAGCAGGCCCGACTCATGCTGGACAAGATCAGACAGGGCGTAGACCGCTAGGACACAGGCGATGATAGACGGGGCTTTTAAATATTCTGGAATCCAGCCCTTGCGGAAGCTGTGGCCCAGACCGTAGGCAATGCCGCCACCTAGTACAATAGATGTCGCTACAGCGGACGCCAAGCTCGCGAATATGGATTGCAGAGCGGGACCTTCGCCGGAATAGAGCAGGTATTGGTAAACCAATACCGCAAGCAAGACGCCAATGGGATCATTAATGATGCCTTCCCATTTCAAATAGGAGGCGGTTCTGCGATTGAGCTTTGCGTGTTTTAACAGCGGCATAATCACCGTTGGACCGGTAACCACCAGTATCGCGCCTAACAGGGATGCGACGCCCCAGCTTAATCCGCCAACAAAATGGGCGACGGCGATGCCGATGCCCCAAGCCAGTAAGACGCCAATCGAGGTAAGGCGACGGGTGACTTGCGCGGTTTCTCGCAATTCATGAAATTGCAGATTGAGTCCGCCCTCAAAAAGGATAATGGCGACAAATAGGGATGTAATGCCGGTCAGGCCGGGGCCAAAGTCGACACTGGGCTCAATTAAGCCAGTGATCGGGCCCAGCAATAGGCCGCAGGCAGCAAGCAAGACAATGGCCGGCAGTCGAAAGCGCCATGCCAGCCACTGGCAAAATATACCAGCGACTAAAATACTAACTAAAGCGTGTGTCATGGATGGGGCTCTTTTATGGTTTTAGTATCAGTCTGTTAAGCGATGCTATGACAAAGGAGCGATCATATCTCATGACCAGCACTTTGGCTTGCTCATCGCTTATTTGGGCCTCGATAATGCTCTCCTGGCGCCTAAAGCAGTATTTATGTTGTGCAAGAGCTGGGCTGAAAAAATATTACAGGCTCTCACATTTACGTCAAAGCTGGGATACAGATCAATTCATAGTGGCGTGACTAATGTATGATTGGCCGCAATAAAAATGAGGAAAAGGAGAGGTGGGGTGTATGGCCAAGCGATACAGCTATATGGCGTGGTGTTTATTGATATTGCTGCTAAGCGCTTGCGCGGGTCATGTCGAAAACAAACGTTTTGTGCTTGACGCTGAAACCGCGCCGATTTTCAGCGGGCTGTACAAACACGATGTGTTTTTAGAAGGCAATCTCAAATACCAAGACTTGGTTAATTCTGAGTTTGACGGAAAATTTGATAGTCAGGGCTACCCGCTGCGCGGCGAGCTTAGGCAGTCGTATCTCGACACCAATAATGACACTCTGCTGTTAACGCTGAGCGGCAACTTTAGCGTTAACATCGCCAAAAGTAGCTTGTTTTTTACGGGTGCATTTACAATTACAGATTCAATGCACAATGTGTTGGCGCAAGGCACACAAAGCCAGTGGTCGGCGCCATATTCTGATTTAAATCCACTCCGCGCGCCGCCGTTAATGGCGATGACGGGTGATAATCAATATTTACAATACCGGCGCAATATCAGCCCCAAAGGTCGCTTAGAAGCCTACCCCATAGTGCATCGCAATCTGGCGGGACCGTTCTTGCTTGAGGCTGGTTTTCGCGACGGCCTGCCACGTGGTGTTATCAAAATTAGTGCCCAAAATGCTGAGCAGGCCTTTTTTGTGGTGGAACGCCAGTATTTTAATTACCAGATTTTGCCGCAGCCAATACAATATTTCTATTTTGAGCCGGGCAGCTTTTCAAGTTTGGCGCTATTAGGCGATTGCGAGCGAGCGCCAAATTTGACCGTACCACAGCGCTTATTGCAGGCCTTTGCCTACGATTGTGATAAGGGAGAATTTTATGCGCTCAGCGAGGATTACCCCGCCTCAGTGCTGCAGATCTCCGCAAAAGACATCGACAACGGCGGTATCTTCCACCGACTGCGAATTTATCGGCACGGCAAAGTTACCGACGCCGCAGTGAATGTTGACGCGCTCTATGATGGTAAGTGGCTATATCATGGGCCGGTGACATCCATACATTATGGCAGTTTAGAAAGTTATCGTAGGTATGACTTAGGTAAACCCATAGGTATTGGTATTCAGGCTGGTGAGCGGGGCGCTAAATATATCAGTTTTGGCCGGGCAACTGCGCTCACCGGAGCGCCGCCGGCTCTGCCAGATGACGACTTGCGCGATAGACTCGATAGCCGCTATGAATGGTATAAACAGCGTTTAAATACACGTTTTTCGACGGCGCTACGCGACACCATTTTATCTCAGAGTGAGTTAGCCAAGCTTAAATCTGTTCTCTTGCAAGATATTGAGGAAAATAAGCCGCTGGCAAAAGACGGCCAAGTCGCTGGTTTACCAGACCTTTGGGTAAGTTGGCAGCGTAGGAGCACGGCGCGCTTGAGTACCTGGAATAATAGTTCTGGCTCTAGTGCGGCGGTAATGAAAGCACAAATACTCACTGACCTTGATAAATGGTATTCGCAAAGTGGTGTGCTGCTATTGCAGGAATCTGAGCAGCGCTGCGCGCGCATAGGTCAGAGTTTTAATGATCGGGAAGGGCGTTGTGAAAACCGCCCAGATCAAGCCCTGCAAGAAATTTGTAAACGCTATTTTGATGAGTCACAGTGTGCTGCAATGAGTGCCGCGTTTACCAATGCAGCGATTTCACATTAACAAGCCTGAATCTTTAGGCAATTTTTCAAACACCAATAATCATTAAGTAATACAATGGTCGGTCGAAATCCATTGTTTCATTTACAGCAGTATAGGCAGCAATTTACATGTGGTTTAAAAATCTTCTTATCTACCGTTTTACCAAGCCTTTTACATTGACCGCGGAAGAGGTGAATGAAAAACTCGCCGAAAAATGTTTCACACCCTGTAATAGTCAGGACGTGTCTAGCTATGGTTGGACAATGCCTTTGGGTTCACAAGGCAGTGAATATATTCATACCACCAATGGCTGCATCATGGTGTGCGCGCAAAAGCAGGATAAAATTTTGCCGGCGTCAGTGGTAAACGAAGTCCTTGCTGAAAAGATCGAAGAAATAAAAGCCGCAGAAGACCGCGTGCCCAGCCGTAAAGAGCGCAGCGATATGAAAGATGAGATTACCTTCTCACTTATTCCCCGCGCGTTTACCCGCTCTAGTCGCAGCTTTGCCTACATCGCACCCGAGCAGGGTTTATTGATCGTCAATAGCGGCTCGCATAATCGTGCCGAAGAATTACTGAACTTTTTACGCGAATCTTTAGGTAGCTTGCCCGTCATTCCGCTCAAAGCTAAAAATGTCGCTCAGCATCAAATGACTGAGTGGCTTGCTCAGGGCAGTGCGCCTGCGGGATTTGAATTAGGTGGCGAGTGCGAACTGCGCGATAAAGCCGACGAAAGTGCTGTTATTCGCTGTAAAAATCAGAATTTGTGTACCACCGAAATCACCAACCATATTCAAACTGGGATGTTCGTTAACAAAATAGCGCTGCGCTGGACTGGCGACATTGAGTTTATTGTGGATGACCAGCTCACTATCAAACGGCTTAACTTTGGTGACCTTATTCAGGACAAGGTGGGTGATGTGAACACCGAAAGCGCCGCCGACCAATTCGATGTCGACTTTGCAATCATGAGCGCTGAGTTTGCTAAGTTTATTCCAGCGGTTCTTGAAGCCTTTGGTGGTGAAGACCTGGGCGATCAGGATGAAGTGATCTCTACTGCAGCTTAGGTTTCTGATCTAGCGAAGCGTTTGCTTGCACCGTTAAAAAGGCCCCAGTTGAGAGATTGGGGCCTTTTTTTATTGGCGGAGAGAGAGGGATTGATTCACTGCGTTCACCCTGCGGGCGCCGTCACTGCGCTCTGGCGTCCAAACCGCTGCCGCGATTTGTCGAACCCTTCGAGGGTTCTCATCCCTCTAACCACCAGACATAAAAAACCCGACACAAGGTCGGGTATTTTATTTAATGGCGGTGAGAGAGGGATTGATTCACTGCGTTCACCCTGCGGGCGCCGTCGCTGCGCTCTGGCGTCCAAACCGCTGCCGCGATTTGTCGAACCCTTCGAGGGTTCTCATCCCTCTAATCACCAGACATAAAAAACCCGACTCGAGGTCGGGTATTTTATTTAATGGCGGTGAGAGAGGGATTCGAACCCTCGAATGGTTTAACCCATTACACGCTTTCCAGGCGTGCTCCTTCAGCCACTCGGACACCTCACCAAATCTTGTATCGCCGACTTTACTGCACTCGCGCCGTTAGTCTTTGAGTTTCTCCCCTCGGAGACCGGGGCTATTACCCGTCGCCACAATATACTGACGTTTTATTCTAGATATGCTGTTCCGATAAAGCGGTGTAAACCAGCTCTCGAAGACCCCATGATACTTGTCGCAAGGGATGCTGTACGCCTCGTTTTGAGGGCGGCTACTCTAACCAATATCGATGGCAATGGCAATTGGCAAATAAACTATCGTCGTCATCAGCCATATTATGGTGCAGCCATTTTGCCTGGCACCTTGTTGGTGCGCCAGGTTTCCTAGAAGTAGGGCTAAGCGCTCGAACAATGGGTTGGTGTTAGCTGGAATACTTATTGCTTCAGGGTGCGGAGGAGCCATACCTTGCTAATTGTGGTTTTGGGCGCTCCTTGCTATGTAGAAAGATACTCATCTTAGAGGGAATTTTATGGTGTATTCGCCCGAAATGGTGACGCTTTTGCAGCAACTGCGTCACCGTGTCTTTGCTGAGTTCGGAACGCGGATACGTTTGGCAGATCCAGAGCTGCTGGCGGTACTGGGTGAACTGGGTAAACGCAGCCGCGATCCATTTACCCGAAAAACCGTGGTCGAGATTATGGCGCTTGCAGAAATCCCATTTCACTTAGAATCCGCCGCAAAATCGCCAGACAATAAGAAAACCGAAGACCGTCTGGCAACTGAGGTGACGTATAGAGGTATCAAGATATCCCGTGATGAGAAGGTGCCTTTGCCGAAGAGCCAAGTTTCTACAAGCCAATCGGTATCGAGGCAGATGTATCGTGGTCAAGTGGTCAATAAATAGCCATCTTTAATGTTAGATCCTCGATCCGGTCATCGTGGCCATTATAATGACTGCGTCTCCATTCTTAGTTTTTAATACGGTTTTCTCTTTGGCCGCAGGCAGCCGAATTGGCCCTATAGCGGAGTAATTTACCGTGGCGCTGTTAACTTCGCGCCTGACTGCTTATCATTGACGTTTTACCGTAAGAATTACTCCACCTTATGACGATAAAATGCTCGATAGTGCCGGTGACGGCCTACCAACAGAACTGCTCAGTGATGGTCTGTGAACAAACCGGAAAAGCAGCGGTTTTTGATCCCGGTGGCGATATCGAAAATATCGAGGCGGCAATTGCCGACTTGGGCGGTAGCCTAGAAGTAATTTATTTAACCCACGGGCATATGGATCACTGCGCTGCGGCTGACGTAATGCGCAAGAAGTACGGCGTTAAAATTATTGGGCCACAGAAAGAGGATGCTTTCTGGATCGATAAATTGCCCGAGTGGTGCAAAATGACGGGCTTCCCCCACGCCGAGCCATTTACGCCAGACCAGTGGTTGGAAGACGAAGATAGCGTTAGTTTTGGCGCGCAGACCTTATCGGTTAAGTTTTGTCCCGGCCATACACCGGGTCATGTGGTGTTTTTTCACGAGTCCGCGCGCCTTGCGATTGTGGGTGATGTTTTATTCCAAGGGTCTATCGGCCGTACTGATTTTCCAAAAGGCGATTTTGATACGCTGGTAAACTCCATTCAAAGCAAATTGTGGCCGCTTGGGGATGACGTTACGTTTATACCTGGTCACGGCCCAACATCAACCTTCGGGCACGAGCGGGAAACCAACCCCTTCGTTGCCGATACTCGCTTTGGATGAGTGCTAAATATGAGCAATGAATTAACGCATTTCGACACCAAGGGTAACGCCCAAATGGTCGACGTGACCGATAAAGCACTTACCCAGCGCGAAGCAAGAGCCAGTGGATCGGTAATTATGTCTGCGGAGACCCTGGCCTTGATTGCGGGTGGCGGTCACAAAAAAGGCGATGTCCTAGCGGTAGCGAGAATTGCTGGTATTCAGGGCGCCAAGCGCTGTTCTGATCTTATTCCCTTATGTCATCCCTTGATGTTGTCATCGGTTAAAGTCGATTTCTCTTTAGACCACGTTAATAACGCAGTACATATTGCGGCGAGCTGTAAATTGGCGGGGCAGACCGGGGTTGAAATGGAGGCCTTAACTGCGGTTTCCGTGGCCGCCTTAACGATATACGATATGTGTAAGGCCGTGGATAAGGGCATGATCTTGTCAGACATTAAACTGCTGGCAAAGTCGGGTGGCCGCTCTGGTGACTGGCATGCCAGTGAGACGCAAACATGATCACGGTGTTATTTTTTGCTAAATATCGTGAGCAACTCGGCTTAGGTCGCATGAGCCTAGAGTTGACGTCAGCAACCACCGTGAGCGAATTGAAAAAACGCCTGGTAGAGCAAGGCGGCGATGACTGGGCCGCCGTATTGTTTGCTGACAATACCTTGTGCGCAGTAAATCAAACCATTGCTGCCGCGGCTGACGCTATTTCTGACGGCGATGAGGTGGCGTTTTATCCACCCGTGACGGGAGGCTGAGATGCTTCATCGCGTTGAAATTCAGGAGGCTGATTTTGATGTCGGCACTGAGTGCAAGTCACTGTCGGCCAGTACTCGTTGCGGTGCGGTAGCGCAATTTATTGGTGTTATGCGCGATTATAATGAGGGTGATGATGTCTTAGCGATGGAGCTAGAGCACTACCCAGGTATGACTGAACGCAGTATAAAAGCCATTATTGATAGGGCGGGGCAGCGTTGGCCGCTCTTGTCGGTAACGGTGATACATCGGGTTGGGCACTTAGAGCCAGGCGCGCAAATCGTATTCGTTGGTGTGGCTGCCATGCATCGTCAGGCGGCGTTTGCAGCCTGCGAATTTATTATGGATTATTTGAAGTCTGAGGCGCCGTTCTGGAAAAAGGAACGTAAAGTGGATGGCAGTGAGCGCTGGGTAGATGCCCGCGCCACTGACGCTAAGGCGCTAGCACGCTGGGCTGAGTAGTCCAATCGGAGTAGCCTATCGGACTGACCTTGTCAGCAGGCGGTGTGTATAATTCCGGCCAGTAATATAATTACGTTTATGCTGACAAGTATTAGCGAACAACCACAATAATTCGTATAAGACAGGAAATATTATGAGCCTCGATCCCCGTGAACTTCGCAACGCACTCGGTCAGTTTACCACCGGTGTTTGTGTTATCACCGCAAATCCGCCTGGGTATAAACCTTTTGGTATGACGGTTAATTCTTTTGCCTCGGTGTCACTCGATCCTGCGTTGGTGCTGTGGAGTCTTCGCAATGACTCAGAATGTCTCGATGCCTTTAATAAATCTAAAACCTTTACTGTCAACGTACTGGCTAGCGATCAAGTCGATATGTCGAATCTTTATGCAAAGAAGAGCGAACATGAACTACGTGACGATCATTATCGAATTGGCAAGAGCGGCGCGCCTGTATTACGAGGTGCACTAAGCAGTTTTGAATGCGAAACTTGGGCGAATTATGAGGGCGGCGATCATGTGATAGTGGTCGGTAAGGTCATTGAAATGGACAATAAGCCCGGCGCCAAACCCTTGGTGTTTCAGGCCGGTCAGTATAGAGAATTACGCTAAATTAGCGGGAGTGAGGAGGGCGATGAAATACTGTAGTGATTGCGGCACGGAAGTGGTTAAACAAATTCCTGTCGATGATGATCGCCTTCGTTTTGTCTGCCCGCAATGCGAAATTATCCACTATCAAAATCCCAAAGTTGTGGTTGGCTGCCTGCCCATTGCTGGTCAGCAGGTTTTACTATGCCGCCGCGCGATAGAGCCCCGCCTTGGGTTTTGGACAATTCCAGCGGGTTTCATGGAAAACGGTGAAACCATGCTAGACGGCGCCTTGCGGGAAACCCGCGAAGAAGCGGCTGCCAAGGTAAAGGGTGAAACACTGTATCGCCTCTTTGATATTCCGCATATTAATCAGGTTTACGTGTTTTATCGCGGCGAGCTCGATGGCGGCTTTGGTATAGGTCCAGAGAGCCTGGAGTCCAGGCTGTTTTCAGAGGACGAAATCCCTTGGTCTGAGCTTGCTTTTCCTATTGTGACGGACGTGCTTACTGAATATTTCGAAGATCGTAAGATCGGCGAATTTCCTATCAGGGTCAGCACCCCCAGCCCGCTATGGGCGAAGCATGTCGGTTGGAAGTCGCCCGCGGATCGTGAAATATAGTAAATCCCCATCACGCAGCCATGAATCCTGAGTTTAAGTATGCGCTTTTTGTATAGCGTACTATGTTTATAAAAAGCTTGGGATCGAGTGGGTTAAGGTCTTTAAGTCCTTGTTCTGTGGCTAACGATGGCTAATTAACTAAGGTGATTAAATGGAATACGTTTATCGCACCGTTGATGTGTTTACTAAAACCGCTTACAGCGGCGCACAAATTTCAGTTTTTCCTCAGGCCGACGGTTTAGACGCTTCGCAGATGCAGCTCATAGCCAAAGAGATGAGTCACCCTGAAACCGTATTTATCTTTGCCGGCAGCAGTGAGATTGCAGCGGAGCTGCGGGTATTCTCGCCGGCAGGCGAGCGCTCAGTTGGCAGCCACAGTGTCGTCGCTGCGGCGCGAGCCCTGCTTGATACTGAAGTCTTAGCGGCCGGCGAACGCGATCGCTTGGTGCACTTTTCCCAAGGGGAAAATATATTTGACGTGGTGCTGTCGCAAAAAGAGGGGCGTTTACTTACCCAGTTGTCGATGTCAGTGACACCGCAGATTGATCGCTATGTGCCAGATAATAATGAGCTGCAACAGGTTTTGGGTTTGGGGCCGGATGATATAGAAACCCTTAAAGCTAAAACCTTGTTTGTGAGTTGTGAATCACCATATTTAATAGTGCCGCTGCGTTCTATGGAGGCGGTATATCGAGCGCGTTTCAACCTAGAGGCATGGTCGCGCAGCAGTGCTTCTGCCGTCGCGGTTAATGAAGTACTGGTTTACTGTAGTGAAACAGAATCACTGCAAACCGATTTTCATTTGCGAATTCTTGGAGAGCATATCGCTCATCAAGATAGTCCGCCTGTGGGCGCAGCGATACCTGCTTTTGTCGCAAGCTTGTGCGAGACCCGTGGGCTTGCAGACGGCACCCATACCTTTTGGTTGGAAAGGGGGCGCAAAGCGCTACGGCAGAGTATTTTGCAGGTCGAGTTCGTCAAAAAAGCGACCGCCGCGTTGACGGTGAGAGTGGGTGGCGACGCGGTCCTGGTTGCACAAGGCTCTATTGTTGCCCCCGCTGCAAAGCCGTTAAAGGCCGCATAATTACTTTCGCGCATCTAGTTGATAACTCGTTTCCTTCCCTGCTCTCGCCCTAAACGAGTCCTTTGCTTTGTCTCATTTGGACCAAGGATTTCTGTATACTAGGCCGATTATTATTAATCAGGCGGCGTCTCGCTGCTTGACCCATTTCTAAGTATTACAACAAGGCTTATGACGTGCTCACAGATTTAGATACTTCACTTTTAATATTGCTTGCTGGTGTCGCCTTGCTAGGTTTGTGTCTCGGCGTCGGGCTCGCAGTACTATTATTGGGGCGTAGCAAACGATTACACATTCAGATGTTGGAGGAGCGAGCTAGCACATTACAGTTAGCTTTCGATGAACAGCGCGCAGCCAGCCTCGACTTAGGAAAACAGCTTGAAGAAACCAGGAATCTAGCGGTATCCCATGAGCGAGAAGTTGCCGTTCTTAATGCGCAGTTGCTGATGCAGGGGCAGGCGCTTAGCAGTGCACAGGACACACTGAGAACGACAGAAGAAAAAAATAGCGCGCTGAATGATGCCCTGGCGAGAAAGGAAAGCGCCTTTAGCCATTTACAAACTGCCACCACAGAACAGATCGCGCTGCTTAGTGATGCCAAAAAGCAGTTAACGGATCAATTTGAACAGCTCGCCAATCGTATATTCGAAGAAAAAAGTCAGCGGTTTCAGGTGCACAGCCGCGACGCTTTGGAGGTGCAATTAAAACCCTTTCGAGAACAGCTTACAGAATTTCGTGGCCGCGTAGACCATATTTATGACAATGAAAATCGTGAGCGTGGCGAGCTGAAAGAGCAACTTAAAAATCTTCAAGAAATGAACCGCAGTATTAGTAAAGAGGCGCAAAATCTGACCCGTGCTTTAAAGGGCGACAATAAAGCGCAGGGCAACTGGGGAGAGGTGATTTTAGAGCGGGTGCTGGAGGAGTCTGGACTTCGCAAAGGTCACGAGTATGAAACTCAGGTGAGTTTTACTGACGACAGCGGTCGACGAAGGCAGCCTGATGTCATTGTTCATTTACCCGACGACAAAGATATTATTATCGACGCCAAGGTGTCCCTAGTTGCTTATGAGCGCTACTGCAGCAGCGACGACGAGGCAGAACGTCAAACACTGCTGCGCGAGCATGCGCAATCAGTGAAGGCCCATATTAACGGGCTAAGCACCAAGGGCTATGAGCATATAGAAGGCCTGCGGACACTCGATTTTGTATTTATTTTTATTCCAGTGGAAGCGGCCTTTATGGCGGCGTTTGAGCATGATCCGGAATTGTTCCGCGATGCGTATGAGAAAAATATTATTGTGGTGGGGCCAACCACCTTGTTGGCAACGCTGCGGACGGTACAAAGTATTTGGCGTTACGAGCGGCAGAATCAAAATGCGGAGGAAATCGCAAGGCAGGCGGGTGCGCTTCACGACCAGTTCGCGCTTGTTGTGCAGTCTTTAGAAGACGTTGGCAAGCATCTTGACCGTGGCCGTGATGCTTATGAGAAAACCCTTAATCGAATGACCTTGGGTAAAGGTAACTTGGTGTCTCGAGTTAGTCGCTTAGAGACGCTGGGAGCTAAGGTCAAAAAGACCTTGCCGACATCGCTTACAGATCGCGCCGAGATAGAGGGTAGAGATTTTGACGATAAATAATTTTATAAATAGGAGCTTGCTACGTGACATTACCTAAAGTTGGAAATTTAGCACCTGCGTTTTCACTCAGTGATCAGGACGGTAATACCGTTAGCCTGAAAGATTTCAAAGGCAAAAAAGGTGTGGTGTTGTATTTTTACCCCCGTGCATCGACACCTGGATGTACCCTGCAAGCCTGCGGCTTGCGAGATGTTCACGGAGAGCTGGATAAGCTGGGCTACCAATCACTGGGGGTAAGCTTTGACCCGGTGGCTAAGATTAAGAAATTCCATGACAAATACGAACTTAATTTCCCCTTACTCTCAGACGAAGATCACGCCACTATCGATAAATATGGCTGCTGGCAGCTCAAAAAGTTTATGGGTAAGGAAAATATGGGCACCGTTAGAACAACGTTTATCATTGGCAAAGACGGGCGGCTACTTAAGATTATGGACACCTTTAAAACCAAAACACATCACGAAACTTTGCTGGAAGTGTTGGCTGAGCTAACTTAATAATTGGCATTTTCGGCTTGCCATTACAGGGAGCTTGGGACGTGTTAACCCTGGTTTCCTGCTTCGCTGGTCTTGCTGGTTTCTTGAGCTTTGAATTGAGTGTAGGTCACTAAATCCTTTGTGATCATGTCTAGGCATAATTTAAGCACCACCGCGTCATCTAAAAAGCCTGCGATAGGAATAAAGTCTGGCATCGCATCGAATGGCAGCAAGATGTATAGCAGGGCTGTCACTATAGACCCCAGTGACCACCAAGGAATTTCTCGGTATTCACCTTTCACATAATCTTGAAGTAGGCTGAACAGCGTTTTAACTTGCTCGATATAGGGCGAGAGGGAAACGCTGTGTAATACCTTATTGAGTATGCGCTGCCTATTGCTCAAGGCTAAATCAATTTGAGATTCTGTTACGTCGGCGGCGCCATTATCAAGTACCTTTTGGGCGCGTTTTGTGGAGAAAATCTGCATAAGTATGTCCAGAATCGTCAAGGTAACCTTGATTCTACGTGCTAGGCAGTAGCGGGTAAACGCCGGCGGTTAAGCCGGCGATTTAAGCTACAGTAGGGTGACGACCGGCTTAGCTAAGAAATTGTCGTATCAGCTCAGATTTAAGAATTTTACCTGCGGCATTGCGTGGCATTTCCTGGCTACTGATCCAGATCTGGCTAGGGTGTTTAAAGCTGGCTAGCTTGTCAGTGAGGTAGTCGATGACATCGGCGGGCTTGATCTCGACATTCGCTCTTGGGCGAATAACTGCGCCGGGTGTTTCGCCCAGTCTGTCATCCGGGATGGCTATAATTGCAGCTTCGGCAATGCCTGGGTGAAGGCTGAGACAAGCTTCTATTTCTGCAGGGTAAATGTTTTCGCCGCCGCGAATAATAAGATCTTTAGCGCGACCCACTAAAAACACAAAATTCTCCGCATCCAGGTAGCCGATGTCTCCGGTTGCCATCCAGTGGCCATCAAAAGTTGTTTTATTGGCCTCAGGTTTATTCCAGTACTGGCTGATGTTACACACCGATTTTATCCAAATTTCGCCGCTTGCACCGGTGGGAAGTACATTGCCTTGTTCGTCGCGGGTTTGCCATTCCACTAGGGGTGAAAGGGTGCCTGCACTTGTAGGTTTATATAGGTAGGCCTCACCAGTGCAGCTGGCACAAATGGCATTACTCTCCGTCATGCCATAGCCCGTGCCAACGTAAGCATAGTCTAGGGTGTCTTCTATGGTTTCTTTAAACGCAGGAGGGCAGGCGGCTCCGCCGCCCCCAAGTGCAAAAAGGCTGCTAGTATCACTAGTCGCAAAATCTGGGTGGCGGAGTAAATCCATGACCATAGACGGAACGGCGCTAAAAATTGTGATTTTCTCGCTACTAATTAAATTCAGTGCCTCTTCCGGGGACCACCGATACATCATAACGGTCTTTCGTCCGCCGCGAAGATTCAATAAAAATGCGGCGTAGCATCCGGATACATGGAATAGCGGCACGCTCAACAGGGTGCATGGCGAAAAACCACCAGCAAACATCTTTTCAATCGCACTTGGGTTCGCCATTGCTGAGCAAATCGCATGGAATTCAAAACTGTACATGGCTTGACACATATTTTTATGTGTAGATACCGCGCCCTTGGGTCTTCCGGTCGTGCCGGAGGTGTACATGATTTGGGCAATATCGTCGGCTTCACAGGGCACCACAGGCAGTGCTTTACCGAGATTGGCAGCAATAAGTTGTTCAAAGTATTGAACATCAGTGTCATCTTTAATCGTGGCGCGGGCAACGATGGCCTGACAGCCCAGGGATGCTAGTAGGGGCTTCATTAATTCAAGACGCTGTTGATCGCAGAAGACGTAGCTCGCGCCAGCGTCTTCCAATCCATAGCAGAGTTCATCTGAGGTGCCCCAAGAATTTAAGGGCACGACGATAGCTCCCACCGAGATAATCGCAGTATAGGCAATCATCCACTCTGGATAATTACGCATGGCAATAGCCACGCGGTCGCCCTTGACGAGGGATTGAGTCTGGATTAGGTGGTTGCCTAGGGCGTCTACTTTCTCGAAAAACTGTTTAAAACTCAGGCGTTCTCCTTGGTATACCAAAAATTCTTGGTCGCCATGAGCGCGTCCTGCGTCGACTAATTCCCGCAATGTCTTAGGCGCATTCTTATACATGCGAAAACCGTCATCGCCAGCACTTATAATCTCAAATGGCGCGCCAGCTTGGCAGAGCTGCTCGGTGCTTTCTTTTATTCGAGTTGCAATGTTAGTCATAGTAAATTCGAAGACCCTATTTTTTTTCAAACATATTATGAGTGAAACTTAAGCTCGCAGGTATAGGTGCGTTAATCGCTTCCATTATACGTTCGTATTCAGTGTGACAAATACGCCACTCACCGTCGCTAAAGCGGTATTGGTCAGTATATATGGCGGTGCCAAATAACATCCAATTCTGCTCTTTATTAAACACCAAATCCTGTAAATACCACTTACCAGTAGCGCTAGCTCCATCATGGATATCTATTTCTGGGTGATGACAGTTATGCATGGTCAAGACCTGAGGCGAGTCCATATGGCCTTTCAAGCCGCTTATCAGCTGCTCACGGTTGTCAAAGCTGTATTTGCCAGCATCATAGCGTGCGGTGCAGTCAGTAGTGAGGGTGCTTTCCAAAAGGTCCCAATCATGAGTATCAACAGCGCGTAGATAGATGTACTTCAACTTTTTGATCGCTTCAATAGCGAAAAGAGTCTCAAGTGAGTGTTGGCTCATGATACTGGGTCCTGTGTTGTTATTTGTGTTCGTTTATTATTTGCGGACAATAGCGCTGCAAAGCGTGTGCGGTGACTTAGCCTGTTATCTTATGGGCTTAGCGCGGCTTTGATTGCTGTCTTCTGTTTTTAGTGTTTTTCTTCACTGCATCAGTTTAGAGCTAGCGAGAAAGCAGCAACATGATCCGAATGGATGAATTCCGACTAAGGTCAAGGTGGCACAAATAGTTAAACCTCACGCAGAGATATTGCGGCCATTACAATGCAATTGAGCCGGCACTTTAAGTCTTTGTGGCCAGCTATCGCCACGGTTTTTTGCTAAGCTGTGCGCCGAATTTAACGTTGTTTTGGAGTGACTTGGATGCGGATTATTACTGCGAATACCAATGGTATTCGTTCGGCAGGGCGGAAGGGTTTTTTTGAATGGTTGGCTAAACAAGATGCTGACGTGGTTTGTATTCAGGAAACTAAGGCGCAGCGCGATCAGCTTGAAGACGAGCTGTATCACCCAAAAGGTTATACCACCGTTTATAGTGACGCCATAAAGAAGGGCTATAGCGGTACGGCAATGTATTGTAAAAAGCCGCCCAATAGCGTCACCACCTCTTTGGGTTGGGATCCAGCTGACAGTGAGGGCCGTTACATTCGGGCGGATTACGATAAAATAAGTGTTATTTCCATGTACCTGCCATCTGGCTCTAGCGGAGATGAGGCGCAGGCCAAAAAAGACGCCTTTCTCGATAACATTTATCTGCATTTTCTTGAGTTAAAAGCGGCTGGTCGCGAACTGGTGATCTGCGCGGACTGGAATATTTGCCACAAAGAAATTGATTTAAAAAATTGGAAAGGCAATAAGAAAAACTCCGGTTTCTTGCCACATGAGCGAGAATGGTTAGATAAATTATATGATGAGGCCGGCTTTGTTGACGCCTTTCGGGAGATTAATCAAGACGCGGTTTACACTTGGTGGTCGAATCGCGGCCAAGCCTATGCAAACAATGTGGGATGGCGCTTGGATTATCACGTTGTTACGCCAGGCCTAGTCGCTGGAATCCGGAGCGCCGATGTATATACGGACGAGCGCTTTTCAGATCACGCGCCCTTTACTATGGATTATGATTACTCGCTTTGAGTAGGTGCCTTGTGTAATATTGCAGGCTGATTTTTGGTGCTACGGCGGTTTGTCGCGGCGTTATTTTTTGAATTTTGAGTAAGGACGTGTAATGAGCTTTTTCATTTCTGAAGCACAAGCCCAAACTGCTGGTGGCGCTGCGGCTCCCGGTGGCGAGTTATTCCAGATCGGCTTTCTGGTACTGATGTTTGCCCTGTTTTACTTTATCGCTATTCGTCCTCAGCGCAAGCGCCAAAAAGAGCATGCCGCTATGGTTGCGGCTTTGGGGAAAGGCGACGAAGTAGTCACTACCAGCGGTATTCTTGGTAAAGTCACAAAACTTGATGACGACTATGTGGTCGTTGCCGTGACGGATAATGTGGAATTGAAATTTCAGCGTTCATCCATTCACGCGGTGCTGCCCAAAGGCACCTTGAAAGCAATCTAATGATTGCGCGCTTCGCGATAGTGCGGGGCGCACTCCTCTAGCAGGTGGCACATGCCTTCTTCTATTAAAAGTTCAGATACCACGATACAAACATTCGGTGGTCACGTGCCACCGCGACTCAAGCTTGCACAATTGCCCACTCCCTTACAGCTCCTCGACCGCCTTAGCAAACGCATCGGTGGACCCAAGATTTGGGTGAAGCGCGATGATTTAACTGGCAGCCTACTGTCGGGCAATAAGGTGCGCAAATTAGAATTCAATTTGGCCCAAGCCATTGCCGATGACTGCGACACCATTATTACTTGTGGGGGGCTGCAATCCAACCACTGTCGGGCGACGGCATTGCTGTGCGCGCAGCTGGGTTTGAAATGTCATTTGATTTTACGAGGCGATGACAAACAAATTCCAGACGGCAATCTACTCTTGGATTATTTGGCTGGGGCCGAGATTAGCTATTATCCCGCCGCACAATATCAGCGCGAATTAGATGATATTTTGGTGCGCGTTCAGGCGACTTATCAAAAGAAGAATAGAAAGGCGTTTATTATTCCCACCGGCGCCTCTGACGCAATTGGTGTCTGGGGTTATGTTGAAGCCTGCGCGGAACTTAAGCAGGATTTTCTTGAGCACGGTATCTCGCCAAGCCATATTATTTGCGCTACCGGTTCAGGCGGCACCCAAGCTGGTTTGAGCGCAGGTGTTCACCGCTACGGCATAGATGCCAAGGTTTATGGCGTTAATGTTTGTGATGACGAAGCGTGGTTCTTGAATAAAGTTAAGTGTGATTTAAGAGATTGGGAGCAGCGCTATCAAACTGGCATAGACCTTGATGCTTTGTCGCTAAACGTAATCGATGGCTATGTTGGAGCGGGTTATGCGCAGGCGGGACAAGAAGTCTTTGCTTGTATAGCGGATGTTGCCCGCGGCGAAGGCCTAGTGCTCGATCCGGTGTACACCGGCAAGGCCTTTTACGGCATGTTGGATCAATTGAAAAAAGGCCGCTTTGGCGATACCGGCGACATCGTGTTTGTGCATACCGGTGGGGTGTTTGGTGTATTCCCGCAGAGGGAAAATTTCAATTTTAATTAATCGTTGGTGTTTTAGAGCACGGTAAAGGACTTCCTATGGAACAAATATCAGCATTTGTAAGTGCCATTAACGGTGTAGTGTGGGGGCCTTTGATGTTGGTGCTCATATTGGGCACAGGCGCCTACCTGATGATTGGTTTACGGCTGATGCCGCTGCTGAATATTGGGCCTGCCTTTCGCTTACTCCTTAAGGGACGTAAAAGCAGCCAAGGTAAAGGCCAGATTAGCCCCTTCCAAGCGCTAATGACTTCTTTAAGCGCCACTATTGGCACCGGCAATATCGCTGGCGTGGCAACCGCCATTGCACTGGGCGGTCCCGGCGCCTTGTTTTGGATGTGGTGTACCGCTCTCGTCGGCATGGCAACAAAATATGCGGAGGCAGTGTGCGCGGTGCAGTTTCGCGAGCAAGATGCCGAGGGCAATTTTAGCGGCGGCCCCATGTACTACATCAAAAATGGCTTAGGGCCGCGCTGGCGCTGGCTCGCTGCCTGTTTTGCTTTCTTCGGTGCCATTGCGGGCTTTGGTATTGGCAATACGGTTCAGGCCAATTCAGTCGCTGACGCCATGCAGGGTGCTTTCGGAATACCAATTTGGGTCAGTGCTGCGGTCATGGTTGTTGGCGTTGCAGCCGTCATATTGGGCGGTGTAAAGCGCGTCGCCAGTGTGGCAGGTTTTTTGGTTCCCATTATGGCCGTCAGTTATCTTGCCATTGGCGTGCTTATCTTGCTGATGAATCTTAGCGCCTTGCCCGCTGTTTTCAATTTAGTCATCCATTCCGCTTTCAATGGCACAGCCGCGGTAGGCGGTTTTGCTGGCGCCGGTATTGCAGCGGCAATTCGGTTCGGTGTGGCGCGGGGTATTTTTTCTAATGAAGCTGGGCTGGGTAGTGCGCCCATAGCCCATGCAGCTGCCAAGACTAACAACCCGGTGCGGCAGGGTATGATTGCCATGCTCGGCACCTTCATCGATACAATTTTAGTGTGTTCAGTCACCGGCTTTGTAATTTTGCTTTCCGGGGTATGGCAGACCGGAGAAAGTGGCGCTGCGCTGTCGACAATGGCTTTTGAATCACAGATTCCCGGTGGTCATTACATTGTTGCGGTGGGCTTGGCGGTTTTTGCTTTTACCACAATGCTGGGCTGGTCTTACTACAGCGAACGCTGCGTGGTGTACTTTTTTGGCCCCCGCGGCGTAATGCCATTTCGCATCGCCTGGGTGTTAGCCATCCCACTGGGCGCGATGGCAAACCTGGGTTTTATTTGGCTGCTGGCAGATACCTTGAACGCTTTAATGGCCATTCCAAATTTAATTGCCTTAATATTGCTGAGTCCAGTGGTATTCCAGCTGACTAAGACTCAGTTGGCGGCGGCGAAATCAAGCGCTTAACTCAGGCCCTTTGATCCTCGCTTAGCGTGTTTTCGGCCCCCATTATTTCGGGGCCGTAGCTTTTGTGCTCTATATGCAGTTTGCTGAGCCTATAAATAGATGCGCTCAACTCGTTCGGTAATGCGAGTAAATAATTCGTAGCTAATGGTATTGCAGTGCTGGCCCACTTCGGCGGCGGGAAGCTGCTCACCCCATAGAGTGGCCACGTCACCGGCTTTTACTGTGGGTAGATGGCTAACATCTACAGTCATTAAATCCATAGAAACTCGGCCCGCTAGGCTGGCGCGTGCACCATTGATTAGCACTGGCGTGCCATCGGGCGCTTGGCGGGGATAGCCGTCGGCGTAGCCTGCTGCAATGGTTGCAATACGCGATTTACCTGTTGATTGCCAGCGCCGGTTATAACCGACCGCGTCGCCTGCCTCTAAGTCTCTTACCGCTAAGACCTTGGCTTTAAACGTCATCACAGACTGTAAATCGCTGCCGGCAGGCAGGCTGCTACTGGGGTCGTCGCCATAAAGCATAATGCCGGGGCGAACCCAGTCGAGCTGGGTTTGGGGGTGAACAATAATCGCCGCGGAGTTGGCCATACTTATGGGGACGTCACCCAGAGAGTGGCTGAGCGAGGTCAGACGCTGGTATTGTAGCGCGGTGGTGCTGTGGTCCGCAGTTTCTGCATCACTGAAATGACTCATATGATGAATCGCCGCAACAGTAGATTTGGACGCAAGCAATTTGTGCGCTTGGGCAAATTCCGATGCGCTCATGCCAAGCCGATTCATGCCAGTGTTCATCTTTAACCAGACCGTGATAGGCTCGGCCAAGGAGGTGTTTGCAAGTTCCTTTGCGGTGTCGATGTCATGAATGACAACATCTAGGTGATGACGCGCGCATTCCTGTAATTGCTCGCCATTCAGCTCGGTGCCTAGTAGTAGAATTCGTTTTTGTGCTTGGCTGCCCCGTAAATTCAAAGCTTCACTAAACCGGGCGACGGCGAACCCGTCGACCATATTGTGTAATTGCTTGGCGACCCAATCTGCACCGTGTCCATAGCCATTGGCTTTGACCATCGCTAAGATAGCGGCACTAGGCGCAAGACGACGCACGGCAGCCGCATTGTGACGCAGCGCTTTACTATTGAATTCAACCCAAGTTGTTCTATGCATAATTATCGACTCATTTCCTTGCTGAATTCTATCGGGCTTGCCGCGGCGAGAACAGCGCGCAATGCTGTCGCTGTGCTCTTTTCGGTTTTCTGTAGCGCTGCTAGCGCTGATTGTAGTGACAGCATCTTTCCCCCAGCGGCCTCCGCATGGCTGCTGCCGACTGCGGAGAAGCGCCTGGAGTTTGGCGAAAATATAAATGTCAGTCCAGCCGTATGTGAGTATACAAACATTGAATTGGCACAGTGGTATTTCTGGGGTGAGGGCAGCCAAGGTACTAACACTCAGAGCGCCGACATTGAGCTAGCTTATCGTCATGCCACCCAGGCGGTAAGCGCAAATCACTGGCCTTACGAATTGGCCTTGATGCATGCAGCTTTTGTGTTAAAGGGCATGGACACTGGGCTTAGTCTTGAAGAGGCCGTGCGGCGTTATCGAAGAGAAATCCTCAGTGGTGATCCTCTGCGTCGAGATAAAGCCTTGGCGATGTTAAACCAATTGAGTGGTTTTTTACCTCGTGTCATGACGGCTCCTAATGCGGTGTTTGCAGATTCTCGGCTGTCTAAGCCGCTTGCGTTGCAGCCAACATTGGCGCTGCAATTATCTAAGCGCGGCAAAAAGAACCTTATTCTAACGGCGGATACTGACGGCGCGCCAAGGCTGTTGTGGGCGAATGCTGTGGTTGACGCTGATAAATCGATATCTTTAATATTTCAGCGTCAGGCCTCTCTAGGCGCAAGTGGTAGCGAGGATGTGCGCCAACAACTTTGGCGGCTGCCAACGTCCATGCCGCGCAGCGGTATATTATTAAGTAGATTTACTCAAGCTGATGGTAGCTACTATGAATCACGCTGCACTGCCACGCAGCTGGCCTCGCAGTGGTTGATATCAGCCTCGCACTGTTTATATACACCGGCCGGCGATGGCCAACTCCGTTCGCTGCAGTTTATTGCAGATCCAAACGCATCCTCTGGGAGTGATGGCGCTGCGACGCCAGTGACGGCGGCGTGGCATCATCGCCAGCATCATCCTAAACATCAGCATAATGGTGAGCTTGGCCGCTACAGTGGATCAGATATCGCTCTATTTAAGTTGGCGTCTCCGATACCTATGCAAAAACCGCCGATGCTGGCGATACCAAATTCTCAAAATCTTTGGGTGGAAAGCCTCGCTTATCCGAATGATAAAACCCGCTATACCCTGTGGTCCTCCCGTTGCCGCTCAAGTTTATGGCAGCGAGGCACTCAAAAGTTAGGCGATTTATATGTTCTGGATTGTTTTAGTTACGCGGGGCAGAGTGGCGCAGTATTGACACAGAACAATGACAGCCAGCGCCAAATTATCGGAGTATTGTCGGCGCGCATTTCCAACGCCAGTATTAATCAGCCTGTATTTGCGGCTTTAACGCACGCTCTGATTAAGGAGATTAAAACTGTGATGGCTGGCGAGCACTCGGCTTTGTTTGTCGCTATGCCAATTATGTCACCAGTGAATGTGGCCGCCGCAAAACCCTAGCGGCGTTTAAGGCTGTTGTCTTGGTCTGGCGGTATTGTATAGTGAGCCTGTTCCTCCAAGAAGTATGATTATGCCCAAAGGATTTGAGAGTAAATTAGTAGTCGCTATTTCATCCAGAGCATTATTCAATCTGGATGAAAGTCATCGGGTGTATGAATCAGAGGGGCTCAATGCCTATCAAAGCTATCAGATAGACCATGAGAATGAGATTTTAGAACCAGGCGAAGCCTTCGGTATTGTTGAGCGCCTGTTGCAGCTCAATAATTATCTTGATGATGCCCGCGTTGAAGTCATCCTACTTTCACGTAATTCAGCCGATACCGGTCTGCGGGTATTTAATTCCATAGAGCATTACGGGCTCAATATTAGCCGCGCAGCGTTTAGCGGCGGGGAAAGCCCTTACCGTTATGTATCAGCTTTTGGCTGTCATCTTTTTTTATCGACCAATGCAGAAGACGTGCGCCGTGCACTGGATAACGGTGTCGCCGCGGCGACTTTGTTATCACGCTCCAAAAAATCCCAGCCCGTGAGTAATCGAGAGCTGCGTTTTGCCTTCGATGGTGATGCGGTTATCTTTTCAGATGAGGCGGAGCAAGTCTTTAAGCGCGACGGGCTGGAAGCCTTTACCGCCAGTGAAGTGGCCGCGGCCAATACGCCCTTGAGCGGCGGTCCGTTTAAGAACTTTCTAGCTGCTTTAAATGCCTTGCAGCGCGAGCTCTCTGATGACGATCCACCCATTCGCATCGCCTTGGTGACGGCGCGCTCTGCGCCCACCCACAAACGGGTTATTCAAACTTTGAGAAATTGGAATATTCGTATAGATGAGTCGCTATTCCTCGGTGGTTTAGACAAGGGCGAGTTTTTGGCGGCCTATGGTGCAGATGTATTTTTTGACGATCAGCCCGGTCATTGCGCATCGGCTAGTGAGCATGTTTCTACTGGACATGTCCCGCATGGCATTGCCAATAAAGTGGATGACTGATGGAGTGAGGCTTGGTTGACCTTGGCCAGGCTTTAAAAAATAAAAAGATACTGCCGTGAAAGTGTATCAAGCACGTTTGATTTCAGGAGCTAGATCAGCATGAAACTGCAACAGTTGCGCTATATTTGGGAAGTTGCGCACCACGAGATGAATGTATCGGCAACGGCTCAAAGCTTATTTACGTCGCAGCCCGGCATTAGTAAGCAAATACGCATGTTAGAAGATGAGTTGGGTGTAGAAATTTTCGCTCGCAATGGCAAACACCTCACTCGAATTACTCCCGCTGGTGAAGCGATTTTAAAAACTGCTGGTGAGATTCTGTACAAGACCGAAAGTATTAAACACACCGCCCAAGAGTTTAAGAATCCGAAGAAGGGTAGCCTGTCAATTGCAACTACCCACACTCAGGCCCGCTATGCACTGCCTAGTGTTATCAAGACCTTCATTGAACGCTATCCCGATGTGTCCTTGCATATGCACCAGGGTACGCCCATGCAAATTTCGGAGTTGGCCGCCAACTTTGAAGTCGATTTCGCTATTGCAACCGAAGCACTGGAGTTGTTTAGTGACTTGATTATGATGCCGTGTTATCGCTGGAATAGAACGATTCTAGTTCCCAAAGATCACCCTTTAACGCAGATCAACAATCTCCAGATCGAAGACGTGGCTCTGTTTCCAATTGTGACCTATGTGTTTGGCTTTACCGGCCGCTCAAAGTTAGACGAAGCCTTCCTCAACAAGGGGCTTGAACCTAAAGTGGTGTTTACCGCCACCGATGCCGATGTTATTAAAACCTATGTTCGCCTTGGCCTAGGTATTGGGATTGTTGCCGAAATGGCCTATGACCCTGTGGCAGACTCGGATTTAGTGGCCCTTGATGCAAGTCATCTCTTTGAGCCTAGCGTTACCAAAGTAGGATTTCGTCGCGGTACTTATATGCGAAAATTCATGTATGATTTTGTAGAGCTATTTGCTCCTCATTTGACCGCAGATTTAGTCGATAAAGCCTATCAGTGCCAGACTAAGCACGACCTTGAAGCGCTGTTTGCAGATATTGATTTGCCCATGTACTAGGCCGATTTTGCTGTATTAGTCAAGATTGCTTTATCTGTCCCAAGCCGTTAGATTGACGCGGTTTTTCGGCGCTAAAGCGCAATTTAATCAATTTTAGGAGTAATGTTGTGGAAATCGCTTGTCTTGACTTGGAAGGGGTGCTGATCCCAGAAATCTGGATCGATTTTGCGGAGCGCACTGGTATCGAAGCGTTGAAGGCAACTACCCGTGATATACCCGACTATGATGTGCTGATGCAGCAGCGCCTGCGTTTGTTGAACGAAAACGGCTTAGGCCTACCAGATATTCAGGAAGTCATTGCTGATATGGCGCCAATGGAAGGTGCTGTAGAGTTTTTGGATTGGCTGCGCGCGCGTTTTCAGGTGGTTATTTTGTCAGACACCTTCTACGAGTTTGCCGCGCCACTGATGAAGCAATTAGGTTGGCCAACGCTGCTGTGCCATAAATTGGAAACCGACAGCTTGGGGAAGGTCGTCGACTACCGTATTCGCCAAGTGAATCCTAAGCGCCAAGCCGTTCTTGCCTTAAAAACCCTGTACTACCGAATTATTGCTGCAGGCGATTCCTACAATGACACCACCATGTTGGCAGAAGCCGATGCTGGCATTCTGTTTAAAGCGCCGGACAATGTTATTAGCGAATTCCCGCAATTCCCCGCAGTACACGACTATGAAGCCCTAAAGCTGGAATTTATTAAAGCGTCTAACCGCAATCTAAGCTTGTAATAGACCCACGTAGCAATGCGTTTAGAAATCGGCAAGCGCCTGTAGGAGCTTGCCGATTTTTGTTTCAGTCTCAATAAACTCCTCGTCGACCTCAGAGTCGGCAACAATGCCACCCCCAGCCCATCCACGAATGTGATTATCTGCACAGACAAAACTGCGGATGGTGATGCTGCTGTCCATCTTGCCGCCGCCACCCAGGTAGAAAATACTGCCGCAGTAGAAACCGCGCCGATGGGGCTCTATTTCAGCAATGATTTCCATGGCTCTTTGTTTTGGCGCGCCAGTGATGGAGCCGCCGGGAAAACAGTTCAGCAATGCTTTGAACGCAGTGCAACCGGGACGCAATTGACCGGATACGGTGCTGACTAAATGATGCACGGTGCGAAAGCTTTGCAGCTCGCACAACTTGTCGGTTTGTACCGATGACGGCTGACAGCTTTTGCTGAAATCATTGCGCAGTAAATCTACAATCATCACGTTCTCGGCGCGATTCTTAGCACTGCTTTGCAACTCGACAGCCAAGGCCAGGTCTTTGATTGGATCTGGATCGCGGGCAGCTGTGCCTTTAATAGGCTGGGTTTGCAGCCGGCCATTACATGCCGACAGCAGACGCTCTGGTGAAAAACTTAGAATCTGGCTATCACCGAGATCGACATAAGCCGAGAAGGGCGCGGCGGCAGTTTTCCGTAAACCTTGATAGGCTTGCCATGGATCCCCCTGATAAGGCGCTGTAAAAGCCCGTGTCAGGTTGATTTGATAACAGTCGCCGGCGTGAATATAGTCTTGAACTCGTTCAAAAGCCTGCCGGTATTGCTGGATATCCAAGGAGGTCTCAAATATGCCGCTTAGCGCAAAGTTGGCTGGCTTTGCGTCGGGTTCGGTAGCGGCGACAACAAGGCCTTCGATGTGCGCCAAGTAATCTGCGCTAACCGAAGCTTGGGCCACGAGCTCGCAATGTCGACGCTGATGATCCACAACAATGGCCCAGGGATAGATGCCAGCGTGGAAGTATGGCGTGGCTGAGCTGTCATCTTCTGCTTGTTTATGCCTGACAGAATGAGTGATTTCGGCAAAATCATAACTCAGGTAGCCAATCGCACCGCCGCAAAAGGGCAGCTCCTCATCGTGAATGTAGTTGCTACATACCTCGGCTAAGCGCAATTCAGTGTTAATAATAAACATTTCAATGCTGTCGTAGGGCATTGTTTTTAATGAAATAACTTCATCAGGTTGAGCGCAAATAATGTCGAATCGACCGTAGTCGCTAAAGGGCGCTGCGCTATCTAAAAACACTGGAAATGGTAGATGTTTCAGACTCGCAAATATAGCGCAGCTGTCGCGGGAGTAGGGTAGCAATATGCGACGAAGACGGGCCATTATTTGTTGCTCTGGGGGGCGATTAAACGCGGCGACTAACTCGCGATTTTACGTGCTATGAGGCTGAAAAATCTAGTGTTTTATCATATTGAGCAAGGTCTTCAGAGCCGCCATTTGGATTGACAGAGAAGCCGGATCCCAGTAATGTTAGC
This sequence comes from Zhongshania sp. R06B22, assembly GCF_040892595.1. Taxonomy (NCBI): domain Bacteria; kingdom Pseudomonadati; phylum Pseudomonadota; class Gammaproteobacteria; order Cellvibrionales; family Spongiibacteraceae; genus Zhongshania; species Zhongshania arctica. The sequence continues at coordinate 2,370,323 of NZ_JBFRYB010000001.1, read as the reverse complement.
CGCCGCTTTGAGAATCACTAAGCCGTCGTTGTAATACATAGAACGGTTTTTCTCATTCATCCGCAATTCAAATATGTCAGCTGGCGCAATGCCCCTTAGAAAATTAGCAGTGATAGGGATCGTAAGAATCCCATGCTGGCTAAGATATCGGGGAGATAATCGCTAGCGGCATGTTCGCGGGTTAACTATAAATGCAGCTGGAACTGACAGCATGACAAAAATACAGACACAAATTCCCTCACTGGAAAACCCCTTCGAGAAGAAATCAGAACTCGAGTTTACCGTACCAGGTCAGATTGATTACGATCCTGGTATCTACGAAGCCGCTCTTCAAGCTGGTTACGATCTGCTACAGCGCCCAAGAAAGATGGCGGGTGTAAAAGGCGTTCAAAAGCAGCACGAAAAGAAGCGTATGACCGTTTGGGAAAGAATTTCAGTGCTCGCCGATATCGGCACTGAGCCTAAAATTCTTTACCAAAACTGGGGCAAAAATTTAGATGGCGCCTCGCTCGTTACCGCGGTTGTTAAAGTCAATGGCCGAGATGTGGCTCTTTATGGTCATGACTTTACTGTCCGCGCCGGTTCTATGGACGCCACCAATGGCAGCAAGTTAGCTAATCTATTTAAACTTGCCGGCAAGCTTGGTATTCCACTGGTTGGTATGAACGACTCAGCGGGTGCATACATTCCCGCTGGTGTTGGCGGCCTAGATGGCTACGCGGAAGCGTTTACCGCACTGCGCCATATCAACGGTGTGGTGCCGTCGATTATGTGTATGTTCGGTTATAACGCCGGTGGTGGTTCTTATCTGCCGCGTCAGGGTTCTTTTGTTATTCAACCCAATGACACCTTCTTTGGTTTGACTGGGCCCGGCGTTGTTAAATCTGTGCTTGGCGAAGACGTGACCGCTGATGAACTTGGTGGTCCCAGTGTTCATTCTAAATCTGGGGTAACGGATTTTGTCGTGCCCGACGAAGTCGCCGCTTTGCGTAAAGTTAAAGAGCTTCTTAACTACCTGCCAAACAATAGCGCCGAGGCGCCGCCGTTTCAGCCGACCTCTGACCCGATTACGCGTAGAACCTGGGATATCGATTTACTATTGAGGAAAGCCTTTAATAGCCCCACAGGTTTTAATACCCCCTTTGATATCAGCATTATTATTCAGCAAATGTGCGACCACGGTGATTTCTTTGAAATCCAACCTGAGCGCGCTCGCAACACCGTTTGCGCGCTGGGTCGTATGGGCGGCAACGTCGTCGGTTTTGTAGCGAATAATTCTGCGGTCGCCTCTGGGCAGATCGATATCGACGCTGCCTACAAAAACGCGCGCTTTATCCGTTTCTGCAATGTTTACAATATTCCCGTTATTTTCATGGAAGACACCACTGGTTTCTTACCGGGTAAAGATCAGGAGGCGGGCGGTATTGTTCAAGCCGGTCGCGCTATGCTCGATGCGATTATCGATCTGCGTACACCGCGTTTCCTTATGATTGTTCGCAACGCCTTTGGTGGCGCTTACGCGTCGTTTAATAACTATCCTACTGGTGCGGATTTTGTCTGCGCATTACCGACAACCCGTTTAGCGGTAATGGGCCCAGCGGGCGTTGAATACGTTTATAAAGATGAAGTGCGTAAAATTCGCGGTGCGATTAAACCGAAGACGGCTGAACTTAAGGCGCAAAACCTCAAGGTAGGTATGTCTGAGTCAGACGCTGCGGCAGCGGCTAAAGAAGCTGTCACCGTATGGCAGAAGCACGAAGAGCTGCAGTTGACCCAACGCTATGAGCGCGAGCTCATGAATCCAAACGAAGCATTAAGCCTGGGATCGATATCCCAGATCGTCATGCCCTCTGACCTGCGCAAGGTATTGGGTGAACAACTGGAACTGCATCTCAGAGCTTACAAGCCTGAGCCCATGAGTGGAACGCAACGGGAATTTCATTAATTCCCCGAGCTTGTGCAAGTATTCCGTCATTCATTGACTCAAGACGATTCGCTAACGAGGTTATTCGACGTGCAAGAAAGTAATAATTACTACCTGAGCAATCCGATGGTTCATAAAGACCGTCAATTGGCAAAATCAAATACAGCATGGACTCGAGGTTTCGCATGTAATGACATGAAACCATTGATTATTTGCCGTGGCCCAATCCGAAAGGAGGCTATGGATGTATTCGACGAAATGGGTATCCACCACTACGGTATTTTGCTCTCAGAAAAAGACTCCATTACCTATACCAACGCCCTTGCGCCAGAGTTGCGTACTCTGACTGATCCAGATCGCGTTCACCGTGTACCGGATTACACCGGCGCCACCAAAGAAGAGCGCATTCGTCGTATCAAGCAAATCATTCGTATTGCCTACGATAATGATTACAACGCGATCTTTGCGGGTTACGGCTTTATGTCCGAAGACGCCGAGATGGTGGAGTCGATGGAAAAGGCCGGCTTGAATTTTATTGGGCCCTGTTCTTACACCCAAAAATCTGCGGGTATGAAAGACCAAGCGAAACGCACCGCATTGGAAACTGGTGTGTCAGTTACACCTGGGGTGAACAATGCGACTAGTTTGGCTCTTTTTGCCAAATACGGCGTAGATGGTCTTGAGAAGTGCGCCAAAGACAACAAGCTGAGTGTCGACTTTGCCGCCTGTAAAGACCTTGAAGAACAGGCTCTGGCATTGTTGGCGGCGTCGTATGCGGCGGGTATCGATATCATTACTGCCGCTGACATTGGCCTTGCGCTGCAAACTGAAGCTAAGCGCATGCTGACAGAAAAGCCGAACAACCGTTTCCGCCTAAAAGCGATTGCCGGTGGCGGTGGTAAAGGTCAGCGTATTTTGCAGTCAGCGAACTCATATGAGGGCGCGACTCTTGAAGAAAAATTAGAGAAGGCCGTCGCTAACGTACCGTCTCTGGTACAAGAGTGCCTGATCGAACTGAAAACCAACGGTGTTGGTGACAATAAAAACGTCCTTATCGAAATGAATATCGATACCACCCGCCACCAGGAGATTCAGGTTGTGGGTAACGGTGAGTGGTGCATGACCATGGGCGGCCGTGACTGCTCATTGCAAATGCACGAGCAGAAACTGTTAGAGGTGTCTGTTACTGAAGAAGAGCTTGCGGCAGCCATTATTGCGGCCGAAGCGGCTGGTAGCAAAGCAGAAGCAGAACAACTTAAGAAAGACCTAGATATATTGCAGCGCATGGAACATGAAGGCGCGGTATTCGGTGAAGCGGTAAAACTGGATTCTTTAGGCACCTTTGAATGTATCGTCGATGGTGATTCCCACTATTTCATGGAGATGAATACCCGTATTCAGGTTGAGCACCGGGTGACAGAGTTGTGCTACAAACTCAAGTTTACCAACCCAGACGACTCTGGTGATTATTTCATTGCCGAAAGTCTTGTTGAAGTCATGGTGCTGTTGGCACGCCACGGCAAAAACTTGCCTAAACCCACCCGTATTTTGCGTGAGAAAACCTCGGTAGAGGCGCGCATGAACGCAACTAACCAAGCCTTGCAGCCCCACGCTGGTGGTGTTATCGAAAACTGGTCGAACGCGATTCGAGGTGAGATCCGTGACGACCAAGGTATCTCTACCCACAATCCCGATACTGATGTGTTTATGAAATACCACCTCGCCGGTGCGTATGACTCAAACATTGCGCTACTACTTACCACAGGTGAAACCCGTCTCAGCAGTTATCAGCGTTTGGCGGAAATACTGCGGCGCACTGAATTGCGCGGCAAAGATCTGGCCACTAATCTTGAGTTTCACTATGGCTTGGTGCACTGGTTCATTGGCAACGGTATCAATGCGCGTCCATCAACGCGTTTTATTGTGCCTTACCTGACCTCGGTAGGTTTGCTTAAAGAACAGGCCAACCAAATTGACTTGGATGTTGCTTACGCAGAAATACGTCAGCGCTACGTTGGCGAAGCGGGCGATAACGGCGCCGCATGGGCAGCAGCACTCGATGCTAAAAAACTATTAATGATTCGTCCGCTGGAACGTTTATTCGCCGAACCGCATTATATGGCCGGTTGGTTAAGCATGAACAAGAACAGCTTGCGTATCGACAACGGCAAAATCAAATGGGCCGTTAATCCCATTCAGCTGCTGGAAGAGCTATATCACTATCTGAATATGGATTTTGAAGCTGATAAGCCAGCACGCTATATGATCTGGGACCACGACCACGATATCTTAAGCGCAGCCGTTAGCTTCTACAAAACCTTGAATGAAAAAGTCGATGCTGCAGATTTCCCTGCTCTTGAAGCCTTACTTGCTTCAGACAAGGCGCCCAAAGGCTTTAGTGCGGACGAGTGGTCTGCGGTACGCAGCGCGCATATAGGCTATTTTGCCGGTAGCGAAGTACTGTCAGTATTGGCGTATATCGCCGATAAGACTGGCTTCTACGAGCTGAGCATGAACCCCGATTTGAGTATCACCATTCCCGATCGCTTAACTGACGAGGTTCTGCAGAAGCGCATGGCCAAGGTACTTGTGCCACCACCTGCTGCGAAATCAGACGAAATCTTGGCAGCCAGCGGCGGCATGTACTATCCGCGCGAAGCACCCGGCATGGATGTATTCATTAGTGTTGGCGAGCATTTCGAAGCGGGCGATACTTTGTACATTGTTGAAGTTATGAAGATGTTCAACAAAGTCATTGCGCCTTTTGCCGGTACAATCGATAAAGTCCTGATTGAAGGTGATGGCGTGATTATTAAGAAAGGCCAGCCCTTGTTCAAAATCATCCCAGACGAAAAAATTATCGTGGTAACCCCTGAGGAAATTGCTGAGGGCCGTCGTGCTAAAACTATCGAGTTTTTAGCGACCCTGAAGTAGTGGCATTGGCCGGCAGCACGCTGCCGGCTCATTAGATAATTAGGAGTATTCAGATGATTACTGGACTTGATCATATTGCGGTTGCCGTTCCCGATCTAGACAAAGCCATTAAGCGCTTTTTAGAAGATTTCGGCCTAGTGTATGAAGGCAGCGAGGAAGTTGAAACTGCAAAAACCGCAACCGCGTTCTTTCCCCTTAAATCAACCAGCATCGAGCTAGTAAGCCCTTTGCGTGGCGAAGGCCCGATAGCCAAATATCTCGAAAAAAAGCCTGGCGGCTTACATCACTTATGCTTTAGCACCGACGATATTGTGGCTGATGTAGCGCGCTTGACGGCGCTGGGATACCAATTCCTCAGCGAAGCACCAAGCGCAGGTGCCCATGGCTGCCAAGTTATCTTTATTCATCCTAAATCTTGCGACGGCGTGCTCATCGAGCTCAGCCAGCCGGGAGATGAGCACCACTAAATACAGATAGATGCCGCGTATCAGGTGGTGATACACACAAGCGGCACGTCAATATTGCAAACACTGACCCTCACAAATACAGACAGGTACAAGTATGGCTGATTACAAAGCTCCCGAGACTTCCGTAGACGACTGGAAGGCAATGGCGAATAAAGTCCTCGCCAAAGGCAATCAAACGCTTGATGACTTAGTTTGGCATACACCCGAAGGCATAGACGTTAAGCCCTTGTATACCAAGGAAGATATTGCAGACCTGCCGTTCACAAATACCTTGCCAGGTGTTGAGCCCTTTATTCGCGGCCCACAACCGACCATGTATGCAGGTCGTCCCTGGACCATTCGTCAGTACGCGGGTTTTTCAACTGCTGAAGAATCTAACGCGTTTTATCGTAAAGCCTTGGCTGCAGGCGGGCAGGGTGTATCTGTTGCCTTCGACCTTGCTACTCACCGTGGCTATGACTCGGATCATCCCCGTGTAACGGGCGACGTCGGTAAAGCCGGTGTGGCGATAGATTCCGTTGAAGACATGAAAGTATTGTTCAACGAAATCCCACTGGATAAAGTCTCGGTTTCCATGACCATGAACGGGGCAGTATTGCCGGTTCTAGCTGGTTATATCGTCGCTGCAGAAGAGCAGGGCGTGAGCCAGGATCAACTGTCAGGCACTATTCAGAACGATATTCTTAAAGAGTTCATGGTACGCAATACCTATATTTACCCACCGCTACCCTCGATGAAAATTATCGGCGATATCATCGCATACGCGTCTGATAATATGCCTAAGTACAACACGATCTCAATTTCCGGCTACCATATTCAAGAAGCGGGTGCTGACGCCGCGCTAGAGCTGGCATATACCCTAGCTGATGGTAAGGAGTATATTCGCACTGCAATTGCCGCCGGTTTGGACATCGACAAATTTGCTGGCCGCCTGTCCTTTTTCTGGGGCATTGGTATGAATTTCTATATGGAAATTGCCAAAATGCGCGCCGCGCGTTTGCTGTGGTCGAAGATCGTGAGCGAGTTTGAACCCAAAAGCTCACGCTCAAAAATGCTGCGTACCCACAGCCAAACCTCTGGCTGGTCGCTGACCGAGCAAGACCCATACAACAACATTGTGCGCACCACGATCGAGGCGATGGCGGCGGTTTTTGGCGGCACGCAATCTTTGCACACCAACGCCCTCGACGAAGCGATAGGTTTGCCGACTCAATTCTCTTCACGCATCGCCCGTAATACTCAGTTAATCATTCAAGAAGAAACCGGTATTACCAAGGTAGTTGATCCTTGGGGTGGTTCTTACATGATGGAATCGCTGACCAAAGATATTGCCGATCGCGCCTGGGAACTGATCCAGGAAGTTGAAGAGAAAGGCGGCATGGCTAAAGCGATAGAGACTGGCCTGCCTAAGCTGCGTATTGAAGAATCGGCAGCCCGCAAACAAGCGCGTATCGACCGTGGCGAAGATGTGATTGTAGGGGTAAACAAATATACCTTGGCCGAAGAAGACGATGTTGATTTCTTGGACATTGACAACAAAGCAGTGCGTGAATCGCAGGTTGCGGCACTGGCTGACATCCGCGCATCGCGCGACGAGGCAGCGGTAGAAGATGCTCTAGAAGCAATTTACCAATGCGCCGTCACCGGTGAGGGCAATTTGCTAGACCTCGCAGTAAAAGCAACACGTTTACGCGCCACAGTTGGTGAAATCTCCTTTGCCATGGAGCGTGAGTTCGGCCGCTTTAACGCACAGGCGCAAACGGTGTCTGGTGTTTATGGCAGCGCCTATCAAGACGACGAAAACTGGCAGGGTATCAGCAAAGATATCGAAGACTTTGCTGAGAAGCATGGTCGTCGACCACGTATGCTAGTGTGTAAAATGGGTCAAGACGGCCATGACCGCGGCGCGAAAGTTATTGCTACAGCCTTTGCTGATGTTGGTTTTGATATCGACCTGTCACCGATGTTCTCGACCCCAGAAGAGGTGGCGAAACAGGCTGTAGAAAACGATGTTCATGTGGTGGGTGTCTCCTCGCAGGCGGCGGGTCATAAAACCCTGATTCCTGAGTTAATTGCAGAGCTTAAGAAAGTCGGCGCTGATGATATAATCGTTATTGCTGGCGGTGTTATTCCGCGCCAAGATTATGACTTCCTCACCGACGCAGGTGTGAAAGGTATCTTTGGTCCAGGCACCAAAATTCCCTTGGCTGCACGGGGCGTACTCGACGCGATTAACGCTGCATATAAAGCTTAGGAAAAGCACTTGTTAAATGGCCGAGGCGGATCTTTATGGTCTTTCTCTGCCGTCTTCACTTGAGCTGACATTCATTATGGCAATTGATATTGATGCACTAAAAAGTGGTAACTCCCGTGCTCTGGCCAAGGCGATTACCTTGGTTGAGAGCAAGCGTGTCGAGCATAGAAGCGAAGCCCAATTGGTGCTCGAACAGCTTCTTCCCCACACCGGAAACAGTATTCGCGTTGGTATTACCGGTATTCCTGGCGTGGGTAAGTCCACGTTCATCGAAGCCTTTGGGCTTTATTTAGTCAGCCTCGGCAAGCGAGTCGCGGTATTGGCAGTGGACCCCAGCTCTCCCATTGCCGGCGGTTCTATATTGGGTGATAAAACCCGCATGGAATTGCTGTCGCGCAGTAAAGACGCCTTTATTCGGCCATCGCCGTCTGAAGGTTCGCTGGGCGGTGTCGCACAAAAAACCCGTGAAACCATGCTGCTTTGCGAAGCCGCCGGCTACGACGTTATTTTGGTAGAGACCGTGGGCGTGGGGCAGTCAGAATATGAAGTTGCTAGTATGGTCGATTTCTTTATGGTTCTTATGCTGCCCAATGCCGGCGACGAATTACAGGGCATCAAAAAAGGTATTATCGAGTTAGCAGACGCCTTGGTCATCAATAAGGCCGATGGCGAAAGTATCAACCTAGCTCAGCAAACCCGCCGTCACTATGAGAACGCCTTGCACTTGCTGCGGCAGAATAGCTTTTGGACGCCGCAGGTAATGAGTTGCTCAGCGCTAAAGAACGAAAATATTGAAGCTATTTGGGGCATGATCAGCGGCTTTAAAATTGATGCTACTAAGAACGGCTCAATGCAGGAAAAACGTTCGCGTCAAGCCCGTGAATGGATGAGCAAATTACTGCATGAAATGCTCGACATGAAGCTCAAGCAAAATCCCGAAGTGAAAGTGCTATTACCTGAGCTTAATCAGAAAGTAACTGAAGGTGAAACCACGCCATTCTTAGCGGCAACGCGCATAATTAATCTTTTATTTAAGCCGGAAACCTAGCGTTATGAATGGTGAGGCACTCGATACATTTATTGCTAAATACCTGCCGACGGCGCAGCACATGCAAATCACTGTTGAGAATTATGATGGCAGTAGTTTGCGATTACATGCACCCTTGGCGCCCAGTATCAACGATAAGCTGACGGCCTTTGGTGGCAGCATATACGTTGTCGCCGTGATGGCCTGCTGGGGCATGGTGTATATGCGCTGCGTAGATTACGGCTTAGATCCAGACATCGTAGTGGCTGAGGCATCAATCGAATACCTCAGGCCGGTTACCGGCGACATTGTAGCGAGTTCACTGGTGGTTGAAGAGAAACACTGGGAGCACTTCTTTGATCGCTTTGAAGAGCGCGGCAAGGCCAAGATAAATCTCTGCTCCGAAATTATAGTTAACGGAGAAGTGGCCGTTCGCTTCAAAGGTCTCTATGCAATCATTGGCGTTAAATAGACATTGAAATGCTATTTTTGGGTACCCTCTATTAAAGCGATGACTTCCTGGATTTCATTGGCCTTATAAATCGGTGTTGAGCAGCGCTTGTCGTTACACACAAACGCAGCTGCCTTGGCTAGGCTAGGGTACTCAACATCGTGATTAATTAATGCACCTTCGCTGCGATCCCACCATTCAATGCGGCGGTAGCTTTGATAACTAGTCGCTAGCGCTGCACTAAATAACTTCTGCGCTTTGACGTCAGATTTTGAACCCACCACCACCAAATGTAGAGGGTCGCGATTTAGTTCTGCGTCAGCCAGTAGAATCCCCGCCTCGGTGAAACGGCTGGCGATGACCTCGCTGCTACTAATATAAGCCATGGATTTTTCTGCCAATACCTTATCAATTTCGCGGCCACTGTAGTGAAATAGGGTGTTTATAGCCCGAGTGGCCTGAATGTTCTCTTCTAAATCGACATACGGCGCCAAAGGATCCTGAGCACCGATGCTGGCGGCGGGCAAGCCCACAACATCGGGACTGGCTATTTTCTCTCGAATAACATCAGCGCTGGCCGTGGCATATCGAAGCCACTGGCGGTCGGCGCTAATCTCATAAAGATCGATAAAGGCAGCGAGTGCACTAATATTATCAGCTAAAAATAACTTAGCGTCGTCACGGCTTTTACTGTCGCTACTGCCGTGATTGAACCCGCCTGCTGAGCGTTGGCGATTGGCTAGCAGCCACTCGCCAATTGATATTGCCTGTGCTTTTATTTTGGTATCACCCGTCGCGCTGTAAAGTCTGGTGAGCGCGGAAATCAAAGTAGCGTTTTCCTTGGTGTAGCGGTGGGTATCAACACGAGGAATGCCCAGGGCGATACGTTGCTGGTCTTTTAAAGCAAAATATTGGGCGCTCTTTTGGCCTTGAATAAGATCGGCATCTTGGCTGGTATAAAAGCCACCGTCGGGGGCTTTTAAAAAACGATTAAGATAGCCGACGGTGCGCTCGGCTGCGGCTTGATAAGCTGGGTTTTTAGTCGCCGCATAGGCCTGTGCGTAGAGTCGAATAGAGCGCGTCTGGCTGCGCATAATTTTTTCAAAGTGCGGGTGATCCCAGTCCCCATGGGTTGAATACTGGTAGAAACCACTCCATTCGGGGTCTTCTAATTTGAGGGCTGCTGTTAAGGTCTTATTGGCCCGGGCTAGTTCGCTTTCATCGCCATTCATACCTTCTAACAAGGCATATTCAACGGAATCGGGATCGATGAACTTCATCGCAATGGCAAGGCTACCGTATTCGGCATCGTAGCTGCGTTTATGCATTGCGATTAAATTAGCTTTGTCCGCAGGTATTAGTGCACTGCGCTGAGTGGTAACGGCAATAAGGCTGCCAGTATTTTCTGGACTGGGATCGCGAACAATCGCATTGAGTAAGGCCGTCATTGAGTCAGGTGGAATATAGCCAGCACGTTTAACAATTTCTACGCCATCGCTATTATAAAAAATAGTTGCAGGCCAACCCCAGGCGCGATAGCGCGCGGCGATCTCTGGGTGAGCGTCGTGATCTACTTTTATCGCGATAAAATCTTTGTCAACCGCGGCCCCAACCTGTGGATCGCTATAGGTCTTTTGGTCCATAACATGGCACCAATGACACCACACGGCTTCAACATTGAGAATGATGTGCTTGCCGGACGCTTTAGCTTCACTAAAAACCTGAGGGCTCCATTGTCGCCAGGTGATCGCGCTATTTTCGGCGGCAGCAGCGGGGAAGATTAAACTTGAGAGTAGAATAAATAACAGACTGGCTTGCTGAATCATATATAGCTCCAATGTTCTTCGGGGCTTGTACGAGGTGCAGGGGCTAGCCGATGTGATCTATTTGTCGCGGTATAGAAAGGTCTGTAACTCGTCTCGCTGCGCCATGCCGTCGCGGTAGCCAAGGTCAATGAGCTTTCCGCAGTATTCCGGCGTGAACAAAAGGTAGCTAGCGATACTTACACCACCGCCACTATTTCCTGTGCTACCGGTGCGGCGCAGAAAAATTCTGAGTGAGCGGGGCAACTCGTTAACGTGATCATCGGCGATACGATCGATGTCCTCGCTGGGGCTGACAACTAGGCAATCTATGGGAAGCAGCTCCTTGCCCATCATGCCGCGATCTTCCTCGGGGATCATCCGAACTAATTCATTAATACGCTCTAGGCGCTCAATATCAGTTTCGATACTGTCAATAAATGCGCTGTTAAGCAGGTGACCAATGATTTGGCCAAACCCTGGTGACTGTACAGCTTTAGGTATTTTTGGATATTGACGTTTGTGACCATTGGCGGGAATAACCAGGACTCTATTTGCGCCGAGATGAATCACCGGGCTGATGGGGGCTAATTGCCGCAAAGCACCGTCGCCATAGTAGTCTCGGCCCAGTTTGGCCGGTGGGAAAATTGTTGGAATAGCGGTTGATGCCATTAAATGTTGGAGCTGAATCGGCGTGGCCATACCTTGCCGGCGCCAGCGCTGCCAGCCGGCATACTGGGGCCCGCCCTGAAAAAATGTTTCAGAAACCCCCTGCGTGTAATTCATGGCGGTGAGACAAAGGGCATCCAAGTCGCCGTTCAAAATATTAAGGCCGATGTTTTCGAAGCTCACATATTGGCGGAGTATTTCCCGCAGTGGGCTATTGTCTAACAGCGCCACTGGCCGGTCACCGGGGGATCCTGAGCTGAATAGTGAATAGGTGAGCCGCAGGGCATTGCGCAATACGCCGAAAAAGTCGGCGCGATAAATCTTATCGGTGCTGAGGTCCCGCCAGAGCATCTCCAGTTTTTCTACCGTGCCACCAAAATGATGCGCACCAGCGGCCAGTGATACCGCATTTATGCCGCCCGCGGAGGTGCCGGCAAGAATAGGGAAGGGGTTGCCAGGGCGCTTGCCGTGAATTTCTGCCAGGGCTTTAAGCACGCCGACTTGATAGGCGGCCCGAGCGCCGCCGCCGGGTAATACCATGGCAGTATTGGAGCGATAGCTGTTTTTTGGTGCTTGGTCTTGGTCTTGGTCTTCAGTGGTGTCGGTAGTATTCATTAGCGTTTATGTCCGCGCAGTCCGGTATCCACTAGCACTCGGGTGGCAATTTCCTCTACTGATGCATGGGTGATATCGAGATAGGGAACACCAAATCGTTTAAACATGGCTTCTGCTTGACGCAACTCGTCTTCACATTGGCGCAACGACGCATAGCGGGTGTCTGGCCTGCGCTCGCTGCGTATAGCCGATAAACGCTCAGCATCTATCGTCAAGCCAAATAAGCGATTGCGATGATCTAGCAAGGCCTTTGGCAGGCGATCACTTTCCATGTCTTCGTCGGTAATCGGGTAGTTGGCGACGAATATCCCCGATTGCATCGCCAAATACAGGCACGTTGGGGTTTTCCCGCTGCGAGAAACACCAATTAAAATGACTTCGGCTTGGTCGTAGCGATTTAATCTGGCGCCATCGTCGTTATCTAGGGCGTAATTTACCGCGTCAATTCGCTGCTTATAAAGCATATCTTTGTCGGCATTCTGCACGCGGCCAACTGTGCGCGAGGGTTTTTCTCCTAGCGCTACCTCTATTTGGCTAACAAATGTGCCAAGAACATCTACAATAAAGCCGCGGCTGGTGGCAATAATTGCGCGCAGGTCTTCGTCGACTAGGGTATCAAACACAATCGGTTGGTTGCCGCATTCATCTGCAGCCCGATTAATTTTCTCTACCGCCGAGTTCGCTTTTTGGGCATTGTCGACGTAGGGCACGATAATGTGCTCAAATTTTTGGCTCTCAAATTGCGCTAAAACACTGCTGCCTAGGGTCTCGGCAGTGATGCCGGTACTGTCTGATATAAAAAAAGCCGGACGAATCATGTAGTTTTTTTACCTAATGCACTGAGTTTTTCGACGGGAATTTCCAAATTACTTACTTTAGTATAGCCCGTGTTAATTTCTTGCACCCTTATAACCGTAATGCGGTCACTTTGTAAATTGGGAGATATCACGTGTCTGAATACGTAATCTGGTTCAACGACCTTGGAATGAATGATGTTGACCGCGTTGGCGGCAAGAATGCATCCCTAGGTGAAATGATTAGCCAGCTCTCACAAGTCGGTGTGTCGGTGCCCGGTGGTTTTGCGACCACTGCCGACGCCTTCCGCGATTTCTTGCAGCAAAGTGGCTTGAACGATCGAATTATTGCCGCGCTAGACGGCTTTGATATTGAGGACGTAAAGAATCTTGCTGTTGTGGGTAAGAAGATTCGTCAGTGGATTGTTGAAACACCGTTCCCTGAAGCTCTCAACGCGGCAGTCGTTGAAGCCTATGCCAAGTTGGTTGATGGCAACGATGCCATGTCTTTCGCGGTGCGCTCATCGGCTACCGCAGAAGATTTACCTGACGCCTCTTTTGCTGGCCAGCAAGAAACCTTTTTAAATATTCGCGGCCTCGACAATATTATGATCGCGATCAAGGAAGTGTTTGCCTCCTTATACAATGATCGCGCGATTGCTTATCGCGTGCATCAAGGCTTTGAGCACGCCGATGTTGCACTGTCGGCGGGTATCCAGCGCATGGTGCGTTCAGATACCGGCGCCGCTGGTGTTATGTTCTCTATGGACACTGAGTCAGGTTTCGACGGTGTCGTCTTTATCACTGCGTCCTACGGCCTGGGTGAAACCGTTGTGCAGGGTGCAGTAAACCCCGATGAGTTTTATGTTCACAAAGCGACACTTGAGAAAGACCGTCCTGCGGTGCTGCGCCGCAACCTCGGTAGCAAGATGGTCAAAATGATTTACGGCAGCGACGCTAGCGCCGGTAAATCTGTTGAGACCGTGGATGTTAGCGAAGACCAGCGCAATCAATTTTGCTTAACCGACGACGAAGTGCTCGGCCTTGCCAAACAAGCTATGACCATTGAAAAGCACTACGGTCGGCCAATGGATGTTGAATGGGCCAAAGATGGTGATGACGGCAAGCTCTATATCGTTCAAGCGCGCCCCGAGACCGTTAAAAGCCGCGAATCCACTACCTTGATGGAACGCTACCTTTTAAAAGAAAAAGGCGCAGTATTATGTGAAGGTCGCTCTATTGGCCAGCGTATTGGGGCCGGACCGGTGCGGGTGATTGCCGATATCAGCGAAATGGACCAAGTTCAGCAGGGCGATGTGCTGGTTACCGATATGACCGACCCAGACTGGGAGCCGGTAATGAAGCGCGCCTCAGCAATTGTTACTAATCGCGGCGGACGCACATGTCATGCAGCGATCATCGCTCGTGAGATGGGTATACCTGCAGTTGTGGGCTGCGGTGACGCCACCGAGCTGCTAAAAGACGGCACTCCCGTCACGGTATCGTGCGCAGAAGGTGATACCGGCATGGTGTACGACGGTATTCTCGATTTCGATATTAACCGCAATAAACTTGAGGCCATGCCAGAACTGCCGTTCAAAGTAATGATGAACGTTGGTAACCCAGACCGTGCCTTCGACTTCCAAGGCTACCCCAATGCTGGTGTGGGTTTGGCGCGGTTGGAATTTATCATTAACCGAATGATTGGTGTACACCCTAAAGCGCTGATGAATTACGACGATATTCCCCGCGATGTGCAGGCGGCAGTGAAGCGCCGTATTGCTGGCTACGCTAGCCCGGTAGAGTTTTATGTAGAAAAGCTGGTTGAAGGTATTTCCACGATTGCGAGTGCGTTTTATCCAAAACCCGTTATTGTGCGGATGTCCGATTTTAAATCCAATGAATACGCACACTTAATAGGTGGCAGCTTGTACGAGCCATCTGAAGAAAACCCCATGCTGGGTTTCCGGGGTGCGTCTCGCTATATTTCTGATTCATTTAGAGAGTGTTTCGAGCTGGAATGCCGCGCGCTCAAGAAAGTTCGCGACGATATGGATCTCACTAACGTAGAGATTATGGTGCCATTCGTTCGAACCGTTGGCGAAGCTAAGCAAGTTATTGAGTTGTTGGAAGCCAATGGTTTGAAGCGCGGCGAGAATGGCTTGAGGGTAGTAATGATGTGCGAGCTGCCAGCTAACGCCTTACTCGCAGAGCAGTTCCTGCAGTATTTCGACGGTTTCTCAATCGGCTCGAACGACCTAACTCAGCTTACCTTGGGGCTAGATCGCGATTCTGGCTTGATTGCTCACCTCTTCGATGAGCGCAATGACGCGGTAAAAGCATTGCTGAAAATGGCGATAGATGCCTGCAAGAAGCACGATAAATACATCGGGATTTGTGGGCAAGGTCCCTCTGATCACCCAGATTTCGCACAGTGGCTGATGGAGCAGGGCATAGATAGCGTGTCCCTGAACCCTGATTCTGTTTTGGAGACTTGGCTCTTCTTGGCAAAGAAGCTAAAGACCTAAGCCGAATCCCCCGTAAATAAACCTTATTTTCGCATTAAAGAGGGAATAGCAAAAAGGCCGCGCAAGCGGCCTTTTTTATGGGCAAATTACTCGGCAGGGTCTGTCGGCAATAAGGCTTTTAACTGTTTCTCTAGTTGCCTAATGCGGTTCGACATATCATCGAGCTGGGTATATCGCACCGAATTGCGACGCCATTTTTTCACTTCTTGCATCGGCGTTGCCGAGGCGAAAACGCCCGCTTCGGTATTGCCCTTGGTCACAATAGTGCCGCCGTGGAAGTGGCTATTGTCGGCAATATCAATATGTCCATTAATGGCCACGGCGCCGGCAACGGTGCAATTAGCGCCAATATTGGCACTGCCGGCAATGCCAACACAACCGGCAATGGCTGAGCGTTTACCGATTTTGACGTTGTGGGCAATGTGCACCAGATTGTCCATAATCACGCCGTCGTGAATGATGGTGTTGCCTAAGGCGCCTCGATCTATCGAGCAGTTAGAACCAATTTCAACATCGTCGCCAATAATAACACCACCCAACTGGTGGATCTTCTGCCAGCCATCCCGGCTTGGCGCAAAGCCGAAACCGTCAGAGCCGATAACCGTGCCGCTGTGAATGATGCAATTCTTGCCAATGCTCACCGCGTGGTAAATCACCACGTTTGGGTGAATTAGGGTGTTTTCCGCAACGCTTGCGCGGTCACCGATGCAAACACCTGGATAAAGCGTAACACCAGGCCCAATAGAAGCAAATTCGCCGACAACGCAGTTCGCAGCAATGGATGCAGTGGAATCGATGTTGGCAGTCGCCGCAATCACCGCGGAGGGGTGAATACCACCCGCCACTACCGACAGCGATTCGAACAGCGCCGAAACCTTGGCGTAGGCGAGGTAAGTATTGCTGACGATCAGCTTATTACCGGCATATTTATCTGCAAAATCAGCGCTAAGAATAACGGCGCCGGTCGAGGATGCAGGCAGATAATGTAAATACGATTCTTTATTGATAAAAGACAACTCAGAAGGCCCAGCAGTCTGTAAATCTGCAATCCCAGAGATCATATGATTTGCGTCGCCAACTAGCTCTCCATCAAGATAATTAGCTAACTCTGACAAGCTTCTTTTAGTAATACCCATGCGGCGTTCTCCGTCGATACTCAACTTATTGATTTGCTCGGAATTGAACTGCAGACCTGCAGCTCAGTAAGCACTGTGTGCAATTGGGGCGTCTACTTTTATTGGTAGATATGCTTAGCGATATTTCAGTGTGCCTAGGGATATTTTACCTGTCATGAGAGTAATACATGGACTTATTTTAGTTAAAATTTGGGATTGTGCCCGGTATATCCCACTGTGAGCTAAGCTATAAGAAAGCTAAGGCTTGTGGTTGATTTCCTCATACGGCTTATTTGTTTACAACTCTTTATAGGCGGTTTGGATCAGGGGAGCTAGACCTCAACTATTGCTACTAAGATCATTATTTGGGGCGGCAAATTCAGATAGCGACACGCTTCGGCAAACAATCAGTGTAGAAACTCAGGAAAACGTATAAATGAGCTCAGTTAATCACGGTTTATCAATAGGTATCGAATCTGTTGGTAGCGATATATTTGTTTCTTTAAAAGCTCAGGGCAAACTCAGTCATCAAGATTATGAAACCATAGGCCCGATGATCGACTCGGCGTTGGCCGCAGTCGCAGAACCAAAAGTTAAAATGCTGTTTGACGGCTCTGAGCTCGATGGCTGGGAGCTGCGGGCAGCATGGGATGATTTTAAGCTCGGTTTAAAGCATGGCAATGAGTTTGTAAAAGTCGCCCTTTACGGTAATAAACGCTGGGAAGAGATGGCGGCAAAAGTGGGTAATTGGTTTGTGTCCGGCGAGGTAAAATTTTTCGATGACTACGACCAAGCCCTATCGTGGTTAAAAAGTAGTTGAGAATTACCATAGAGCGAGAGCCACAATCGCGATTTATTAGGCGGATTATTGATCTATATCGTTTTGCGGCTTTGATAGTGGAGTAGAGTTATACACTGTCTAAATTAAGAGATTTTTCGATGAGCAATGTCAGCCATATTGTTTGTCCCCATTGCCTAGCTAATAACCGGGTACCAAGCACTCGATTAGAGCAGTCCCCAAACTGCGGAAGATGCAAAAAGTCACTATTCAACGCCCAAGCTATCAGTCTGTCTGCAAACGGATTTGAAACGATGATCAGTCGCAATGACACGCCGGTGGTGATTGACTTTTGGGCGCCCTGGTGTGGCCCCTGCAAAAGCATGGCGCCGGCCTTTGATCAGGCTGCTAAATCTTTAGAGCCATACCTACGCTTGGCTAAAGTGAATACTGACGTAGAACAGGCGGTTGCAAGTCGTTTTAATATTAAAAGTCTGCCAACCCTAGTTATCTTTTACCAAGGTAAGGAGATTGCCCGCCAGAGTGGCGCCTTGGACGCGGCGTCTATTGTCCGTTGGGTTGATGGTGTAAGCGGAAAATTATGAATAGCACTCCGAGGTTGTTTCAGCTCAAATAATATCATTGGTAACTAGCCTAGATAGGGTAAGCAATGGAATTTAAAGACTATTACAAAATTCTGAACGTTGAACCCGACGCCGACAAAAAAGCCATCAAAGTGGCTTACCGAAAGCTGGCCAGAAAGTATCATCCGACGTTAGTGATCATAAAGACGCCGAAGATAAATTCAAAGAAGTTACCGAAGCTTACGAAGTGCTTTACGATGACAAGAAACGCGCAGAGTACGACGAGCTCAAACAGTATGGCAGTCAGGAGGGTGGCTTTCGTCCGCCGCCAGGCTGGCAGCCTGGGGCTGATAGTCATGAGGGCTTTGCCTGGCAATAGCGATTTTTCTGATTTCTTCTCGTCAATGTTTGGCCAAGCGGGGCAGCATTCTGGCTTTCAGGGCCGGCGGCAACAGGCCCATAAAGGTCGAGATATAGAGACAGATCTAGCGATCTTTCTCGAAGACACTTTATCAGAAGAATCGAAAACCATTTCTTTTATGATTCCCAAATATACTGCAGACGGCCGAGTAAGCGAGGTGACAAAAACCCTAAATGTGAGAATCCCGCCGGGAGTAGAGTCGGGTGAACGCATCCGTCTCAAGGGGCAGGGAGAGCCTGCGGGCCCAACGGGTATTAATGGTGATCTGTATTTGCGTATCCGGCTAGTGCCGCATCCATTATTTGATGTTGAAGGTCACAACCTCATCGTCACAGTACCATTAGCGCCTTGGGAGGCCGCCTTGGGATGTAAACTGGCCATGCCAACCTTAGATGGCAAAATCACTATGTCTATCCCCGCCAATAGCCAAACCGGACAGCGGCTGCGAGTGCGCGGTAAGGGATTAATTAAAAAGCTATCTACCGAAAACGGTCGTGGTGACTTATATGCGGTCTTAAAAGTGGTGATGCCAAAAACCTCAAACGAAGACATTAACAAGACCTGGCAAGCACTAGCTGACAAGGCTGCCTTTGATCCACGCGCGGAGTGGAGTGAAAAAGTATGACTGACACCAAACTGAATCAAATGAATTTTGACGAGCTGTGCAGAACCGCCGAGCTACCCGAACATTTTGTACTGGAAATCGTCGAGCATGGCATCGTAGAGCCCCATGGGGATTCACCGGATCAGTGGGTTTTTAGCACCCATATGGTGATGCAAACTAAAAAGGCGGTGAGACTCCATCAGGATTTACAAATTGATTGGTCGGGTATCGCACTAGCCATCAGTCTATTGGAAGAGATAGAACAACTCCGCATAGAAAACGATAAGTTAAAACAACGGCTAAATCGATTTACGCATTATTGATTGTTATCGCTCCACAGACCGCAGCGAACTATTGCTGCTGCTTGCCATAAAACCGCGCCGCCGCCGCAAACACCCCAACCACCGCGGCACCCGCCAACACACCAATAAGGCCGTTAAATAAATTTTGGCTTAGACCGTTTGCAAAGGCGTTACTGAAAACATCCAGATGGGAGAGGGCGACGCCAAACTCAATGTAGTGATCTACGCCGTGAGTTAATATTCCACCGCCTACTAAGAACATGGCCAAGGTGCCGACAATTGTTAGGGTTTTCATCAATACCGGCGCCAACCACAGTAAAAATCCACCCAGGGATTTTACCGCCGTAGTGGCAGATTTAAGCAAATACAAGCCAAGGTCATCTATCTTAACGATCATGGCGACCAAGCCGTAGACTGCAAACGTTATCCCTAGCGCAACAATAGACAGTACCACTGCCTGCTTGGCGAACGGTGCCTGCTGCACAGTGCTCAGCGCAATGACAATGATTTCCAAACTCAAAATAAAGTCAGTACGTATGGCGCCTTTAACCCGTTCTTTTTCCATGGCGAGCAAATCGACATTGCTATCTTCTAGCAGCGCACGGCTTTGGGAATGATCTTTTGCATTGCGATGGGCAATGGCATGCCAGACTTTTTCTGCGCCTTCAAAGCACAAATAGGTACCGCCAAGCATTAGAACGGGAGTGATTAGCCAGGGCATAAATAGACTGGCCAGTAAAACAATAGGGACGATGATAAGCTTGTTGAGTAACGACCCTTTAGCCACCGCCCACACCACCGGTAGCTCGCGATCGGCGCGCAGATTGCCCACTTGCTCGGCGTTAACAGCTAAATCATCACCCAAGACCCCGGCAGTCTTTTTTACCGCTATCTTAGACATCACCGAAATATCATCCAGTAGCGTCGCAATATCATCAAAAAGGGCTAGAAGAGAACCTGCCGCCATGTAAATAACCTCTGTGATGAAATGAGTCGGGCTTGTGAATTACCGCCGAAGCATACTACATCGGTGAGATTGCCACTTAGAAGATCCGCAGCAAAAGCGCTATGAGTCGTGAGCGCTAATCGATAAGTAAGTATATATTCGAATTCAAATCGCGGACGGAAAATCAGTACAATAAAAAAGTTGTGGTCCTCGGAACGTTTGGACAGAAAGCCATACGCCGTCAGGCACAGTTATACCGTTTAATAAGCTCTTCATTCCACCCCACGCTTAAGGTTCCAGTTATTGCGTTAATGTCTGGGTAGTAGACCTAGAACGAGATCATAAATATGGATTCCCTCAGCAACCAGCAGGTTCAGAAAGTCATTTTAGAGCTTGATCAGGCCCTATCTAGCCACGAACAATGGTATAAGAACTTACAGCGCGTGTTGATTTCCCATACGGCCCCAGAGCCATCAGATCTAAAAAATGACGCCCATCTTCATTGTGATTTCGGTCAATGGTATACCAGCCCTCACGTGCAGTTTTTGCAAGAAAACCCGCTATTTATCTCGCTGGGAAAAGCCCATGAAAAAATGCATAGAAGAGCGCGACATTTAATTCAGCGCATTTCCGATGGCCTGCCTATTCTAGTCCGTGACTGGGACCCTTTCGACGATAGTATAGTGAAAATGCGGGTAAAGATTCAGGCCCTACGAGAGGAGTTTGCCGCCGTGGTGCAAAACCGAGATCCGCTCACGGAGGCAAAAACCAGAGCTAGACTGCTGACTGAACTCTGCGAACAGCAGGCACTGGTTCAGCGAGGAAAACAGCTTTGTGTGATTGCGATGGTAGATCTTGATCATTTTAAACGGATAAATGATGAATATGGTCATGCCGCGGGGGATATCGTATTGGTCTCTACCGTTAAACAACTAAAATCGCACCTTCGTGCATATGATCGAATTTACCGATATGGGGGAGAGGAGTTTATTATTTGCATGCCCAGTACCAGCGTAGAGCAGAGTCGTGAGGTCATAGAACGTATGCGCGTGGCGATTGCCGCTCAGCATTTTGACTTTGGTAAAGCACACGTAACAGCCTCTTTTGGTGTATCAGTACTGCGAGCATCTCGGACCGTTGAAGAATCTATACACTGCGCCGATAAAGCGATGTACAGAGCGAAGACAGCTGGAAGAAACCGCGTAGAATTGGACCCTGAATAAGTCAGCATCTTGCTATGAGAAGTTGAAAGCTACTTTATTCAGTTAATTGATAGATCAGTGGAAAAAGAATCTAATTTGAAAATTTTAGAACAAAAAAAAGCCGGTTTTGAGCGTCCAAACCCAAAACCGGCAAGCAAGTATCTTAGTTTTACCAGCGATAAGACGCTTGAACTGCAAAGGTTCTAGGCGGGTTAGTGAAGCCGTGGTGGGTTGTGGCTCCGGCAATTACTTTTTTGGCGACGGGCGTATCAATGGCATATAGCACGATCAGCTCATCAGTAAGGTTTTTTCCTAGTAATGCTATATCCCAGCGGCCGTCATTAGACGAAAGTGAAATACGGCCGTTGTACTGAATAAACGCATCTTGTTTCACGCGGTCGTCTAGGTTTGGCGACGGGTGATATTCATCACTGAAGATCGCGTCAAGATTAGCTCGCAGGATTAGTGAGTTACCAACTTCGCGCTCATAGCCCAGCAGTAGGTTGCCTGAATAGTCGGCGGCGTATTGGTTAGTTTTACCACTGTAATCACAATTTATGCCATTAGGATTGTCTGGTATTTGATCTTGGATACAGGTACCAAACTCGTGATCTTGAAACTCGAAATCTAAAAATGCGAGACCTGCTCCAAGAATGACATGCTCACTTAATGCGATACGACCATCAAACTCCACACCTTGGGTAACCGCTCCAGCGGCGTTACCTACGTTGAAACCTAATGTGCCATCAAAAACACTAACCTGAAGATTGTCGAACTGGGTATAGAAGAGCGCAGAGTTCAATTCAGCAACACCGTCAAATAAGCTGGTTTTTAGACCCAGTTCATAAGAGGTCGCGCGTTCTTCTTCAAACTCGAAACTACCAATTAACACTCTAGGATTGGTGACGGTGGCAGTTGGGTTCGACGGCGTAGGTTCGTCGCTTGGCGAAGCATTAGATCTGGCGTCGAAACCGCCTGATTTAAAGCCACGTCGTGCTGAGAAATAGGCCATGGCTTCATCACTGAAGTCCCACTGTACGTTCAACAGCGGCGCAAATTGCGATTCGGTGCGTTTACCCGCCAAGTCGTGACGCTCTGCAGCAAAGGTAACAGCCGCCGCAGTATCCGTCTCACCAATGGGTAAGATTGAACCATCCGGCAAGCCGAATTCCAGTTTGCGGCTACCACTTTTCTTTTCGTAGGTGTATCGGCCACCTAACGTCAGACGCAGGGTGTCGGTCATTATCCATGTGCCCTGCAAAAAGGTAGAGGCGATAATAGAGTCGCTCTTAAAGTCTCGTGGTGAGCGCAGATTTAGGAGAGAGTTACCTGCATCACCAATACCGAGTAATTCAAAGCCGCTGCTGCCGTTAGCACCGGGATCGATATCGCCGCGACCACCACCTTCTAAAAGATCTGCTGCATTAATCAGCTGAGGAACGAGTGTGGTAGAGACAACAATTGAGTCAAAGAAGTCGAGCTCGTTATATTGGAAATACGCACCGGCAATAAAGTCGAAGGTTTCACCAGGGGCTGAAATCCAGCGAAACTCTTGACTTAGTTGCTGATACTCTTCTTCGAAAACTACTTGGAATAAGGGAGCACCGGTGAAGTCACAATCACATTCTTCATCGTATTGATAAGCCATATAGCCGGTAATAGATGTGAAGGTGTTACCGTCGGAATACCAATTCATATTCACAGTAATGTTTTGAGTATCATTATTACTGAAGTCACCATTGGAGCTACGCTTGCGATCTGCGGTGTGATCCAACACCGAGTCGTCCGCCTGCAGATTCAAAATGGAGCCGTTATCTTGTAGTTGTAGCAGATTGCGAATTCCAACTGGCAATGAGCCCAGCAAACCGCCTATCGCACCTAAATCAGGGAATACGGTGTCATTTAAGATTTCACCGTAGGTCCGGCCAGTAAAAAGAAAGATGTCTGAATCGGAGGGGTTGTCGGTAAGGATCTCTGATTGGCGGCCAACAACATCAAAACTGCCCATTTCTAGTTTCAGCTTCGCATCGAAGTCATTGCCGGCATCCCATGCAAATTTAAGGCGGTAGGTTGCCTCTTTACGCGCAGCTTCGTCTCGGTCGAGTATTAGGTTTTCTACAAAGCCGTCGGTTTTGCGCTGGCGCATCGCAAAGCGAGCACTGAAACTATCAGTAATAGGGCCTGAGGCCATAAAATCGATAACTTGCTCATTGAGATCAGGCTCGTAGGTGCCTTGTACAAAAAACTCAGTTTCATTACTGGGCGACGCGCTACTGATATTAATGGCGCCAGCAATACTATTCTTACCCAGTAAAATGTTCTGTGGACCACGTAAGACTTCAACGCGCTCCAAATCTAGGAAGGGCGCGCGGGCGAGTTGGGCACGACCGTAGTAAATGCCGTCTACATACATACCCACGGATTGCTCAAAGCCCTGATTCTCGCCGGAGCCGATACCGCGGATATATATATCGGTACCAATACTTGATTCCGTCATTGTGAAGTTAGGCACATAGGCCTGTAAATCTTCGATTTTTGATAAGCCTGCTTCCATCATCTTCGAGCCGCTTATGGCGCTCACTGATACCGGAACATCCTGGAGGCTTTGTTCCCGAAGCTGAGCGGTAACAATAACTTCTTCTAATTGCGCGGCGGACAGGATTGGACTTTGCAATGCGCTAATACACATAGCGCTAACTAGCGTTGCTCTTTTTATCATTGATGGACTCCTTTACTGGCGCCAATCGGCGCCGCTTAATTCTAATTTCAAAATTATATTATATTACGCGCTGGCAGTTTTGCTGAAAGTCTCAAAATAGGACTTTAACTTTGCAATTTTAGCCGGATGTACATTTGCTTTATTAAAGTCGCCACGATGATGTGCTACCACCCTAGGATTCATGACTTTGAACCAAAGAGGTGGAAAATACGCGAGCATCATCATGGAAGCATAGCCTGAGGGTAACTGCGGGCTATCGTCGAAATGACGCAAAGCTTGGAAAGCCCGACTAGGGTGGGCGTGATGGTCTGAATGACGCTGCAGTTGGTACAAAACCAAGTTAGTAACAATATGATTGCTGTTCCAAGAGTGCTTAGGTAGGCAGCGCTCATACCGGCCGTTAGCGTCTTTCTGACGCAGCAAACCGTAGTGTTCAACGTAATTGATCACTTCTAGCAAAGAAGCACCCAATACTGCTTGTACAACTAAAAACACTAGGGCCATCCAGCCTAACACAATGGTACAGGCGCCAAAAAAGAGGAGTGTCATAGCCCAGGCTTGTAAAACGTCGTTTCGCCAATGCCAAAACCCCAAGCCCTTACGTTCAAGACGTTGAGCCTCTATTTCGCAGGCTGAGCGGAGGCTGCCGATAACAGTACGCGGTAGGAAGCGCCAGAAGCTTTCACCCATTTTGGAGCTGGCGGGGTCTTCAGGGGTAGCTACCCGGCGATGATGGCCGAAATTGTGCTCAACATAAAAGTGACCGTAAGCAACAGGGGCCAGAGCCAGCTTCGCTAGAAATTGGCTGAATGCATCGCGCTTGTGACCTAATTCGTGTCCCGTGTTTATGCCAATACCGTTCACATAGGCACAGCTGAATAGGCCAGCGATAATTCCCAGAGGTCCTAGCTCAGTGCAGGCGAACCAGACCGTAATCAAGGTTCCCGCATATTGCAGAGGTATATAGGCGTAAACAATATACTTGTAGTAATTGTCAGCTTCTAAATTAGCGACTGCCGATTCCGGCGGATTTGAGTGATCGGTTCCAATCAAGAAGTCGAGTGCAGGTATAATCAAATACACAATAAGTGGCGTTAGCCACCAGCCCCAGATTTGCCCTGTTTGTACATAAACAAGAGCGCCTAAAACGGGGAAAAGTGGTACCAGGAGTCCCAGTGACCAGAGGTAGCGTTTGGGGTCGCGCCACTGTGCTTCACTTTTTGCATTCATAAAGATTTCAGCCTTATTATGTTTACATACGTAAAAATCGAATTTAAGCTATAACTTAACATGTGTCAAGTTAATGATATATCCATTTTCTATGTCTCAATTAGTTATAGATGGGCATTTGTAGCCGATTTGTCGTACCATCGCGGCCTATCATTAAAGGGTCACTACAGGTCCTGCCAAATAAATAAGCTTGAATAATGGAAACTGTATGAGCACAAGTAAGCCAAAGCAAAGTCGAAAGGGAAATCGAGAAAAATTAATGAATGCCGCGCTAGCGCTGCAGGCACAAGACCAGAGCGGCTTATCTGGTATTAGCCTGCGTCGTATTACTAAAGCCTGCAATCTAAGCCCGCCCGCGTTCTATAGCCATTTTGCCTCTATGGAAGAGCTAGGTCTGGCGCTAGTTAACGATGTCGGCATTACATTGAGAGAATTATTGAAAGGGGTGAGGGATGCGGATACCGAGGAGTCTGTTATTGCCGCGTCGGTACAGGCAGCATTTGGCTATATCCGTGGCAATGAATCTTTATTCATTCTTATCGCTCGCGAGAGAGCAGGAAGCTCTGCATTAATTCGAGCCGCAATTCGCACTCAGGTGAAAATGATTGTTGCTGAAATGGCAGGGGATTTTCAAGAGCGAGAACTCTTTAGCCGCTTTAATATAGTAGAAAAGGAAGCGGCCGTAGCCGCAGTCGTGTCGCTGGGATTGGGCTTAATACCTGATTTGCTTGACGTATCTCGTGACTCGCCCGCTGAAGGCGATGCACTGCTGTCACAATTTGTATATCAGGTGCAGTTTATTTTGTCCTGATAGGGTTCGGGATTCGGGGTTCGGGATTTAGAGTTTAGTGCTGGTGGCCAGGACAGCCATGGCTGCGCCGCGGTACTATAATTTTACGCATACGAAGAGGGCGTTTCCTGAACTGCGATTCCAAGGGACGAGCTTTTCGTAGTCATGTTCAAAAATATGGACGTCAAAATACGGTGATAGCAGCGCCCGCAACTCCTCAAAACTGACTGCCACCATTGGGTGTTCATCCTGCCAGGATTGGGTGTTATTTGCTGTGGTTTTTTGAATACTGAGCTTTAGGCTTTGTTCTTCACCCTCACCACAGTAAAACCATTTCGAGCTAAAAATAAAGTCGCTGCCCCCTTGTTTCGCCGTGTGGCTGGTAGACGAGCTGTTGTCGATTTTGGTTTTGTCTACGCTATTAAAACAAAACACTCCCTTAGCCTCTAGGGCTGTATGGCTGCGTTTAATACAGTCTTTAAGTCTTTCGACCGTAGCGCTGTAGTGGATGGAGTAGAGAAAGCAGGTGATCAAATCAACGGGGGCTGACACCGTAAAATCGCACATATCTTGCTGGCTAAATTGCGCTTTGGGGCAGTGCCGCTGGGCAATATCTAACATCGGCTGATTGAGATCTATGCCCATGCTAGCGTAACCACGGTCGATAAGATGGCTTATATGCGGGCCGGTACCGCATGCTAAATCCAAGTGCCTAAGACCCTGATTACCGAAGATTTGCTGCAGTCTATGCGCTGTATCACTCTGGGCTTGGTAGTCAATGTCGGCGCACATCAGATCGTAGCAGGCTGCCAAATCGGTATAGAGGATAGTCTCGGACATGAGAACAGACACCGGCGTTTTTCGGGGGCGCAGTATAGCAATTGCCGGCGTTTTGGAAACCAAAAAGAAAATGGATAAGCGTGCAGTTATCCACCTTTACGCCCTCGTAGCTACTTAGCTTGGCATTTGGAATAGCTGCCGTATTATTGGGGACCTGTTTGCACATCTGGTGACGTCCACAGTGCCGACCAAATATAGTCCCCAGATAGAAAGTAGACCGCATCGTCATGTATTACTGAACGATTCTGACCACCGTACCAATTTTCCCTGGGGGCAGGGCTGGCAATAATGTCACCAATTAAGTCGAGACTTGCAGCAGCGGAATTTGACTTACCGTTTATCTCCAAAAGATACAGGCGATTCTCATTCACATAGCCAGCTTGCTCGGTGTTGTAGGAAGACTTCACCGGCACAGTAAAGCGGTCACTACCGTCGGGGTGCTGCAGATACGTGAATGCATGACGGTTGTACTGGGCCTCAGAATAATTCCAGCCGCCGTCTTTACCCAATAGCTGGGTGGCCAGCTCGATAGGGTTGGCGATGTCGGCAACATTAAACAAACTGAGCTTCACCAAACCCTGATTCTGCGCCGATTGTCCCAAACCCAATAACAATTCATTGTTAACCGGGTGCAAAAAATCTGAGAAGCCGGGTATCTCCAGTTCACCCGCAATATAGGGATCTTCAGGATTGCTGAGATCCAGCACATACAAAGGATCTATTTGTTCAAAGCTGACTAGGTATAAGCGCTCATCTAAAAACCGCACGCCGTAGAGAGATTCATTGGGCTTGCCAAGCTCGGCTGGACGGGCCGCGTTGGGTAGTGTCGATATCTGCTCAAGGCGCAAATCGTCGTTAGATTCTTGCAGAATAGTCAGCTGGTGATCGCGAAGGTCATCGCCATCGCCGGTATAGCGAGTGGTGACAAGGCGTAATTGATTACCTTTTTCCGACATCCTGAAATCGACTTGCCCGCGCCCCCATAAATGTCCTGGGACATCTGCCGATCCTCGATAGGCTGGTTTGCCGGCGCCAAGTCCAAATTTATGGATGCGGGTCCCGCCTTCGCTGCTGCTAAACGTCGGCTGGCTAATATAGAGTGCGGAAGACGACATATAGATTCCCGAGGCATCTTCGTTATAGCAGGTGGTTTGGGCGTTGCCGGGGCTACTTAAGGGAACTGCCGTGATGCTGGTAATAACGGGGGAACCGTATTTGTTTGTTTGGTCATCGCGGGTGATCAGACAATCCTGAGCAGTGAATAGTGGCCGCGTTTGTTCGTTAATAGTGATATTCGGAATGATGTCCGCCGATGTCGTATTAGCGAGGGTCTCCCTATTGGCGCTTACTTCTTGCTCACTAGCGGGGTAGTAATAAATATTGTCCCAATAGGGAGTATGACGGCTGAGTAGATACAGCGTGTCGCCAATACGACGACTATCGACAAAGCCGCCTTCAAGCCGGATATCCCACATCTTCTGGATATTTTCGATGGTGGCGGTGTTGTATATTTTTACCGCCAGTGACTGCTGTCCCCAGGGCGCTATGTCCCGCCAAACATCACCGTAGCTGCCGTAGTATTGACTGGTAGAAATACTAATTAGGCTATCACCCTGAACATATAGTCCCTGCACGTATTCACCGTCATCAAGCGGGATCGTCGTTACTTGCTGGGCAGTGGCGATAGTTGGGCTGGTACTTAAAATGCGAATACTGGCTGGGTTCTGTGGGTCTTGCGGTGCGACTAAGGCATCGCTTGCAAAAGCTTGATTACCTTGGCTAATAAAACAACAGTTTTGCTGTAGGGTAGGGACGATATAAAGGAAGTCACCATCATATTTTAAGACGTCAAATTCATCAACGTTGTTTTCGAGAGTATAGGTACTTGAATAGCCGCCGGAGGAACCATCATTTGCAGCTGCGCCTTCAGACGCCTGCGGCGCTGCTGAGACTTGGTCGTTGCCATTGTTTTGTGTATACAAGGTTTTAAAGTGCGTCACGAACTCTGCTTCGCTACTCACTGCACGTAACAGACTATTTGATTGCTCGGTGCCGGCAGTCTTGCCATTGCCGCCACCGCAGGCCACTAGCATCATGGCAAGAAAGCTAGTGGCAAAAATTGACCTGGCATTAGTAGTTCGTGTACCGATATCCATTGCGATAGTCCCAGTGATGTCCCAATGTTGGCTTAGCCCTGCGAATCGGCCCTAATCTTGCGCCACTGCAGCTTTAAACTTGTACTCTATTCCTTAGTTTAGTCCGGCGGCAGCTAATGTAAATTGCTAGTTGCCCTTAAGGTCTTATTTTCAGCACTGTCTCAGGCCTATATCGTGAAATGCTTACAGTCATCATAGGCTTTACGGTAAGCTTGCGAAAACCCCATGACATTCAAGGCTTATGCGTTATTACAGCTTAGAGAAATACATCAACTTGTTTGACGGCTATCGCAAGGTCTTTAAGATTGATAGTCATCACCTAATGCTGTTGCAGCTGGATGGCGATCGCTATTTGATCGAAAGCAACTGTCCGCATCGTGAGTATCCGCTGAGTAGTTCGGATGTAGACGGCATGGAACTGGTATGTCCGCAGCACGGCTATCGATTTGATATACAAAGCGGGGCGCTAAAACATTTCAGCGAAGAACCTTGCCGGAACTTGCTGTGCTTTGATCTTGTCGATAGGGATAACGAAGTGGGAGTGATGCTGGATTATTAAAGAAGGAAATATCGAAGCGCGTTAAATAGAGCACATAAAAAAGCCCGGACAGTATTCACTGGCCGGGCTTTTTTCGGAAGCTGACTAAGTAAATTACTTAGCTGCAGCCGCTTTCTTCTCTTTCTCTTTGGCAATAATGGTCTCAGACACGTTCGCTGGGCAAGCCGCGTAATGAGAGAATTCCATTGAGAACTGACCACGACCAGATGTCATCGTGCGCAGGGTGCTGATGTAACCAAACATTTCAGAAAGTGGTACATCTGACTTTATGCGTACGCCACTTGAGTTTGGCTCTTGACCAGAGATCATGCCGCGACGACGGTTTAAGTCGCCGATAACATCACCTACGTGATCTTCTGGGCTGTAAACGTCAACTTTCATTACTGGCTCAAGAAGTTGTGGGCCGGCTTTAGGCATAGACTGACGGAAAGCGCCTTTGGCAGCAATCTCAAACGCGATAGCTGATGAGTCAACTGCGTGGAAGCCACCATCAACTAGCGTCACTTCAACATCCAGAACGGGGAAACCGGCCAGAGGGCCTACACCCATCATAGAGCGGAAGCCTTTTTCAATGGCTGGGAAGAATTCCTTAGGAACATTACCACCGACCACTTTAGAGATAAATGTGAAACCAGTGTTCGCCTCGCCCGGCTTAACAATGTAATCGATCTTGCCGTATTGACCAGAACCACCAGACTGCTTCTTGTGAGTGTAGCTGTCTTCAATTTCTTGAGTGATAGTTTCGCGGTAGGCAACCTGTGGTTGGCCTACTGTCAAATCAACACCGTAGGTACGCTTAAGGATGTCGACTTTGATATCCAAGTGCAATTCACCCATTCCTCTCAGAATAGTTTCACCTGAGTCTATATCGGTTTCAACGCGGAAGGTGGGATCTTCAGCAACCATTTTACCGATCGCAATACCCATTTTCTCAGTTGAACCCTTATCTTTAGGCGTAACCGAGATAGAGATTACGGGCTCTGGGAATACCATCGCTTCCAATGTACATGGGTGCTTTGGATCACACAGGGTGTGGCCAGTTTGCACGTTTTTCATGCCCACAATAGCGATGATGTCACCAGCTTGTGCATGGCTTAACTCATTGCGCTCGTCAGCTTGCATTTCTACCATACGGCCAACGCGTTCTGACTTGCCGGTGAAGGAGTTAAGAATGGTGTCGCCTTTATTCAATTTACCAGAGTAAATACGAATAAAAGTAAGAGCGCCGAAACGGTCATCCATAATTTTGAATGCCAAAGCGCGGAAGGGCTCATCAGCAGACACGATCGCGAATTCGCCGTTGGCGTTACCTTCTTCGTCAGTCAAAGGCTGCGGATTAACTTCGGTAGGCGTTGGCAAGTAATCAATAACAGCGTCCAACAACAACTGCATGCCTTTGTTTTTAAAGGCAGAACCACAGTATGTTGGGAAGAAGACTAGCTCTAAGGTACCTTTACGGATACACAGATTGATGTCTTCAATAGAAGGTTGCTCACCTTCCATATAGGCCATCAATAGGTCGTCGTTCATTTCAAGCGCGGTTTCAACAAGTTGCTCGCGATACATTTCAACGTTATCAACCATGTCGGCTGGAACGTCTTCTATAGTGTAGTTTTCTGGCTGTCCAGTTTCATCCCAAATATAGGCTTTACGGGTCAACAGATCGACAACGCCTTTGAAGGAATCTTCGGCGCCAATCGGCAAAGTCATGATTAAGGGCGTGGCGCCCAATACTTTTTTGACTTGATCAGTTACGCGAATGAAGTCGGCGCCGATGCGGTCAAGTTTGTTTACAAAGATAAGACGCGATACTTTCGAGTCGTTGGCATAGCGCCAGTTGGTTTCTGACTGAGGCTCTACGCCGCCAGAACCACAGAATACGCCGATGCCGCCGTCGAGGACTTTCAGAGAACGATATACTTCTACCGTAAAGTCGACGTGACCAGGTGTGTCGATAACGTTGAAACGGGTATCTTTCCAAAAACAGCTGACTGCCGCTGACTGAATGGTAATACCGCGCTCAGCTTCCTGTTCCATGAAGTCAGTGGTTGATTCGCCTTCATGAACCTCACCGATTTTATGGATTTTACCGGTCAACTTAAGGATACGCTCGGTAGTCGTGGTCTTACCGGCATCAACGTGGGCGAAAATACCAATATTTCTGTAACGGGATAGATCAGTCATAGCGCTCTCTGGATAAACTGGGTTGAAAATTAGGCGGGTAATGTACAGCAAATTAGTAATTTTTGCTTGCAGAAAATGACAGAAGAAGGCGTTTGAGTGCATTTATTTGCGAAAAAATGAGCAGAAGGTATGAAAAAGGGTGTTTCGCGATATATCTACAAGAACTATGGCCTGAATTTGTCGCGTTTTCAGTGGCTTGGTGGCGAAATAAGCCCTCTGGTAAGAGCTCTATTTAGTGACCGACTGCAGGTAAGTATGAACGCCGATTAATAAAGCCTGCGTAAATGTCGCGCCGGCTCTCCACGCTCCCACATCCGGTCAAAGCGCTCTTGGTAATCTTTTACTTTTGGGGGTAGGTGATAGCTACACCACGCAGTGTTTGGCGCATTCTCTGGATACGCGAAGATACCGTTGCGATCTGCAAGTAGAAAAAGCTCATCTAATTCCGGCCGAAAGTCCGGTGGAAGCACGCGTAAGGGTAGGGCTGAGGGCAATCGTTGGCTAAGCGCCACCAGGGGGTGGCGGCTTTCTCTAAGGGCGGTCTCATGACAAATTAATAACCGTATTTCGCTTTGCCGGTGTCGTCGGGCAAGCACCGACAATACGCTAACGATGGCGTCATTGGCATATAGCTCGGGTTCAAGTGCAGCGCTAAATATACGCAGGGTTCGCCGTGCCTGAGCGCACAAATCCAACACTGTTGCGGCGCTGTCAGCCGGCACAAACCGAGGACTGTCTTGCCCCAGCTTGCGATGCTCACGCAATAAAAGTTGCATGGATTGATGGGGGATACCGGCATCCATAAATATATCGCCGTAGGCGGTAAAACCGGCTTCAGCATAAAAGCTGATGGCGTGATCTTGGGCAGCAAGACTAAGTATTCGCCAGTCTTGGTCTTTGGCGTAATCGATAACCGCATTTAAAAGCGCCTTGCCAACGCCCTGTCCACGGTAGCCGCTGCGCACAGCCATGCGACCAATACTGCCATTGCCAAGCATTCTAACGGTGCCTACCGCGCTCTCATCGATACATGCCAGCCAGTGATGACAATAAGCGTCATGTTCGTCAAGCTCGAGCTCAATTGGAACCGCTTGTTCGGCGACGAAAACCTCATGACGTATGGTGCTGAGCTCGGTGCTTGAAGTTTGCCAATCAGTCTTGCGTATCATCATAGAAGCATAAAGTGCCATTGCAGAATAAGGCGTACATCATATCTTGGCTCAAGCGGTGAGCAATATCGATAGTAATCCCACATTCTATTTCACACAAAGCTTTAACGTCGTCGCGCTGATCTTGTGGATAGGGAAAGGCCAATCCGTCGGCAAATAGGTAGTCATCGTCGAAGGCCAGTCTAGCCCCCAAGCGCAACTGCAAGGGCTCACCGTCGGTCAGCGCTAACAGAAATTCTTCTAGACTTAGCGAGTCGTCGACGAAATTTTCCTGATCTGGAACACGGGTCATCATTTCGCCAAACCAGCGGCCTAGGTGGGCATCGTTATCGATATGTTGCAGTATCAGCGATTTTACGTGCTGACGAACATCAGCGGAGATTTCGGCGGGGTGGGCCTTGGCGTCAAGCTTCGGATCTTGGTAGCGGATTGATTCATCAAGGAAGCTGGCAATGTCATCACCATAATCGCTTAATAAGCTTGCCTCCGACGGGGCCCTGAAGCCCACCGACAGTGTGATGCAGTCGTCGCCTTCGGCAATGCCCCAGTGGGCCACTCCCGGAGGAACATAAAGCACATCACCGGCGTCGAGCAGGTATTCTTGCTCAACACTAAAATCTTCCAGTAAGCGCAAACCCGCCTGGCTTGCCAGTGGCGTATGCGCGGAGCAATGGCCGCCCACTTTCCAGCGTCGGCGACCGCTGCCCTGCACTAAAAACACGTCGTATTGGTCGTAATGGGGACCAACATTGCCGCCGTCGCAGGCGTAGCTAACCATGATATCTTCGGTGCGCCAACGTGGAATAAAGCGGAAGTGAGCCAGTAATTCTGCCAATTCCGGCAGGTAGTGGTCTACGCTTTGAACCAGCAAAGTCCACTTGGATGCAGGCAAGGTACTGAAATCGGCTTCTTTAAAGGGCCCATTACGCAATTCCCAGGCGCCATCTTTTTCAATGACAATACGACTATCAACGTCGTCTTCGCAAGCCAGGCCGGCAAGTTCGTCGCCGTCTATTGGGCACTGAAAGTTTGGCAGCGCATCTTTTATAAGCAGCGCTTCGCGCTGCCAAACCCGGTCTAAAAAAGCCTGAGGATCAAAGTTTTGCAGCGCCACGGCATTAAATCCGCTTTGCTTGGACAACAGCATTGCCGATGTAGCTTGCTGGGGTAAGCTCGCGCAATTCAGCTTTTGCCGCGTCTGGCATATCTAGGCCATCTACAAACGCCTTTAAGATGTCTGCAGTAATACGCTGGCCGCGGGTGAGGGCTTTTAACTTTTCGTAGGGTTCTTCGATGCCGTAGCGACGCATAACAGTTTGAATCGGTTCCGCGAGCACTTCCCAGCTATCGTTGAGGTCTGCGGCAATACGGACAGTATTGATTTCCAGCTTACTCAAGCCCTTCATCGTCGCCTGGTAGGCCATCACACTGTAAGCGATACCAACGCCCATATTACGCAATACCGTTGAGTCAGTTAGGTCGCGTTGCCACCGTGAGATTGGCAGTTTTACCGCCAAATGATGAAGTACGGCATTGGCGATGCCGAGATTACCTTCTGAGTTTTCGAAGTCAATGGGGTTAACTTTATGCGGCATGGTAGAGGAGCCAACTTCGCCGGCAATGGTCCGCTGTGTGAAATAACCCAGGGAAATATAGCCCCAAATATCGCGATCTAAATCAATTAAGATGGTATTGAAGCGGGCGATTGCATCGAATAATTCTGCAATATAATCATGGGGCTCTATTTGGGTGGTGTAACGATTCCAGTTAATGCCGAGCTTGGTAATAAAGTCTTCCGCATTGGCTTCCCAGTCGATGTCGGGATAGGCCGACAAGTGAGCGTTGTAATTACCCACCGCGCCGTTGATTTTTCCCAGTAATTCGACTTCAGCGATTACCTGGCGCTGGCGCCGCAGACGCGCCACCACGTTGGCGAACTCTTTACCCATGGTGGTGGGGCTGGCAGTTTGCCCGTGGGTGCGAGATAGCATTGGCACTTCGGCAAACTCATGGGCTTGATCTGTGAGCTTGGTGACAATGGCATCGCACTCAGATAATAATATTTCACGGCCTTCACGCAGCATTAGAGCATGTGACAGGTTGTTTATGTCTTCTGAGGTGCAGGCAAAGTGAACAAATTCTGAAATCGCCGCGAGCTCAGCATTGCCGCTAATCGCTTCTTTTATATAGTACTCAATCGCTTTAACATCGTGATTGGTCGTAGCTTCAATATTCTTTACTTTCTGCGCGCCACTTTCGTCAAAATTGGCAATTAGACCTTCTAAAACCGCATTAGCGTCACTGCTCAGGCTTGGAACTTCAGTGATTGCGACGTTTGCAGCCAGTTGCTGTAGCCAGCGCACTTCCACAATAAGACGATATTTGATCAGTCCGAATTCACTGAAAACGGGGCGCAGGCTAGCGGTTTTGCTGCCGTAACGGCCATCGACAGGTGAGATGGCAGAAAGCGCGGATAAGTCCATATTGAATACCTTTTCTATAGCGGGGCGGGCAGTTCGGAAAGCGCGCAATATACACGAATTAACGTCGAATTTCAGTTGCCAGCAGGTGTTTGGTTTGGGTGAAAATACGATTTCTCTGCAATATCAGTTTCCAGCGGCTACCGCCAGCTTGATGCCAAAGATAGCCAGCGCGAATTGCAGCTAATAAAAGCGCACGAATACGAGCCGCGTTATTGGGGTTTTTCAGCTCTTGGGCACTGCCGCTTATTTGGATTCGAAAGTTATACTTAGAAATCGTATCTTGATAAATTGCTGAAAGAGAGTTTGATAAGCTATTAATATTATTGACATTAAATTCTTTTTGTTTGGCGGTATGCTGCAGTCGACTACGCAATAGAGCTGAAGTATCCGAGTCCTTTCGAAGCTTTTTGTGGAGGTGCAATATCCCCAGACAATAGCGCGTCACACTCTTGCGCTCGCCGTAGTCATTGCCGCTAAGCAAGTCCCGCAAACCCCGCACACCCACCTCTAGATTTTCGATACTGCCGTAAGCTTCCTCGACGCTTGTCGCTGAAAACTTAAATAGGCTATCGATCGTTGCATCAATTGCCTGAGGCTCGGCTTGACCGGTGCGCGCAATTTGGTCGACCAAGACCGCAGCTTGCACTATTGCAGCAAGCGCTAGGGTCTGCTGCCGGGCCTGAAGATCCTTATCGACTTTTTGGATTTGGTTATTATCGCTCATTAATACTGATACCCTGCTTCTATGATGCCGCCCCCCAGGCAAATGTCGGCGTCGTAGAAGACCACCGATTGCCCTGGGGTAATTGCGCGCTGTGGATCGCTAAAATGCACATCAAAGCCTGTCGCAGTTTGGCGGATCTCGCACTGCTGATCCGCTTGGCGATAACGGGTTTTGGCTGTGCATTGACAGGGCATGGTCGGCATCTGCGCGCTTATCCAGTGAATATCGCTAACCTGTAAGGCCTGTTTAAATAAGGCTGGGTGCTGACTGCCCTGGGCAACGAGTAATACATTGCGAGCCAGGTCTTTCTCAATGACATACCAAGGCTCGTCGCCACCGCCCCTTACCCCACCAATACCAAGGCCTTGGCGCTGGCCGATGGTGTGGTACATCAAGCCGCTGTGCTGGCCCATGTCGATACCGTCCATAGTTTCAATGCGGCCGGGTTTGGCGGGCAGGTATTGCTGCAGAAAGTCTTTAAAGCGGCGCTCACCGATAAAGCAAATGCCGGTGCTGTCTTTTTTGTCATGGGTAATTAGGCCGTGCTTTTCAGCGAGGGCGCGAACCTCAGGCTTTTCAATTTCACCGACCGGGAATAGCGTTCTAGCAAGTTGCTCGCTGCCCACGGCGTGAAGGAAATAGCTTTGGTCTTTATTGGGATCAAGACCCTTTAATAGCTGTGTTGTACCATCAATATCTCTTCGCCGGGTGTAGTGGCCAGTGGCAATGTAATCCGCACCCAGTACCATCGAGTAGTCGAGAAAGGCTTTAAATTTAATTTCGCGATTGCAAAGAATGTCGGGGTTGGGTGTGCGTCCAGCCTTGTACTCAGCCAAAAAGTGTTCAAATACATTGTCCCAGTACTCAGACGCAAAGTTGGCCGTATGCAGATAAATACCCAATTTGTTGCAGACCGCACTGGCGTCTGCCAAGTCATCTTTGGCGGTGCAGTATTCGGTGCCGTCGTCTTCATCCCAGTTTTTCATAAAAAGACCCTCAACCTGATAGCCTTGCTGCATCAGGAGTAGGGCGGATACCGAGGAGTCCACGCCGCCGGACATGCCGACAATGACTTTGGTGTTACTGGGGTCTTGCTGAATCATTCATGATATCCATTAAGCTGGCTTTGTGGCGCCACGGTGTTTGCTCGCCGCACTAGTAAATCAGTGATAGAGGGTAGCGCTGACCCCGCAAGTATCGTTCTAAGCACTCCAACACCAAGGGGCTTCGAAGCTCGCTACTGCGCGCCCGCAGCTCGTCCGGCGTCAACCAAATGGCTTGCTCAATGTCGGTATCGAGTTTTTGTTCTGGACAAAAAGCGATAGGTCGCGCAAAAAAGCTGCTGCGGTGATAAGTCACGCCATTTGCCGGCGCGGTGTATAGACCGACGCCGATAAGGCCTAAAATTTCCACTCGCCACTGGGTTTCCTCCAGCGTTTCTCGCAGCGCCGCGTCTACTAAACTCTCGCCTTCCTCAAGATGCCCCGCTGGCTGATTTATCACTCTGCGACCATGTTTGATTTCTTCAACGAATAAAAACTTACCCTCGTTTTCAACTAAGGTCGCGACGGTCACATGGGGCTGCCAATCCATAGGGTCTTCCGCTTACTAAAGTGATAATTGTAACAGGCGCAATGCCTTAAGAACTACGCTTACGAGGCCACGTCTTTAGAGTTTTGCCGCGAGCAGCCTTTGGCTTTCCGCTCCTGCGAGGCTTATAACGTATAAATTCAGGCCCTAGGGTAAGTGGGGCATATTCCCCCGGCGCAAGGTCTTTAATGCTCCAGTCACCAATGCTCGCGCGTATCAAGCGAAGGGTAGGGAAGCCGACCGCGGCGGTCATACGCCGAACCTGTCTGTTGCGGCCTTCACTTATCGTCAGGCTTATCCAGCTGGTAGGAATGTTGGCGCGAAAACGGACTGGCGGCGTGCGAGCCCAGAGCCCCGCAGGCTCATCTATTCGCTTTGCTATTGCCGGTAAAGTCTGGCCGTCGTTTAACTGCACTCCTCTTTGCAGCGCGACCAAGGCGTCGTCGGTGACATCGCCGTCAACTTGCACCCAATAAGTTTTTGGCAGCTTGTGCCGTGGATGGCTTATCTGATGCTGTAGTTCGCCGTCGCCGGTTAAAATCATCAGTCCCTCAGAATCATAATCGAGCCTGCCGGCTGGATATATTGCGGGTATCCTGATGTAATCAGACAGGTTGGCTCGGCCGTCAGCGTCAGTAAACTGGCTCATGACCTGGAAGGGCTTATTAAATAAAAAAATATCACTCACGCTTAAATAGGCTCATTCATAGAAGAAATCTGGGTATAAAGTGTTATAATGCCTCGCTTTTTGCAGAAGCTGCATTGTAGCAAATTGCAGTTTATTTCGTTTGTGAGCGAGCACGAGCACAGATACTAACTGATAAACCATGGAGTCAAAAATGGGATACCAACATATCAAGGTACCTACTGCGGGCGAGAAAATCACCGTTAATGCGGATCTTTCCCTCAATGTACCCGATCGGCCAATTATTCCTTTTATCGAAGGTGATGGCATCGGCGCAGACATTACTCCGGCGATGATCAACGTAGTTGATGCAGCCGTTGAAAAAGCCTACTCAGGCACCAAAAAAATTAGCTGGATGGAAATTTACACCGGCGAAAAAGCGGCAGAGCTGTATGACGGTGACTGGTTCCCGGCTGAAACTCTGGATGCAATCAAAGATTATGTCGTAGGTATTAAAGGCCCGCTAACGACACCCGTTGGTGGTGGCTTTCGTTCTTTAAACGTCGCCTTGCGCCAAGAATTAGATCTTTACGTATGTCAGCGCCCGGTTCGCTGGTTTGAAGGTGTGCCGTCTCCTGTGAAAGAGCCAGGCAAAACCAATATGGTTATTTTCCGCGAAAACTCTGAAGATATCTATGCAGGGATCGAGTGGAAAGCGGGTACTCCTGAAGCCAATAAGGTGATTGAATTTCTGCAGGAAGAGATGGGCGTCACCAAAATCCGCTTCCCGCAAGAATGCGGCATAGGTATTAAGCCAGTTTCTAAAGAAGGTACTCAGCGCCTAGTTCGCAAAGCACTTCAATACACTATCGACCAAGATTTGCCGTCACTGACCATCGTGCATAAAGGCAATATCATGAAGTTCACCGAGGGTGCTTTCAAAAACTGGGCTTACGAGCTAGCGATGGAAGAGTTTGGTGGCGAACTGCTCGACGGCGGCCCCTGGGTAAGCATTAAGAACCCTAACACCGGCAAAGACATCGTCGTTAAAGACGTTATCGCTGACGCCATGCTTCAGCAAGTACTGCTGCGTCCGGACGAATACAGCGTTATTGCGACACTTAACCTCAACGGTGACTACCTGTCTGATGCACTTGCTGCGCAGGTTGGTGGTATTGGTATCGCACCCGGAGCAAACCTAAGTGATAATATTGCTTTGTTTGAAGCGACACACGGTACTGCGCCTAAGTACACAGGCCAAGACAAAGTGAACCCTGGTTCATTGATCTTGTCTGCGGAAATGATGCTGCGTCACATGGGCTGGAATGAAGCTGCAGACCTGATCATCACAGGTATGAATGGCGCAATCCAAGCTAAGACTGTGACCTATGATTTTGAGCGTTTGATGGAAGGTGCCACCTTGCTGAAATGTTCAGAGTTTGGCGATGCAATCGTTAAGCATATGGCGTAAAGCGTTGTCGCCACCGGCGCTTGTCGGTGGCGATATCCTTTAAAGCAGGTAATTCTATTCCTTTTCAGGCTTCATCAGATGCCTGAATATCAGTGGCATGCAGCCCCTTAGGGCCTGGCTCGGCGCTAAACTTCACATTTTGTCCCGCCTTCAAGGTTTTATAACCTTCCATCGTAATGGCGGAATAGTGCGCGAAAATTTCCTCTTCACTGTTTTCCGCGACGATGAAACCGTAGCCTTTGGCGTTATTGAACCACTTTACAACACCCTGCTGCATAGCTTTCCTTCCCTAGTTGTCGTTATAGTTATAGTCGTATTTGTAAAACAGCCTTGTATTCTAAGACTTAGCCCCCATTTTTAAAACAGTCCGGCCTCGCCGTCAAGTTAAGAAGATGTAAGGGGTGAAGTTGGTGAATTTCCCTATTGCGCGAGGTTAAAGTGGTGATAAGCTCAGGTAAAGCGAGTGAAAATGCATATTAATATCCAAAATTCAGGCGATAAGCCCGACGAAGACAACGGCAGCGGCTTGGCAATTCAGGAGTCAAAACCGGAATTAAAGAAGCCACGTATGTATGCTGTGGTGCTGTTAAATGATGACTACACACCGATGGAGTTTGTGGTCGAAATTTTAGAAGATTTTTTTTACTTGGATCGGCAACGCGCCACACAAGTAATGCTTGCAGTACACACTAAAGGAAAAGGGGTGTGCGGCGTGTTTACCAAGGATATCGCTGAAACCAAGGCGGCACAGGTAAACCAATACGCAAGAGATAATGGGCACCCGCTACTTGCTGAGATAGAAGAGAGCGATGCTTGAAGTTTTTAATGTCAAAAGGCGGAAGTAGTCTATGTTGAGCAAAGATCTCGAAACAACATTGAGCCAGGCATTTAAATCGGCTCGTAGTCGTCGGCATGAGTTTATGACCGTCGAACATCTCTTATTGGCCTTGGCCGATAACGAGGCCGCCGTGAAAGTGCTACTGGCGTGCGGTGCCGATTTGACCCAGCTTAAAGGTGAGCTCAAGGAATTTGTTGAGGCTACGACGCCTCGCATCCCCGAAGACGACGCCGAGCGCGATACCCAGCCAACTCTGGGCTTTCAGCGAGTACTGCAGCGCGCCGTATTCCACGTGCAGTCTTCCGGCAAACAGGAAGTGACTGGCGCAAATGTGCTTGTGGCGATGTTTAGCGAGCAAGAGAGCCAAGCGGTTTACTTCTTGAAGGCACAAAGCGTTAACCGTCTTGATGTGGTTAATTATATTACCCATGGGATCTCAAAAGTCGCCGGTGCGGAAGGTCTTGAGCAAGACCAGCAGCAAGATCAAGATGCAGAAAATACCGATCCAGAGCAGCGTCCACTAGAAAACTTCGCCACCAATTTAAATGAAGAAGCAAAAGCAGGTCGCATTGACCCGTTAATTGGTCGCGCAGACGAAGTGGAACGTGTTGCCCAAATTCTTACCCGACGCCGCAAAAATAACCCACTATTGGTAGGTGAGTCCGGAGTTGGTAAAACTGCGATTGCAGAAGGCTTAGCAAAACGTATTGTCGATGGCGAAGTACCTGATGTACTTATCGGCAGTGTTGTCTATTCCCTTGATATGGGTGCCTTGCTTGCCGGCACTAAATATCGTGGCGATTTTGAAAAGCGCTTAAAAGGTCTGCTATCAGACCTTAAGAAACGCGAAGGCGCCATTCTGTTCATCGATGAAATCCACACCATTATCGGTGCAGGCGCAGCATCTGGCGGAGTGATGGACGCGTCTAATCTCTTAAAGCCATTGCTGAGCTCTGGGCAAATGCGCTGCATAGGCTCCACCACTTTCCAAGAGTATCGCGGGATTTTCGACAAGGATCGCGCCTTGAGTCGACGCTTCCAGAAGGTCGATATCAATGAGCCGTCTGTAGAAGACACCTTTTTAATCCTAAAAGGCCTGCGCTCGCGCTTTGAAAGCCACCACGATCTAAAATACACCGACGGCGCCCTGCGTTCAGCAGCTGAATTGTCGGCGCGTTATATCAATGACCGCTTTCTGCCAGACAAAGCCATCGATGTGATTGATGAGGCGGGTGCCTATCAGCGTTTGCAGAAGCCTGAGAATCGCGTTGAGAAAATAGACATCGCGGAAGTCGAAGCGATAGTGGCTAAAATAGCCCGCATACCGCCTAAGAGTGTGTCGTCGGATGATCGCGCATCACTCGCCAAGCTTGAGGACAACCTGAAAATGGTCGTCTTCGGCCAGGATAAAGCGGTGGCCGAGCTAAGCGCCTCGATCAAACTTGCTCGTGCAGGCCTGAAATCGGTAGAAAAGCCCATCGGCAGCTTCTTGCTGGCGGGCCCGACAGGCGTTGGTAAAACTGAAATTTGCCGACAACTCGCCAAATTGCTGGGCTTGGAGTTAGTACGCTTCGATATGTCTGAGTATATGGAGCGCCATACCGTATCGCGCTTGATCGGCGCACCTCCTGGCTATGTTGGTTTTGATCAAGGCGGCTTGCTCACTGACTCGGTTACCAAACACCCACATTCGGTGGTGTTATTGGATGAGATTGAAAAGGCGCATCCTGATTTGTTCAACCTACTGTTACAGGTTATGGATCACGGCTCACTCACCGATAATAATGGTCGCAAAGCCGATTTCCGCAATGTGATTTTTGTGATGACGACCAACGCCGGTGCCGAGAGTATGAGCCGCCGTTCAATCGGCTTCACTGAACAGGATAATCAAACCGACTCTAGTGAGGCGATTAGCCGCTTGTTTACACCTGAATTCCGCAACCGCTTAGATAGTGTAATTACCTTTGCGCCACTGGAAGCTGACGTAGTGTTAACCGTGGTTGATAAGTTCTTGGTCGAGCTCCAAGCGCAATTAGATGATAAGAAAGTTGTGCTGAATGTTGATGACGCTGCACGGCGGTGGTTGGTCGACAAAGGCTACGACAAAACCATGGGCGCCAGGCCTATGGCACGTATTATTCAGGAGCACATTAAAAAACCGCTCGCTGAAATGGTACTGTTTGGGTGTTTAGAGAAGCAGGGCGGGATGGTTAACATCACCGTTAAAGGTGACGGTCTAGCTCTAACCGCAGACACGGTGGATGAGGAGGAGAGCCAGACCTGCGAATAAGATATCCGCTTAGCGGCCGCGGAAAGTGATGCGGCCTTTACTCAGGTCATAGGGGGTTAATTCAACCTTGACCTTGTCTCCGGTCAAAATCCGGATGTAATGTTTACGCATTTTGCCTGAGATATGAGCGGTCACTACGTGGCCATTCTCTAAACGCACGCGAAACGTGGTATTTGGCAAAGTATCTATGACTTCGCCTTCCATTTCTATCTGGTCTTCTTTCGCCATTCGGCAACTATCCTCGAAAGTCTTTAAGAATTAATAATTGAAAAGCACTGAGGCCACGGCGGGCTATCAAAACTGCGCGCATTTTGCCTTAATTTACTGTGCTTGGCAATTTACATAGTAGATTGTTAACCCAAGCCCAAAGCTTGCAATCAGTTTAACCGCACCCAGCGGCTATTTATTAGCAGTTCTATAGGGCGATAATCAGATTTGTAGGCCATTTTTTGACAGTCCCGAATCCAATATCCTAGATAGATATACGGTAAATTAAGGGTTTTGGCGTATTCAATTTGCCAAAGAATACCGTAAACACCTAGGCTGCGTCGGTTTAACTCTGGATCATAAAACGTATAAATCGCCGATAAACCGTCATCCAAGACATCGGTGACGGCAACGGCTACCAAAACCCCATCAACATAAAGATGCACATACACCGTCGCAGTATTGCTTGAAGCTAAAAAACTATCAAATTGTTCCCGCGATGGTGGAAACATATCACCATCGCGATGGCGAACACTAATATACCGCTCGTATAAATCGTATGCGTGCTCAGAGAGCGTTGGCATTATTTCGCTTGTTAAATCCGCATTGCGATTGAGAACTTTACGCTGACTGCGCGTTGGCGCAAAGGTGCTCACCGGTACCCGGCTAGCAATACATTCCTTGCAGCTTTTACAGTCGGGCCGATAAATATGATTACCGCTGCGCCGAAATCCACGCCGAGATAGCTCGCTGTACACCGCATGTGAAGGCGACATATCAGGATCGATAAAAATAGTCTTGGCTTCTCGATCGTCGAAGTAGCTGCAGGGGTGAGGGTGCGTGGCGTAGAGTTTAATTTCCTTTGAATCTGTCATACCTATTCCGTGGGCGTGGACTTTCCGTAAGCCCAATTCATTACCCAATATTCCGGCGGTTGCCCGTTGGCATTGGTGTATTGCTCAAGATGCTGTTTAAAGGTTTCGCGAGATATTTCTTGGGCACCCATGCTGTCAAGGTAGTCATTTCCAACCTGACAATCAATGAGTGGATACCCCCATTGTTGAAGTTGCCCGCAAAGATGTACTAGTGCAATTTTCGAGGCGTTAGCCTCGCGACTAAACATCGACTCACCGAAGAACACCTGACCGATCGCTATGCCATAAAGACCACCAATGAGATCACCATCCCGCCAAACTTCAACAGAATGCGCCCAGCCGGCTCGATGGAGCGC
Source organism: Zhongshania sp. R06B22 (assembly GCF_040892595.1). Classification (NCBI taxonomy): domain Bacteria; kingdom Pseudomonadati; phylum Pseudomonadota; class Gammaproteobacteria; order Cellvibrionales; family Spongiibacteraceae; genus Zhongshania; species Zhongshania arctica. The sequence continues at coordinate 2,325,800 of NZ_JBFRYB010000001.1, read as the reverse complement.
CTGATACGCTGCGCGCATATCGTCTGTAATCCAAGTGCCTTGGCGCTTGGGACTTAGCTCTGCGCAACCCTCTAGCACTTCGTTAAACGCAGTATCGAAACTGACCGAATAATCAGCACGACGCAGTGTCTTACGCAAACTACGGTTGATATACACCTGATCCGGATATAAAACGGCACGTGGCTGCGGAGACCACCAAAGAATGGGCTGTGATTCCTCGTACCAAGGGAAAATACCTTGTCGATACGCAGCCAAAATTCGTTTTTTTGTGAGATCACCGCCAACGGCTAGCAAGCCGTTGGGGTCATCTAGGGCATTTTCGACGTTGGGGAAATCCAGCTTATCGATGTCGAGCCAGGGAATCGTCGCCATTAGATAAGCCGCTAGGTCTTAAACTAAATCGTCGAGATAGCGCTCAGCATCAAGTGCAGCCATACAGCCAAAGCCTGCAGAGGTAACTGCTTGACGATAAATATGATCAGCGACATCGCCAGCGGCAAACACACCATCGACACTGGTGCGGGTTGCATTACCTTCGGTGCCACTATTGATGGTTAAATAACCATCTTTCATATCTAGCTGGCCATCAAAAATATCGGTATTAGGCTTGTGGCCAATAGCAATGAATACCCCGGCAACATCAATCTCTTGGGTACTGCCATCCTTGGTGCTCTTTATCCGCAAGCCAGTTACGCCGCTATCGTCACCCAATACTTCATCTAGGGTGTTGTGCCACAAAATATTGATATTGCCATTTGCGGCGCGTTCAAGCAGTTTATCTTGCAGAATTTTCTCAGAACGCAAACTATCGCGGCGGTGGATCAGGGTCACCTCAGAAGCAATATTAGATAAATACAGGGCTTCTTCGACGGCCGTATTACCGCCGCCAATAACGGCCACTTTTTTGCCGCGATAAAAGAATCCGTCGCAGGTTGCGCAGGCTGAAACGCCTTTACCCATAAACGCTTCCTCTGAGGCTAGGCCCAAATATTGAGCAGAAGCGCCAGTAGCAATAATTAAACCGTCACAGGTATAAGTTTTACTACCTTTCAGAGTAAAGGGTCTGTTTTTGAGATCGACAGACTCAATATGATCAAAAAGAACTTTAGTATCGAAGCGCTCAGCGTGCTCTTGCATCCTAACCATAAGCTCTGGTCCCTGAACGCCGTTTTGATCACCGGGCCAGTTATCGACATCGGTGGTGGTAGTGAGCTGACCACCTTGCTGAATACCAGTAATAACCACGGGGTTAAGATTGGCGCGGGCAGCGTAAACAGCTGCGGTATAGCCGGCAGGGCCCGAACCTAGAATAATTAGACGATGGTGTTGGCTGTCGCTCATAAAATTAGTGTATTCCATTAAGAGGGAGTGAGCGTGCTTCACTCCAAATTGACTGATATAAGGCGCATATCATAGGGGAATTTGTTATCCGCATCAAAATGTCTTCGCGGCGACAAATACCCAGACATAGTGCTAATATTGGGCCCGATTTGGTATTTTCAATAGGCTCATGCTTAGTGTCATTAACATACCACCCTTTCTCGCAACGGCATCATAGAATGTGTCAATGACCGTTTAAGCTAGAAGTAACTAGGAAATTGTTTTCTTTTGCCTAAACCGACAACAAAATTAGCACCAGATAACCGCGAAGTCTTGCATTTGCGCCTCCGTGAAGGCCTTTTAATTGGCTTCGTCGCGGTGTGCATTTATATATTCGTGTCTCTACTGACTTACAGCGGCAATGACCCTGGCTGGTCTAGAACCGGCAATGGTGATGGAGTGATGAACGCCGGCGGCCCCGTGGGTGCGTGGCTGGCCGATGTATTCTTTGCCTTATTTGGCTTCATGGCCTACCTCTTTCCCAGTATGTTGGCGTTTCGGGCCTGGCGTTTATTTAAGTCGCGCTATCGTCCAGCCGACTTTGATTCCCTGGTTTTTTCTTTGCGTGTTATTGGTTTAGTGCTAGTCATGATATCTAGCACCGGACTGGCAGCAAATGGCGATTACGGCAATAGCGGCCTACCATTTGGTGCTGGCGGCGTGCTGGGGGACGCAGTAGGGCACGCAACTTTAGCGTCTTTTAACGAATTTGGCAGTCGCCTACTATTGATTGCTATTTTACTGTTTGGCTTAACGGTGTTCACCGATCTGTCATGGATAAAATTGATGGACTCCCTTGGCGCCTCAACCTTGCGTCTATACCAGCAAGCCACTGATGCCGTTTATCGCTATCGCCAAGCCCGGGCAGAACGTAAAAAAGCTGCCACCGCAAGCAAGGCGCGTCATGAAGCGTTTACGACCAAAACTGAAATTCAGAAGACGCGTATTCCACCACAAATTGCGCCGCCGCCAAAACCCGTCGCAAAGTCCTCGCGCCCAGAGAAAGAGCGCCAAACATCCTTATTCGACGGGCCGGTAACCGGCACCTTGCCATCGTTAAATCTCTTAGATAGAGCTGTTCATAATCCAGAGCGCGGTTTTTCACCGGAAACCCTGGAAGCGATGTCGCGTCTACTTGAAATCAAGTTACTAGATTTTGGTGTGTCCGCAAAAGTCATTGCAGTGTTCCCTGGCCCTGTGATCACCCGCTTTGAACTAGAGCCTGACGCCGGCGTAAAAGTTAGCAAAATTTCGAATTTGGTAAAAGATTTAGCCCGCTCCCTCGCCGTGGTAAGCGTTCGGGTGGTCGAGGTTATTCCCGGCAAACCCTATGTGGGCATAGAAATCCCCAACGAAGATCGCGAGATCGTTAACTTTCATGATGTGCTGGCATCCCAAGTATTTGAAGCCAGCAAGTCGCCGCTAACGCTTGCCCTCGGGCATGACATTTCCGGCGAACCGGTATGCGCCGACCTCGGCAAAATGCCTCATTTGCTCGTAGCGGGCACCACCGGTTCAGGTAAGTCCGTTGGCGTAAATGCAATGTTGATAAGCCTCTTATACAAATCGACACCGGAAGAAGTACGCTTGATGCTGGTCGACCCCAAGATGCTGGAATTATCGGTATACGACGGTATTCCGCACTTATTGACGCCAGTTATTACCGACATGAAAGATGCCGCCAATGGCCTGCGCTGGTGTGTGGCTGAGATGGAGCGTCGCTATAAGTTAATGTCTAAGATGGGCGTTCGTAATCTGGCAGGGTTTAATCGCAAGATCAAAGACGCCATTCTCGCTGGAGAGCCGATTAAAGATCCATTGTGGAAGCCAGAAGACCATTATCAGGCTGGCTTGGAAGAGGCGCAGGCCCCCGATTTAGTCGTGTTGCCATCGATCGTGGTGGTGATCGACGAGTTTGCCGACATGATGATGATCGTCGGTAAGAAGGTCGAAGAATTAATTGCCCGTATCGCGCAAAAAGCGCGAGCAGCAGGTATTCATTTACTACTCGCTACGCAGCGGCCTTCAGTGGATGTTATCACCGGTTTGATCAAGGCCAATGTGCCAACGCGTATCGGTTTTCAAGTGTCTTCTAAAATCGACTCCCGAACCATTTTGGATCAAGGCGGCGCGGAACAGCTTTTAGGGCACGGCGACATGTTGTACTTGCCCCCAGGGGCGGGTATCCCGATTCGAGTCCACGGCGCCTTTGTGTCCGATGAAGAAGTGCATAGAGTAGTCGCGGACTGGAAGCGTCGCGGTGAACCGCAGTATATCGATGGTCTGCTAGAAGAGGGCAGTACCACCGATGCCATGCCGGGAATGCCTGCCGAAGGTAGCGATGACGGTGAAGGTGACGCGCTCTATGACGAAGCCGTTCAATACGTAACCCAAAGTCGGCGGGCGTCAATTTCTGCCGTTCAGCGTAAATTACGCATTGGATATAATCGCGCGGCACGATTAATTGAAACAATGGAAGTCGCCGGTGTCGTAACTGAGATGGCCAGCAACGGAAGTCGAGAAGTACTGGCGCCACCTCCACGCGACTAGAAGTGAAAACTATGCGAGACACAACTGTTACTTGGCCCTCTGACACCGGCACCAGAGCGCTCAATCGCTTATTTATAGCGACAAACCAACTTATTAGCTGCACATTCTCCTCTTCAATGAGTAGAATTTTGGCGGGTCCAAAGGGCTTTATGCGTCAACTATTTGTGTTTTTGTTTTTGTCTTTACTGCAGCATCCCGCCTTTGCAGAAGGCGATGTCGCCCAGCTGCATCTGCACCTTTCTGGCGCCCAGAGTCTGAAGGCCAAGTTCGTGCAGCAAGTTCGCGACGTAAGTGGCGAATTACTGCAGGAAAGCAAGGGCACAATTGCCTTAAACCGGCCAAACAAACTCCGTTGGGAAAGCCTGGAACCGTTTCGTTATCTGCTAGTAAGTAATGGCGAAACCGTGTGGCGCTATGACGCTGACCTTGAACAGCTGAATACTGATCCCTTTGATTCTCAAATGTCGCAAACGCCGGCAATGATTATTGGCGCATCTATTGATCAACTTGCGGCGGACTATGACGTCAGGGTCATTAAATCAGCTAGCACTCGTGAATTTGTGCTAATTCCAAAGCAGCAGGGCGCTTTTTCGGAAATGCGACTCGTATTCAATATGGGCAAGCTGACCGGAATGCGCTTGCTTGATACCCTAGAGCAAACCACCCAGATTGATTTCGTCGAAGCAAAATATAACCTTAAATTTGACCCTAAAACCTTCGAATTCAATGAATCTGAGGCGCGCCAGCCTTGAGCGACACCCAAGCAGCCATGCCACTGGCCGCAAGGATGCGGCCGCAGACACTGGAATTCTATCTTGGCCAAGAGCACCTATTGGCTGAGGATAAACCACTGCGCAGGGCGCTGGACTCGGGCCAGCTTCATTCGATGATATTTTGGGGCCCACCGGGCGTGGGTAAAACCACCTTAGCGCAATTGATAGCCCAGCTCTGTGATGCCCATTTTATCAGTATCTCTGCGGTTTTAGCGGGCGTAAAAGATATCCGCATAGCCGTGGAAGAAGCCAAAAAGCAGCAGTTTTTTAAGCGTAGAACGATATTATTTATCGACGAAGTACATCGCTTTAATAAAGCCCAACAAGATGCTTTCTTGCCCTACGTTGAAGATGGCACCGTGATTTTTGTTGGTGCTACTACTGAGAATCCATCCTTTGAAATCAATAATGCATTGTTATCCCGAGCGCGGGTTTATCAGCTAAACGCCCTGACCGACGATGCCCTAGTTAACATCGTTAAACACGCCGCTGAACGCGAGGGCTGGGATATAGATCCCGCCCAAATCGCGCTGATAGCCGCCCATGCCGATGGTGATGCACGGCGGGCTTTAAATCTTATTGAACTCGCTGGCGATATGGTAAGAAGCCGGAGTGAGGGTAAAACCCTCAGCGAAGAGGTAATTGCTCAAGTGCTCAACGGCCAGCCGCGCCGTTTTGATAAGGGTGGAGATCTCTTTTATGAGCAAATTTCAGCCCTGCATAAGGCCGTGCGCGGCAGCTCAGCTGACGGCGCTCTATATTGGTTTGCGCGCATGCTGGACGGCGGCTGCGAGCCCTTGTACATCGCAAGACGTTTGGTTCGTATGGCAAGTGAAGATATTGGCAATGCCGACCCGAGGGCACTGCGAATCTGTTTAGACGCTTGGGATGCCCAAGAGCGCTTGGGTAGCCCCGAGGGCGAGTTGGCCATGGCGCAGGCCGTCTGCTACCTAGCGTCCGCACCCAAAAGTAATGCGGTATACACCGCCTACAATGCGATTCGCCGCGATATTGCCGCCATGCCAAGTTATGGCGTTCCCATGCATTTGCGCAATGCGCCAACGGGCATGATGAAGAAACAGGGCTTCGGCGACGGCTATCGCTATGCCCACGACGAAGTTGATGCCTACGCCGCCGGTGAAAACTACCTGCCAGAAGAGATTAAAGACACGGTCTACTATCAGCCGGTTGAACGCGGTTTGGAGAAAAAAATCGCAGAAAAAATGCGCTATTTACGAGAACGAGATGCGGCATCGCCGCACACACGCTATCGTTGAGCCGAATGCGGTAGAATAGAGCACCTCAAATCGGAGACTAAATTCGTGCAAGTGTATCTTCTAATTGCCATAGGCGGCGCCTTTGGTGCATTAAGCCGTTACGGCATCGGTCGCGCGGTGAATATTTATTTGGCGCAGGTTCACTGGCCTTTGGGTACATTTGCAATCAATATTGTCGGCTCGTTCACTATCGGCGCGCTCTATGTTGTCATCACCGAGAAGTCGGCGCTGCACGCTGATTGGCGCTACGTGCTGATAGTGGGCTTTCTGGGTGCGTTTACAACCTTTTCAACCTTCTCATTAGAGTCGGTAGCAATGCTTGAGGCGGGTAAAATCGCCATGGCAATGCTGTATATGTCCGCAACACTGGCCACCTGCGTTATTGGCTGCTGGTTGGGGATGGGATTGGCAAGAATATAAAATAGTATTAAATACAGATAGTTGGAGATTTATTTAAATGTTAGATATTAAGCAAGTCCGGCTCGATCCTCAGGCTATTGCCGGCGCGCTGAGCAAAAAAGAATACACGTTTGACGTCGCTGAGTTCGAAGCTTTAGACGCCTTGCGTAAGCAGGCAGACATCAATAGCCAAAATTTATTAGCAGAGCGGAAAAAAGCGTCCAAGCAAGTTGGCGAGCTCATCAAGTCCGGTATCGGTGTCGATGACGCCAAAGCCCAAGTAAACGAGAGCCTAGCGAAAATTGAAACCGAGCTTGAAGCACTGAAACATCAAGCCAAGGAAGCCAACGACGCGCTAGACCACCTTTTAATGGCGGTGCCCAATTTACCGGCTGATGAGGTGCCCGCTGGCAAGGACGAGGCCAGCAATATAGAAGTATTGCGCTGGGGCGAGCCAAGAAACTTCGACTTTGACGCAAAAGACCACGTTGACGTTGGCGAGAATCTCGGCGGCTTAGACTTTGAAGTTGCCACCAAAATCACCGGTAGTCGCTTTGCGGTAATGCGCGGTGGTTTAGCCCGTATGCATCGCGCCCTAATACAGTTAATGCTAGATACTCACACCCTTGAACACGGGTATCAGGAAGTTTACGTTCCCTATATGGTGAATGCAGAATCACTTCGTGGCACAGGCCAACTGCCTAAGTTCGAAGCGGATTTATTTAAATTACAGGGAGATTCCGGTTACTACCTGATTCCAACAGCAGAAGTACCGGTCACAAATTTATACCGGAACACCATTGTCGAGCCAACAGAATTAGAACAAGGACTGCGTTTTACCTGCCATACCCCCTGTTTCCGAAGCGAAGCGGGTAGTTATGGCCGTGACACCCGAGGCATGATACGTCAGCATCAATTTGAGAAAGTTGAACTCGTGCAATTTGTTCGCCCAAGCGAGTCCGATGCGGCACTGGAAGCCCTGTGTGGTCACGCCGAAGCCATTCTGCAAAAGTTAAACCTGCCTTATCGCAAAGTGATTTTATGCGGTGGCGACCTCGGGTTTTCCGCGCGTAAAACCTATGACTTAGAAGTGTGGTTACCAGGCCAAAGTGCGTATCGCGAGATCTCATCCTGCAGTAATTTCGGTGACTTCCAAGCACGTCGCATGTTAGCGCGCTGGCGCAACCCCGAAACCGGCAAGCCTGAACTGTTACACACCCTAAACGGCTCTGGTCTGGCAGTAGGGCGCACCTTGGTGGCCATTCTAGAGAATTACCAGCAAGCAGATGGCTCACTGTCTGTGCCGACCGTGCTTCAACGCTATATGGGCGGCATAACACAGCTAAAAGTTGGAGAGTTCTGAACGAATGGATTTTCTTCCACTATTCACTGACCTTCGCAACAAACCGTGTTTGTTAATTGGCGGTGGTCAGGTTGCTTTACGTAAATCTCGCTTGCTCTGCAAGGCGGGCGCCCAAGTGCGTTTGGTTTCCCACGAAATCTTGCCGGAGTTGTCGTCATTGGTTTTGAATGCCGGCGGCGAATGTATTCGCGGAGATTACGGCGACCATCTACTAGACAATGTGTTTTTGGTTATCGCCGCAACCGACGACCAAGCTCTCAATAGTCGCGTCTCGGCTGCCTGTCACCAGCGGCATATACCTGTCAATGTGGTTGATGACCCAGCGCTGTGTAGTGTTATTTTACCGGCAATTATCGACCGTTCCCCCCTGATTATTGCCATAAGCAGCGGCGGCAAAAGCCCCGTCCTTGCGCGCATGATGCGCTCGCGCTTAGAGGCCAGTATCCCAGCGGCATACGGCCGCTTAGGTAATTTAGCTAGCCAGTTCCGCGATGCTGTAAAAGAACGTTTTGAAGACATTGAAGACCGTCGCCATTTCTGGGAGAAAGCCCTGCAGGGGCCCGTGGCAGAAATGGTATTTGCCGGCAACGATAAAGCCGCAGCAACCATGCTGGGAGATGCCATTAAAAATGGCAGTATCGACAATGGCGGCGAAGTCTATTTAATTGGTGCCGGACCTGGCGATCCAGACCTAATGACATTTAAGGCGTTGCGCTTACTGCAACGCGCAGACGTGGTTTTATACGACCGTCTGGTTGCCCCCGCGATTGTGGATATGTGTCGTAAAGACGCAGAGCGGGTCTATGTCGGCAAGGCGCGCTCAGACCACGCTGTTCCTCAACAAGATATTAATAGCCTGCTCGTGAAGTACGCGAGAGAGGGCAAAAAAGTCGCCCGGCTAAAAGGTGGCGACCCCTTTATATTCGGTCGCGGCGGCGAGGAAATAGAGGAGCTGGCTCAGCACAAAATCCCGTTTCAGGTTGTGCCGGGCATAACCGCCGCAGCGGGATGTGCGAGTTACGCGGGTATACCTCTTACTCACCGTGACTATGCCCAGTCAGTGCGCTTTGTTACTGGTCATCTAAAAGACAACAGCATTAATTTACCGTGGCAAGAATTAGCAAAACCAGCACAAACCGTAGTGTTTTATATGGGATTGATTGGCCTGCCCAGTATTTGCGAAAAACTAATCGAATTTGGTCGCCCAGCAGACACCCCAATTGCACTTGTTCAGCAGGGCACCACCTCAGATCAAAAAGTGGTGGTGGCTACGCTGGCAACCATGGTCGAAAAGTTAAAGCATGAAACTGTGCGGGCACCGACCTTAATTATTGTTGGCGAGGTGGTTAAATTGCGAGAAAAACTGGCCTGGTACGAGAAATACGACTTGGCCAAAGCTGACATATAAAACATTTTAGTTAGACATTAATGTACAAGGAGTCGGCGTGAGCGAGACCATTTACGATCTATTTGTTATCGGAGCGGGTTCTGGTGGGGTCCGCGCTGCTAGGATATCGGCAGGGTTTGGCGCCAAAGTCGCCATAGCTGAGTCGCGGTATTTAGGCGGCACCTGTGTCAACGTAGGGTGTGTACCAAAAAAATTATTCAGCTACGCTGCGCATTATCGTGAAGATTTTAGCGATGCCAAAGGCTTTGGTTGGGATAGCGTCGTAGAAAAACTGGATTGGCCACGTCTGCGGGATAATAAAACCAGGGAAATCGAGCGCCTCAATGGCATTTACGGCAATCTGCTAAGCAACGCCGGCGTTGAATTAATCAATGGTCACGCCAAAATCTTAGACGCTAATACGGTAGAAGTTGAGGGCGTGAGGTTCACCGCAAAAAATATTCTTATTGCAGTTGGCGGCTGGCCGTTTATTCCCGATATTCCGGGCCGCGAATTCGCGATTAGCTCCAATGAACTATTCTATTTAGACACGTTACCCAAACACGCTGTCGTGGTCGGCGGCGGCTACATTGCCACCGAGTTTGCAGGAATACTGCACGGTTTAGGGGTAGAAGTTGAGCAGATTTATCGCCGTGATTTATTTCTGCGGGGTTTCGATACGGAGATCCGCCAAGAGTTGGCTGAAGAAATGAAAGCCAAGGGCGTTAAGCTGCGCTTCAATGAAAACGTGGTCGCTATCACTGAGCGGGGCGATCAATACGCGCTGCAACTCGAAAGCGGTGAAACGCTGATTACCGACAAAGTTTTATATGCTACCGGGCGCAATCCCATGCTTGAAGGCCTTGGTTTAGAGAATACTAAGGTCAGTCTAAATGACCAAGGCTATATCGCCGTTGACGAGGGCTTTCAAACCCGTGAGCCCTCTATATACGCCGTCGGCGATGTCATCGGAGGCATGGAGCTAACCCCGGTCGCGCTAGCCGAAGGCATGAACCTCGCCAAGCGTTTGTTTAATGGTGATAACAGCGTCCTCGATTACAACTTTATCCCGACTGCGATTTTCTCCAGTCCAAATTTAGCCACGGTCGGTTTTAACGAAGAAGATGCCCGAGAGCGCTTCGGCGACATCGCAGTGTATACCTCGCGTTTTACCCACTTGAAGCACACTCTAAGCGGCAATAAAACCAAGACCTTTTTAAAGCTGGTAGTAGATAAGGCCAGTGATAAGGTTGTTGGCGCGCATATGATGGGTGACGATGCAGGGGAGATTATTCAAGGTTTGGCTGTGGCAATTAAAGCGGGGGCCAGCAAGGCCGATTTTGATGCGACTATTGGTATTCACCCAACGGTTGCCGAAGAGTTTGTCACCATGAGAAACGCTAGCCGCTAAGAGCGGCTAGCCAACTCGGCTTAGCCCGCCCTATGGGCGCCGGGCTAAGCGCTCAGGCAAAAAGTAGGGCAGGGCATCAACCAGAATATGACTCGCTTCAGTTAACAGCGGATCACGTTCCTTGTCTTTGTCCTTACTATCTTCCTCGGTTTCAACGGTCACCTCTGATTCTTCATCGGTCATAGCGACGTCGTCTTCACTGTCTTCTTCAAGCGCGTCTAAGGGTTCTTCCCCTTTGCCAACGCGACGACGATTCTCCATCGCTAATAAATGCACCTTCTGGGCATCACGCTCGGTTTTCCGCAGATCAATATTCAATGACATATGCGTCTTACTGCGCATAGTTTCAATCACCGCAATTTGTTCCTGCAAAAACTGAAAGTCGGGATCTTTAGCAATGCGTTTATCGTGCTTGCGCTGCAAGGTCGCCATTCCAGACTTTAGGTCGAAATAATAACGGTGGTGAGCCTCGCGAATCCGATCCCAGTGCAGGGCGTTGTCGAGAACGCTTTCACCGATCTCCTCCAAGTTATACAAAGGCGGAAATGCAATGTCGGGAATAACACCTCGATTCTGAGTGCTGTCACCTGACACGCGGTAGAACTTAGATTCAGTCAGTTTCAACTGACCGTGGCTCAGCGGATTCACAGACTGCACCGTGCCCTTGCCAAACGATTGGGTGCCCACCACTATGCCGCGTTGATAATCCTGTATCGCGCCGGCAAATATTTCAGAGGCCGAGGCACTCATGCGGTTGATTAACACCACTAGTGGTCCAGTGTAGTAGGGCGAACTGCGACGCTTACCTTCCTTAATCACCTTGGCGTTCGACTGCCGGATTTGCACCGTCGGTCCCGACTCAATAAATAATCCGACCATCGCATTGGCTTCAGCTAAGGAGCCGCCGCCGTTATCCCTAAGATCAATAATGATGCCTTCAGCACCTTCGCTAAGCAGCTCACCTAAAATACGGTGAACGTCGCGGGTGGTGCTGCGAAACTCGGTATCACCGGCGCGATAGGCTTCGAAGTCGAGATAAAACATGGGAACGTCAATCACACCAACTTGATGAGCTTCGCCGTCGCTATCAATGATCTCAATCATTTCACCCGCAGCGCTTTGATCCTCAAGTTTCACTTCGTTGCGTTCAATGGTGATCTCACGGCGAGCTTCGTCGCTTTTGGCAATCGCTGGGATCACTTGCAGACGCACAAACGAGCCCGCCGCGCCGCGTATCAAGTCAACCACGTCATCCAAACGCCAGCCGACGACATCTTGCATTTCGCTCTTTTTACCTTGGGCAACGCCAATGATTTTATCTGCAGGTTGCAGCTGTCCCTGTTTGTCAGCCGGGCCAGCGGGCACCAAGCGAACCACCTTGGTGTAGTCGTCTTCCATCTGTAAAACGGCGCCAATACCTTCCAGCTTGAGGCTCATATTAATCTGGAAATTCTCGGAAATACGTGGCGAAAAATAATCGGTGTGGGGGTCATAAAGCGAGGCAAACGCGTTTACATAAATCTGAAATGCATCTTCCGCTTCCAGCTGGGTCATCCGCTTAATTTGATTTTTAAAACGCTTGCTGAGTAACTCAATGATACCTTCATCGTCTTTCTCAGCAAGTCGCAGGCCAAGGACGCCTTTTTTAATTTGCTTGCGCCAAACTTCGTCCGCTTCTGCTTCGTTGGCAGGCCACGTCGCTTTGCTGCGATCAAGTTCAATATCTTCTTTGATACTAAAATCCATTGCCGCAATCTGCGCAGGCAAGGTATCTATGGTGCTTTCCATCCGGGAAACCATGCGCTCGCGGTAGCGATTAAACATAATGAAACCCGCGCTGACACTAGATTTATTGAGCTCATCATCCAATGTGCTGCGATATTTCTGGAATTCGGCGATGTCACTGGCAAGTAAAAATAGGCGATTAGGATCCAGGTCGTCCAGAAACGCGTCGAGTAATTTGGCCGAAAGGTCATCATTCAAAGACAGTTTCACGTAGTGGCGACTGTTCAGTTGCTCCACCATATCGTGAATCGCCGTTTTGTGGGTTTTATCTGGCTTCAGAGCCGTGAGCACGCTCTCGGCAAATACCGAGAGACTGAATAAAGACAAAAGTAGGGCTAGGATTACCGCGCCATTCGATTTGCCGTTGCGAAGAGGTTTTATAATTAACATTGAATACCGCATCTCAAAGTCTAGGTGGACGTTACTATATTACACCGCAAACCTACTGAATGCAGGCCCAGCGCGTAAATCAAACCTCAGGCAAGTCTCCGCGTAGAAGTTTTGCCTTGTGGTAGACGTTTTTTATTAACAAAATCGACATATTCCTGAGCGAATTCCCGCGTTACACTTCCTAAATAAGAACTTTACGAATGAAATGGAGCAATTTACGTGAGCAAAAATCCAAAATTAGCCATGGTAGAACAGTATATGCGCGCCTTAACTGAGCACGATATGGCGGCTATTACCGACTTGTATGCTGACGATGCCACAGTTGAAGACCCCGTCGGCTCTGAACCCCTAAGTGGCAAAGACGCTATTATACGATTCTATGAAGTCGCTTTTAGTTCCGGAATTTCTGCGCGCCTGGACGGTCCAGTGAGAATCGCCGCCAATCACGCAGTGTTTCCCTTTGTGGTTGAGTTAAACCCCGGCAATGGTGAAATGCGCATCGATGTCATAGATCAGTTCACCTTTAATGACGATAACAAGGTTGTCGCCATGAAAGCATTTTGGGGCGAAGAGAATATGACGACACCGTAAACCCTGAGTTCAATAGTAGGGTATGACTGTGACTGGCATTTACCTACCAATATTGAAATGTCGGTATATAGATGTCAGTCGCGCTAGCGTGATTGACATCCAGAACCAATCATTTTTCTTGGTGTAAGGAAGGCCATCAAAGCGGCATAGCAAATCTGCCTGCGGTCCAATTTTCGGCAGCTCCCATTGAATATAGTTCGCGTAGCCTGCAGTTTTCCTTTGAAAAAATTCTTATCGGCGTCATGAAACGCCTATTGAGCTAGCCCCCGTGCGGCACCTAGTCCCTGTTTAATCCAAAGCCACGACACCAATACCCGCCCAAACAAGCCAAGGTAAACCGTGGCATTCGCCAAACTTCGGTCGGTATTCTCAGCTTAATTCACAATCAGCGTTTTGATATCCGGCAACTCCTTATAGCAAGAAACTCCGTTCGGGACTGGTTGATAGCGCAGTCCTCATAAGGTCATACATGAAACATTATTGATGACCCTTTGTAAAAGCGTGGCGCTGGGTTTGATCTGCTACTGATAAGAAACAAGTCAGCGCTTATTAATGTGCCTCCTCGAATGCCTTGCCAGCCGGTTTCTTGCCAGAGCGCAAAGTCTCGCGTCACGTGAAAGCTGCTATTAGCTGCTATTTCGGACTGATTTATTGGTCTTATTTGCACCTTATGTGCAATTAGCAGATATGCCTAATCACAATATTGTGCGATGGTTGTATTGCCAATATCGGCCGCAGTCACATAAGATTGATGCCTAATGTATTCTCTGCTGACATACTTTGTTGCGCAAGAGCCGAGCCATATTTTCCCACCACTAATAAAGGCAAATAAAAATGACTCCGATGATGAACACCCAGCTCACAATCACCTCCATAATGAAACACGCGGAGCAAATTAATGGCTCAGTTGAAGTGGTATCCGTCACCGCCGACAACCCTCGCCATAGATACACCTATCGCGACGCCTTTGCTCGGGTAAGGCAGTTGGCAAACGCACTCGACGCACTTGGCTTGGAGCAGGGCGACACCATCGCCACATTCGCTTGGAACGACTATCGCCATTTAGAAATATACTACGCGGTATCGTGCAGCGGCATGATCTGTCACACCGTTAATCCGCGCTTATTCCCAGAACAAATTGAATACATTGTTAACCACGGTCGCGACAAGTGGGTCTTTCTAGATTTGACCATGGTGCCACTGCTCGAGTCTTTACAAGATGTGATGCCCGACGTTAAGGGCTTTGTGGTAATGACTGACGAAGCACATATGCCAGAGACTAGTCTTGCCAATGCGCATTGCTACGAAACCTTACTCGCCGCGCAAACATCGGAATTCGAGTGGCCAGAGCTAGATGAAAATACGCCATCTGCGCTGTGTTACACCTCTGGAACAACCGGTAATCCCAAAGGCGTCATGTACACCCATCGCTCTACCTTGCTGCATTGCTATGCGATTATCGCCCCTGATGTTATCGGCCTATCTGTCAAAGACGTTGCGCTTCCCATAGTGCCTATGTTCCACGTCAATGGCTGGGGCTTGGTATACGCCGCGCCAATGACCGGCACAAAGCTAGTTATGCCCGGCCCCAAAATGGGCTGCGGTGAAACCCTGTGCACCCTGATCAACGAAGAGAAGGTCACTGCGTCAGCCGGCGTACCAACAGTGTGGTTGGCCTTATTGGATTACCTGAATAAATCTGGAAAAACCATCGAAAGCCTGAACCGGGTTACCGTCGGTGGCGCGGCCTGCCCGTTTTATATTTTAGATGTATTCCGCGAAAAATATGGCGTAGATGTGCAGCAGGGTTGGGGCATGACAGAAATGAATCCCCTGGGTACCTATAACGGTACTGTGCCACCACCAGTGGCAAACCTTTCCCCAGAAGAATACGACAAAAAGCGTTTGAAGCAGGGCCGTCCGGTCTTTGGCGTGGAATTAAAAATTGTGGATGCAGACAATAAATCACTACCATGGGATGGCAAAAGCGCGGGCGCGGTTAAGGTGCGCGGCCCCTGGATAATCAATGAATATTATCGCTACGACGGACAAACCCTAGATGATGATGGTTGGTTTGAAACCGGCGACGTTGCCTGCATGGACGAACACGGCTATATGCAAATCACCGACCGGGTGAAGGATGTTATTAAATCGGGTGGCGAATGGATTAGCTCAATTGAACTGGAAAATTGCGCGGTCAATCACCCCAAAGTGGCCGAAGCCGCCGTGGTTGGTATGCCACATCCCAAATGGAGCGAACGCCCATTATTGCTAGTGATACTGCAAGAGGGCGAAACGCTAAGCCGTGAAGAGATGCTGTCATGGTTCGACGATAAAGTATCTAAATGGTGGATTCCAGAGGAGTGCCTCTTTGTAGACTCATTACCCCATACGGCGACCGGTAAACTCAGTAAGAAAGACATTCGCGCAGATTACGCTGATTTCCGCTGGCCCGAATAGCTTCTGATTATTGTTTATCGCTCATTCGCGGCACTTAAAAACATGGCACTAGCGGTGCCATGTCGCTATTTTATACACACATTGAGGATGGAGAATGATGGATTTTAAGGCACTGCTCAGCAGTGTCCGCGCGTCAGAACACGCCAACGAATACACCGCCTATGTCGATGAAACCTGGTTGCAGGGCAGAACAGCCTTTGGTGGATTAAGCGCCGCCTTAATAGTAAAAGCCATGCTTAATCAGGTGCCCGCAGATCGGCGCTTGCGCTCACTCTCCGTTATGTTTGTAGGCCCGGTGCCGGCGGGGAACCACCGAATTATTATTCGGGAGTTAAGGGTAGGCGGCTCTGTTACTCATATTCAGGGTGAAATTCTCTGTAACGGTGAGGTCGCTGCCACCGTGAGCGCCGCATTCGGTAAAGACCGGCCATCAGCAGTCACGTTAACGGCCCCCGCAATACCTTCTGTGGCTCCGCCAGACACCTTGGAGTCTCTACCATATATCGAAGGGTTAACCCCGACTTTCACACAGTATTTTGACATGCGAATGTGCACTGGCGGCCTGCCATTTAGTCAGGCCGACTCGCCAGACTTCTCCCTGTGGATGCGTTTTAAAGAAGCGGGGGAGTTAGATTTAGCGGCCTTAGTCGCGCTCGGCGATTTACCCCCCATGCCGGGGCTAAATATGATTAAACATCCCGGTATTGGTAGCTCCCTGAGTTGGTATTTAGAGTTCCCAAGCGAAATGCCAAAAGCGGATATGTCAGACTGGTGGTTTTACGATTACCGCAGCCAGGCAGCCGGAAATGGTTACTTTAATAACTACGCAACCGTCTGGGGCGCAGACGGCAATGCCATTATGTTTAGCCGGCAGGTTGCCACTGTCTTTGAAAAATAGGGCGTAGTCAGCAGAAGTCTAAGCTCGGTCGCGGCTAACCCGTATTGCCCAAAACCGGCAAGCGGGTTTAGATAGCCGATAAACTCAATTCAGGACAGTGCATGGCTATTGACCTCAGCCCCTTTACCGACAATACCGCACGACTACCATCGATTCCCCGCGTCATGACTAAAATTGTCGAGTTGGCGCGTTCCGGCGATGTCGATATCCAAAGTCTTGCCAAGCTCATTGCCAGTGATCCGGCGCTAACTGCCAAGACTCTGCAATTTGCGAACTCACCGATGTATGCCAACGAACAAAAGATCGAAACCCTGCGCCGCGCCATTGTGCTTTTGGGTTTAGACACCACCGTCAATCTAGCCTTGAGTTTCTCGCTGACGTCATCACTAAAAGAACAAACCCAATCCGGTTTACATTATCCACTACTATGGCGCCGCTCCCTGCTTGCGGCAGCCGCCGCGCGCGAACTGGGTCGATCTCTCAAAGAGCGGGCCTTAGAGGAACTGTTTCTAGCGGGCCTGCTGCAAGACATCGGCATGATAGCTATAGATCGACTCCACCCAGATTTTTATACCGATCTACGCAGTGATCAGGTCTTCCACGAACGGGTGCGTGAATACGAAATTGAACGCATGGGCGGTGATCACGCCGAAGCGGGCGCGTGGCTGAGTAAACATTGGGGACTAGCGGCCAGAACCACCTTAGCCATCGCCACCAGCCATCGGCCGAACACCTTTGCGCAAACTGATGTCGACGGTCAATTTGTGCGCTGTGTGTGTCTATCAGGCATCGCCGCCGACTACCTGATACTTGGTGAGCCTGCGGATGCCCGCAAGCAACTATATTTGAAGGCGCAGCGGGTATTGGGTATTAACCCAAGTAAAGTTGATGACTTAATCACTTTTTTACATGAGCAAATTCCAGAAATGGAAAGTCTCTTCGATGTAAAACTCACGGAAAGCGCCAGTCAGTCTGACTTGCTAGAGCAAGCTAATGAGACTCTGGCAGAATTGAATCTGCAAAACCTCAAGCGCAGTCGCGGCCAAGCTAAAAAAGCACCTAAAATAGACCACGAGAAACGCCACGACCCGGTCACTGGGGTGTTTTCCCGCGAGTTCATGAATGGCTTCCTAGCAGACTCCTTTAACCTAGCTGCCAGAGCAGGGCGGGTCTTGAGTGTTTTACTAATTGAAATTAAAAATATTAAAACACTGCGTAAAGTTCTAGGCGATCAAAGCGATACCTTCCTCGCCGCGCAAGCCAAAGAGATACAAAGCAAGTTGCGGGCAGGGGATATGATTTGTCGCTATAACGACAATACTTTTTTAGTGCTACTTCACGACACCCTCGAAGAAGATGCACAAGTAATAGGTCAGCGTTTGCTGGAAGCCAGCGCCGCCTTAGCCGCGCAGAGTCGCAAAGGCCCCGTGTTTACTGAAACTGCATTGGGTCTTGCCACCCATGGTGATAATGTTGATTTTAATAGCAGCGACGAATGGATAGATGAGGCGAACGGGGCCTTGCACTAAACACTATTGTCATCAGCTAGCGAAGTATTGTTAAAAAAATAAAAAGTCACCCGTAAAGGCAATGCAATGCGCAGTTTCGCCTTGTACGCTCAGTCTCAGACCTTTATTTGAATGGATTGGAATGACTTCAAGATGGGGCCAGTCACCGTCGATAAAAGTGCCTGATGGCTTGGGTGAACAACGTAGGCTTTCAAGTCCGCCTCATTTCGGAACTCAGCGATAAGTGCGTAATTGGCATTGCCCCGATAAATACCAGCGTCCTGTCCAAATGAATAATTGAGCACTTCCGGGATTTCTTTTCCCAACTCCTGAAACGCCGACGTCACTGCGTCAATCTGAGCTTGCGAAACGCCTTCTTGCCAAGTAAGCAATACGATATGCTTTATCATTCAGCTTCAATCCTCAATATGTATGCGCCCATCACCTGTCCAGTGTAGCGCCAGTCTTATTAAATTTATTTTATTATTTCTGAGCAGGTTAAACACAGCTCAAAGTCTTAAATCTTTCTGGATTTAAACCGTAGATCCTCCCGAATCATTACCAGCGCAGGTATTAAAAATAAGATAATGATACTTGCAAACACAATTCCCGTTGCCAAACTTACCGCCATGGGAATTAAGAATTGCGCCTGAGTGCTGGTTTCGAACAGCATGGGTGCTAAACCAAGCGCGGTAGTTGCCGTGGTGAGGAAAATAGCGCGAAATCTGCGACGGGCAGCCTCAACAATCGCTTTGTCGTTATCCCAACCTTCCTCAAGTAGTTTGTTATAACGATCAACCAATACCAATGCGTCGTTAACGACAACACCACTCAGGGCCACGATGCCAAAAAGTGAGATAAAAGAAAGGTTGTAACCAAGTAAAAAGTGTCCAATTAGCGCGCCGCCGGCACCAAACGGTACCCCAGCGAGAATGATTAGTGGCTGGGTATAGCTTTTTAATTGCGATGCCATTAGCGCAAAAATAATGAGCAGGGCCACCAGTGTCAATCTACCCAAGGCCGACAAATCTTTAGACTGTTCACGGCCTTCGCCCGCTTGTCGAATCTGCAAACCAGGAAACTGCTGTTTAAATTCCGGTACAAACTGTTCCAATACCACCGCATTAGCTAGGCTCGGTGTGGTCAGGGCTTCGTCAACCTGAGCCGAGACGGAGACAATACGCAGGCCGTCCACCCGGTTAATGGCAGACAGACTTCTTGATTCTGTCACCTGGGCAACACTGGAGAGCGGCGCCTCGCTGCCGTCGGCAAGGCGAATACGGGCGTCAAATAGATCTGCGGTAGAACTTCGGTTGCTCTCCGGGTAGCGAACCATCACTTTTAACTCTTCCCGGCCACGCTGAATACGTTGCACTTCCTCGCCAAAGAAATTTCTGCGCAGCTGGCGTGCAATGTCGGTCGGTGTCAGTCCTGCAGCTTCGCCAGCAGGGCTTAAATGAATATCAAACTGGCGTTTACCAATGCTATTGGAATCCTGAACTTCGTACACGCCCGCAATGGTTTCGTAGCGCTCACGCAAGCTGCTGACCGCTTGTTCGAGAATGTCGCTGTCTTGATGGGCGAGCTCAAATTCTAAATCAGCCTGACCGCCAAAAAAATCAGCCACATAAGACAGGCGTTCGACGCCGGGAATATCACCAACTTCCGTTCGCCACAAGCGCTCCAGTGCTTTGGCAGAAAGGGTACGTGGTGGCTCAGGACCTAGCTCAATCTGCACCGATGCCAAGTGACTCGCAACCGTCATCGAATTGCCGCCACCGGGGCCACCGGCTGATCTCGACAGTCCGCCAACGGTAACGCTAATAGATTCAAATGCATTGCCGTCCAGGCGTGAATTCACTACATTTGCGGCAGCAACAATTCTGTCAGCCGCGACTTGGGTTGACTCAAAAGGCGTGCCGATGGGAAATTCTAGGGTGGCACGAATGGAGTTTGCTTCCAGTGCAGGAAAGAAGATAAATCGCACTGCACCTGTGGTTAGCAGTAACCCAGCCAACACTAACAGACCGATACCGGCCACCAGTGTCAAATAGCGATGGCGAACCGCTCGAGCGACTGCAGGTGCCAGAATGAAATTTCGGAAACGATCAACTCGCACAGACACCGCGTTTTGCATTTGATCCAGTGGCCAGCGACTCCATTTACCACCGTGGGCAAGGTGGGATGGCAGAATAAGGAAGGCTTCAATCAACGACATCGCCAGTACCAGGATAACCACCACTGGCACCACGCCAAGGATCTGGCCAAAGCTGCCGGTAACAAACAGCAGAGGCGCAAAGGCCGCCATGGTTGTTAAAACACCGACCATAACCGGTCCAAACACGCCGTTAACGCCGTCCATTGCAGCCTGTATACCAGTCTTGCCATGCTCCTGTTCAGATATAATATTCTCGCCAACCACCACCGCATCATCAACAACAATACCCAGCACAATGATCAGTGCGAACAGCGAGATCATATTGATATTGACGTCAAAAACGTCAAAAAACAGAAACGCTCCAAGGAAGGATATCGGCACGCCCATGGCAACCCACAGCGCGAGTCGCAAATCCAACATGACCACCAAGAACAGGAAAACCAGGGCAAAGCCAAGGAGACCGTTTCGCAGCAGCAAACTAATCCTATCCTGCAGAATGTCTGTTTGGTCGTCCCACACAGACAAATCAACACCGGCTGGCGGGGTATAATCTGCCAAAAATGCTTTCACTGTTCCCGCGATCACAAGCACATCTTCGGCTTCGGATTTTTGCACTTTTAACAGCACGCTCTCGCGGCCGTTGAATTGGTTAATCAGGTCGGTGTCAGTGAAGCCGTCGCGCACGGTGGCGACATCGGATACCCGCAGAACACTGCCGTCGGAACCTGCGCGCAATACAATATCTTCAAAGGCCTCACCGGTATTGCGTTTGGTATTAGTGCGAAGTAAGAGGTCGCCGCCCTGGGTCTTAATTTCACCGGATGACAGGTTTATAGACGAGCGCCTGATGGTGTTGGCGACGTCCGTCATTGTCAGATCGTAGCGCCGCAGAGAGTCCTCGCTAATTTCGATTGCTATCTCGTAGTCCTTCGCCCCCAGCAGTGACACCAGGGAGACGCCGGGCAGCGCTAATAATTCTTCCTCAATTATTTCAGCGCCGCGCCGAAGTTCACGCTCGCCCAGCTCCGAGCTCACAACAATGGTTAAAACGTCTGAAAGGGTTTCAGCGCGAACAATTTTAGGCTGCTCTGCATCTTCTGGCGGAAAATCGATCAGTTGCTGCACCGCAGCTTCTGCATCATCGCGCACCTTATCCGCATCGACAAAATCTTTTAGCTCGAGGGTAACCGAGCCGAGATTTTCAGAAGCCCGGGAAATTACTCGATCAACGCCATCAATACCGAAAACTGCTTCTTCGACTCGCCTGGTAATGCCTTCCTCAACCTCGGTTGGCGTTGCGCCGGGGTAGGCAACTGAAATGGTCACGGTGCCGGGGTCGATGGTTGGAAACACCTGCGCGGTCAAAGCCAAGCCGGACAGCAGACCGCCCACCAGCAATATGACCATAAGCAGATTGCCGGCAACGGGGTTCTTAGCAAAATACGCCAACAGCCCACGATAGTTATCGCCAGCGGGAGTAGGGGGAAGCACCTTATTCGGGTCAGTCATCAGTCTGTCTCTGCCAAGCGAACCGGAAGTCCCTCGCGGGCGCCGGGCACGGCGCCAGTAACAATGCCATCGCCATAGTCAAAGGCTTCAACCAGATAATGGCCATTGCTACGCCCCAAAATAGTTGCGTCCATCCCAGTGATAGCACCGTCTTTTACAATCCAGAAAGACTGACCTACCTGAAGCGCGCTTTCCGGAAGCTTAAACGTGTTTTCGATGGCTGGTCCCTTCAATTTCACGGAAACAAAGGTTCCCGGCGTTAAGGGTTCACTATTACTTGCCGTTAAATAAACCTGTGAGAAGCGCGTGCGCGGGTCGCGCTCGGCGGCAACTCTGGCAATACGACCTTCAAAGTTAAGGCCATCGGCGGTGATCATCGCCGCGCGGCCTTCTGCAGGCGCTATTTTTGCGAGTTCTTCAGGTGCCAATGTAATAACAATTTCGACCGCGTCCAGAGCGTAGACTCGACCAAAGGATTGACCGGCACTGAGCATTTGACCTTCGTCGGCAGTGCTTTCAACCACTCGGCCCGAGAAAGGTAGCGAAAATACGCTGCGCTCAAGATTAACTTGCTGAATATCACGACGGGCCATAGCGGCTTGCAACTGCGCTTTTGCCTGAGCTATTTGTGGCGCTTTAGCGACCAGCGGGGGAGTCTCTTTACCCGGACTCAGCATTTGATAATTGGCGATTGCCGCTGATGCTTCCGCTTGGCTCAACTGCAGTGACGCTTGCGCTGATGTGACATCGGCCTGCACCTGAGCGAGCGCTAGAATAAAGTCGCGCTGTTCGAGCGTCACCAATGTTTCGCCTGCGGCAAAGCTACCGCCACTGCGCAAAGCCGGAGAAGTCGCCACAACCCGCCCAGAAACTTGGGGCGTTAATGTGACGTAGCTGCGCACAGCTACAGAACCGGTCGAAGTAACGGCGAGTTGCCCCGGTAAAGCCGAGGGTCGAACGACCGAAACCAAGGGAGCCGGTTTACCCGGCGAAGCGGCAAGCTCTTTCGCTACCGATGCCTCGTCCGGCACACCCGGAGGCCTGGAGTAGATGAACGCCAAGAGCATTAGCACAACAACGCCAGCAACTTGCAGCAGGCCTATGATAGGTTTTTTTCTTACCGTTGGCCCCGGGCCCATTTCCACGTCCTCAAATCTCGTTAATTCAGCGCCTTACGCTTCGCTATGCTAGCGATCATTTATCACAGGCAGTGCTCTTCTATTCCAACTAGCGTTTTGCTAACACAATATTGCTACCGGCGATCAGCCACTTGTGTGGCTTCGCAGCCTGTCATTTATAAATTGCTTAGCAAAAAAGATATCTACGGGAACCTAGACGATGCAGACCAATAGGTTTCTAGAAGCCACTAATTTTCAATTGAGCACACAACAAAGCACTTTGAATAGTCTCGCCAGCCACTCACGGCCAAAATATCAGCCGTTAATGTATCGTGTTAAGGGCAGAATGTCCGCGATGAGAAAAATTAAAGTGGCCCAGGGCTTACCCAAGCGCGACCACTCGAACGCTGACAATTCACAGCCTGTAGTTGCACATAGAAACTAAGTCCTGAGCTCAACGATGTTGAACAAGTATTCGGCAACGTAGTTGGTGCTTAAAACCAAAAGCGTAAACCCGTCACCAAACTCAATTCCTCTGTGTGTTTGCCAGCATTGCGTTTGTAGTCAGCGGTTTTGCCGTTTTCCTTGTGATAGCTCACGCCAATATAAGGCGCGAACTTCCGAGTAAATTCATAGCGCAATCTCAGTCCGGTTTCGATATCCGCCAGACCACTGCCGGTCTCGGTTTGTGGGTCATTGCGACCATAGATATTTGCGCCTAGCTCCGGTGTGAGGATCAGCTTTTGGGTGATTAGTAGCTCATATTCGATATTAATCCGCAATGCGGTTTGGCCGTGTTCACCAATATAAAATGTTAAGGCAGTTTCAAAGAAGTAGGGCGCTAAGCCCTGCAGGCCCAGTGCAAACCAATGTCGGTCCTCGGTATCTGTGAAATCACCCCGCCAACCAGCTTGAACGTCCCAGTATGTTGCTATTCCTTTGCTATACAACACCTCAAGTTCGCTGCGTTGGGGAGCGCCCGCGCTATGGCTATGGTCGCCGCTGGTTTTAATCCATAGCTTTTCAAGGTCTCTACCGAGCCAAGCGTCGATATCCCACCCGATTCCGACACCATGTCCGTCTGCAAGTAATTCAAACTGATTCGCCGCAAACATGCTAACCACGGGATCTGCGTCGGAATGGCTCCATGCCATGGGCGCGAAGGCAGTGAGTATCACAGCAGTGACGCTAGAAATACGAATGATACTCATGACAATGTACCGGTTTCACTGATGCGGACTTCTCGCATCATACCTGGCATGTGGTATAGCAGGTGACAGTGATAGGCCCAGCGACCTAGCGCATCGGCAGTAACCAAGTAACTAATTTTGGAACCCGGCTGGACTAATATCGTGTGCTTTTTAGGAATGTATTGCGGATCACCAGTTTCTAATTCACTCCACACACCGTGGAGATGTATAGGGTGGGTCATCATTGAATCATTCACTAATACAATCCTTAGGCGCTCACCATATTTGAGTTGCAAGGGGCTGGCGTCGGCAAAGGGAATGCCGTTCATGGACCACATATAGCGCTCCATATTGCCAGTTAGATGCAGCTGAATTTCGCGTTCAGGATCACGGCGATCTTCGGTTTCATAAAGATTGCGCAAGTCTCCATAGCGCAGCACCCGCCGACCATAACGTTGTTGGTGCTCACGCAAGCCGATACCCGGATCATCTAGGCCGTTCATTGGCGATTCAGAACGCATATCCACATGTGGGCCAAATTCAGTTTTGTTGTGAGTGATGCCGCGCTGACTTCCCATTCCAGCGGGGCCGGGCTTGTCTTGCATACCCGGATCGTCACTCATAGCCGCCATGTTGTGGCCGCTATGATCCATGCCTTTCATTGAGCCCATATTATGCATGGCGTGCATTCCCGCCATGCCTGTGCCTGTGCCTGTGGACGTGTCCATGCTCATATTCATGTTCATGGCCATACCCATGTCGCGATGGGCGAGCAGGGGAGCGTGATCCATCTTGGGTAGCTCGGCCTGCCATTCTGGGTTAGGGCTGAGATTACCCCGGCAAAACCCGCTGCGATCGATGCTTTGAGCAAATACGCAGTAAGCGCTGTCATCGCTTGGCGTGACAATCACATCATAGGTTTCCGCCACGCCGATACGAAAGTCATCAACACTGACCGCTTGAATATTTTGACCATCTGCCGCCACCACGGTCATCTTTAGACCGGGAATACGGACATCAAAAATGGTCATGGCGGAGGCGTTAATAAACCGTAAACGCACTTTTTCACCACGGTTAAAGAGACCGTTCCAGCCTTGCTCTGGGGTACTGCCGTTCATTAAGTAGGTGTAGGTGTGGCCAGTCACGTCGGCGATATCGGACTGATGCATGCGCATTTGATTCCACATACCGCGTTCTGCCCAGCTGCGTGCCACGCCTTTTTCTTTGATGTCCCGCCACAGATCACCTACCGTGCGCTGCCGAAAATTATAGTAATCACCGCGTTGTTTAAGGGTGGTGTAAATGTCCTCTGCTTGTTGGTCTGACCAGTCAGACAGTTGCACCACATAGTCGCGATCTGCGCTGACCGGATCGGGGTTCGCAGGCTCAATCACTATTGCCCCATAAACGCCGGTCTGTTCCTGAAAACCTGAATGACTGTGGTACCAATACGTGCCGTTTTGCTGCACTTTAAAGGCGTAATCAAAATATTCACCGGGCTTGATACCTGCGAAACTCATCCCCGGTACGCCGTCCATGCCGGTGGGTAAAATCATGCCGTGCCAATGTATAGAGCTGTCGTGATGCAGGTGATTGTGTACCCGCAGGGAAATATCTTCGCCTTCTTTCCAGTGCAAAATAGGTCCCGGGAGACTGCCATTCACGGTTGTTGCCAGACGCTCATGGCCAGTGAAATTTACGGTTTGATAGCCAATATTTAATTCAAAGTGATTCCCCGTGAGGACATCGGGAGACTTCATTACCGGCATGTTTGCAGCGCCAAAACTGTTGGCGAAACTTAAAGGCGCGCCACTAAGGCCGATAAGCGCACCAGCACTGGTGGCACCTTGCACAAAACGTCGACGTGATATGCCGGTGTTACCGGCCGCATCGTTTAAACCGGCGGGTGATGGGATTTTCATAATGGTGTCCTGATCAAATTCTCTATCGGTATCCGACTCGTGTATTGCTAAGCTTAAGGGACAGAGCCGGAATCTTGAATAACGACGTCACAACGACCTGATCAATTGAGGTATTACAACCTTAAGCGAGCGGCAATAAGCCAAATGACCGGCGCAAAAAACCTAGCTTTGCGTAAATCGGTGGACGAAATAAGGCAAAAACTGCTGCGGTGCTTGTACTAGGCTGCAAGTCATTGCGCGCTCTCTGGGGGCTATTGCTACTGCGGTCATAATTCTCCGGGGGTATGGCTGCTGCATGACAATGCCCGGTGGCCCAATCGCACTGCGCGGCGCGATGTTCGCTGTTATCGGCCGGGCTTATCTCAGCGGTCTGAGCCCCGGCATCCGGAATCTCTGAAGTCTGCCAACGATCCATACTTGTTGAGGCCGCCACAGGGTGTTTATGCTGCGGGGCCGACAACTGCGAGAACAGCGATGGCGTACCGCTGCTTATAGCGATGGGATTAATGGCAGCGACGGCGAGCTTACTGAAAAACATCAGCAAAACCCAGTATCTTATTTTCTTGCTCACACTAATCGTAATGTTCATCGCGACAATTAATGGCCTTTACAGTTGGAGTCTTTTTCCAAACCAGACAAAATAGGGCAGTCAGCGCGGCTATCGCCGTGACAATTTGATGCGAGATCCGCCAATAAATTTCGCATTGTACTCAGTTCACTTATTTTGCTATCCAGCTCTTCAATATGTTCCATTGCTAGTGCTTTAACGTCGGAACTAGCGCGATCCCGGTCAAGCCACAGCGATAGCAGCTGCTGGATTTGCGCGAGTGAAAACCCTAGGGACCGGGCACTTTTTATAAAACTTAGGTTATGCACATCGCTTGCAGAATACAGTCGGTATCCTGCCGATGTGCGCGCTGCTTCCTTAATTAGGCCCAATGATTCGTAATGCCGAATCATTTTAACTGAGATGCCGCTGGCCTTTGCCGCCTCACCGATGTTCATTTTCTCTCCAGTTTTTCTGTCTTTCTTTCTAGTTGCCTTGTTTTTTGTGCCGGCATTAGTCTACCTCGCCTAGCCCTCCAATGTTCTATACGTCCTAGCCTATGCTTTGGGCTTCCAACGTTTTAACAATAGAGCATTGCTGATGACGCTGACACTGCTAAACGCCATTGCGGCGCCGGCGACTACCGGACTTAGCAAACCACTCGCGGCTAAGGGGATACCCAATAAGTTATAGATGAAGGCCCAAAACAAATTTTGGCGTATTTTTTGATAACTGCGTCTAGAAATATCAATCGCATCGGCAATTAAATCAGGATCACCGCGCATAAGGGTAATACCTGCTGTATGCATAGCCACGTCGGTGCCAGTAGCCATGGCAATACCAACATCAGCCGCCGCGAGGGCAGGGGCATCATTAATACCGTCGCCCACCATGGCGACAATATTATTTTCGCTGCGTAATTTGCGAATTTCTTCTGCCTTACCGTCTGGGAGCACATTGGCAATGTAATCTTGCAGGCCCAATTTTGCTGCAACGGCGCGCGCGCTGCCGGCATTGTCGCCGGTAATCATCACGGTTTTTATACCCTTATTTTGGAGGCGCTCGATGGCAGATTTGGCCGACGGTTTTATCTCATCCCCAAATGCCAGCAGGCCAATCAAGCTCAGAGCATCCCCTGTCTCTGCTAGCCAAGAAATAGTATTGCCGTCATTTTCTAGATCTTGTGCTTGCTGCTCTAAAGACGCTAGGGAAACCCCCGATTCTCGCATTAGACGGGTATTCCCCAGTAATAAGAGCCTTCCTTGGACTGTTGCAGATACACCGCGTCCGGCCAAGGTTTTTAGCTCGCTAGCCTCTATTACCGAGATTTGCCGGTCTTTTGCTTGATTTAGTACCGCTTGGGCCAAGGGATGATCACTACCTTGCTGCACGGACGCGGCCATGGCGAGTAAGTGATTGCTGTCATTATCGCAGGCAATATACTCGAGCAAACTTGGTTTACCCACAGTCAGGGTGCCGGTTTTATCAAACACCACAGTGGTGATGTTATGAGCAATCTCGAGGGCTTGAGCGTCTTTGATTAAGATGCCGTGGCGAGCTGCCACACCAGTTCCGGTCATAATGGCGGCGGGTGTGGCAAGCCCAAGCGCGCAGGGACAGGCAATAACAAGTACCGCCACCGCATTAATAATTGCACCCTGTAAATCACCGTTATGCAGGTACCAGCCCACCACAGTGGCTATGGCAATCGCTATCACCACGGGTACAAATACCATACTGACTTTATCGACTAGACGTTGCACCGGCGCCTTGGCGGCTTGCGCACTTTCAACCAAGCGAATGATACGAGCCAGCGTGGTTTCTGTTCCCACGGCAGTGGTTTTTATTAATAGTAGGGCGTCGGTGTTGATGACGCCGCCGACAACGGTATCGCCGACAGACTTGTATGTCGGCATACTTTCCCCGGTAATCATCGATTCATCTAAATGACCACTCCCTTCAATGATGCTGCCATCCACGGGAATACGCTCTCCCGGTTTCACCACCACAATATCGCCCGCACGGATGGCTTCGATGGCGACATCACTATCTTTATTGTTCGTCCTAACCCTTGCCACTGCTGGCCGCAAAGCCTGTAATGCCTGAATGGCAGCGGTGGTTTGATGCTTGGCCCGACGCTCAAGCCATTTACCCAGAAGCACTAGGGTAATCACCACGGCTGAGGCTTCAAAATAGTAGTGACCCATCGCCTGCTGGGTTTCTTGACTCAAATATTGCGAGAATAACTCAAA
Organism: Zhongshania sp. R06B22; assembly: GCF_040892595.1. Lineage (NCBI taxonomy): Bacteria > Pseudomonadati > Pseudomonadota > Gammaproteobacteria > Cellvibrionales > Spongiibacteraceae > Zhongshania > Zhongshania arctica. Next base: position 2,296,932 of record NZ_JBFRYB010000001.1, on the reverse strand, counting down.
GACGCTCAAGCCATAACTAGCGCTGGTACCCATTGCGACGAGTAAATCCATATTGCCGGTGCGGGCCTTTAGAGCGAACCACGCCGCGCGATAAAAGCGCGCGCCCAACCAAAATTGTATGGGTGTGGCGAGCATGAATTGCAGCCAGGGCGGTGGCATAAGATCTAATCCAAACACCGAAAAGATCATTCCCAGGAGCATGGGCGCCGACAGCGCTACAGCAATCATTAAATGTCGACTTTCTTTACTTGTCTTGGTTTTGGTCTTGGCTTCGCCTTGCGACGAGTGCAGCGAAGCATCTATATCAGTCTGATTTGCACCCGCTGCGCTGGCAGAGTATCCAGCGTCTTTAATTGCAGCGATAAGCTGTGAGACCTTAAGGTAGTTTTTGATCGCACTTATATGCGCTGATTCAGTGGCTAAATTGACACTCACGGCGCGGACCCCGCTAAGTTTATTCAGCGCTTTTTCGATACGCCCGACACACGAAGCACAGCTCATACCACTGATATTTAATTGAAACGCCTCCTCTGCTACAGAGTAGCCAGAGTTATCAATGGCAGCGCAGACCGTATTTATTGCTACATCATCAGATAACTCGATATGCACAGAATCTGTGGCCAAATTTACTTGCACCGAATTTACACCGCTTAAACCACTTAGTAATTTTTCAATTCGGCCCGCGCATGAGGCGCACGTCATGCCCTCAATAGGCAGCTCATAACGTGTTGTCGATGTATTTTCACTTAGCACTGGCTTTTTATTGATTACGGGCTTGTCACTGGTCATGGTCTTTTGCTCCATAAACGCGTAAAGATTCTATGCTCGATAAAGTAATGCCTCCAACAGTAGGAGGGTCAAGCGTCAATGGATATGTAACAAATACTGTTTTACGACGCCAATCGATGACGATCCGAGTGCACATTAAGCTCAGGACCCTAATAAAAAAACAGCCGTTATTTGCAAGTAAATAGTGCAAAAGAGCGCGCAAGGGTGCGCCAGAATTGTGCAATTATTTAAATAATAATCTAGCCAGCAAGCATATTAGGCAATACGTCACATTTAGAGGACACCTTGCTTTACCGAATAAAGTGCTCTGCTAAAGTAAAGCGCCATCGTATTTAAATACTAGGATTGTTAATGCCCCGCCTTACAGACCTGCCCGGAATAATAAGCCTGCTAGGCCGAGTAACCATTGGCCATATTTTCACCCCGCGTCTTAAATACACCGTCAGGCAGCGGATTGATGCGCTCCCCCTAAATAAGGCACCACTGACTGACGCGATTAAAATTCATTGGAACAAGTATTTAATTCCCTTTATTGAAGCTAAAAACGAACGGGATCTCGCGGTCGGACTTGGGGTGACTCACGCACATCTACGTCTGGGACAAATCGAATTTCTCAAGTATGTGAGTCAAGGTCGGGTGTCGGAATTGCTTGGGCCAATTGCCAACAATATTGATCATACTCTGCGGGTTCTCGACCTAGGAAGAACCAGCAAGGAGAGTTACGAGGCCATGCCTGAAAGCACCCAGCAATGGATGCAAGGCTACACCGACGGCATAAATTATGTGGTCGATAATCTTGTTGCTCACAAAGCGCTGTGGCCAGAGGAGTTCCAAATCCTCAATGTGCAGCCGACTCCCTGGACTGTCTATGACCTACTAACACTTGCACGTTTAAATTGCGCCGATTTTACCTGGGGTATGTGGCCGAAACTTCTGCCCTTGCGCAAGCGCAAGGACTGGTCAGCACTGTGGCAACATTTGATGAACTTCGGTGGCGGACCGCCACTACCGCCAGGCGACGTTATCAATAATGCTCAAGCTTTGGAATGGCTAAGCGGTCTATTTGGCAAGCCCGGCGGTTCAAATGCCCTTGCTATTCACCGCGATAAATCCGCGAGTGGCAGTGCCATGCTTAGCGGTGACCCGCATTTGCCAATGGTGCTACCCAGCTTTTGGATGTTGGGGGGACTACATTGCCCAACGTTGAAAACCGTGGGTTATATGTTGCCCGGCCTACCAGCAGTGATGGTTGGTCGTGGCAATCATATTGCATGGGGGGGAACTTCCATGCACGCCGCGTCTAGTGATTTATTCGACGTGTCTGAGCAGCCACAAAATAGCTTTATAAGCCGTAAAGAACGTATTACAACCCGATGGGGTCTAGATAGGGAAGTTCTATTAAGAGACTCGGACTACGGACCCCTGATAACTGACGCGCCGATGTTCGGCGATTCTAAGTCTAGTCCTACAGCTGATAAATATGCATTCCGTTGGGTGGGCCACCAAGTGAGCGGCGAGATCTCGGCAATGCTCAATGCAGCGCGTTCTAATAATTTCTCTGAGTTCCAAATAGCATTAAAAGAGTTTGCCGTTGCTGGTCAGAACATGGTTTATGCTGATAAAGACGGAAATATCGGCCAAGTTATGGCGGCAAGACTGCCGAAGCGCCCCAGTGAAAGACCGAATGACGTAGTACTTGCGGTTGACGACCACCGGCACTGGGATGACATGCTCGATAGCAGCAGGCTGCCGACGCGCTACAATCCGGAGGAAGGTTTTGTAGCCTCGGCCAATAATAAGCCCGAAGTGGGTGCAGATGTCTTGGTGAGTTGCTTCTTTTCCCCTGACGACAGAGTCGAGCGCCTTAAAGCTGAGCTTAGCGCCGCAGAGCGCATCGACAAACAGCTACTAACCGCTCTAATGACAGATGTTAAAAGCGACACCGGAATTGAGCTGAGAAACGCGATGCTGGCACTTGCAGGCAATGACAACAGTGCAGCGTATCAATGTTTGGCTGTCTGGGACGGCCAATACACCACCGATAGCGCAGGTGCACTGGCGTTTGAATTCTTACTTTATTATTTTGCACTGGCCCTGCATGGCAAAGCCGATATGGAGGTAATGACGGTTAGCTGGGATCCGCGCAGCTTACTGTTTGCTGATATTGCCCACTGTCCGCCGTCAGAGCTTAGACGCGCGATTGATGCCGCGCTTCCAAAATGTGAGGTAGCATTGGCAAAGTATCAAACCTGGGGCGCAATACATCGCCTAAGGATGAGTCATCCAATGGCGGCACTACCGATTTTAGGCAAGCGTTGGCGCTTTGGTGAATCTGCTGTGGCAGGCGCCAATGAAACCTTAATGAAATCTGCCCACGGTTTTGCAAGGGGCAAACATTATGTTGGCATGAGTTCGACAGCCCGATACTTCTTTGATCTTGGCCATGTCGATTCGAACTGGTTCACTATGCTTGGCGGGCAGGACGGCTGCCCAGGCTCAGCAGCGTACACTGATCAAATCGAACTTTGGAACCGTAAGGAGATGCTGCAAATACCCCTAGACTTGGCGACAGTAGTAGATACCTACGAGCACTGTGTGGTAATTAGACCCTAGCAATACTAGAAAACGTATTTATTCTAAGAACGGCCACAAATAAGGAAAACAATGACTAAGTTCGCCCAGCTAATAGGCACGCTCTGCTTGCTGTTTGCCGCAGGGGTAAGTACGGCAGAACAACTTATGGTCGCGGTTGCTTCCAATTTTACTGCGACGATGCGCGAACTCAGCACCGCATTTACCAAGGAGTCGGGGCATACCCTGAACATTTCCTTTGGATCGTCGGGTAAATTTTATGCCCAAATTATTCATGGCGCACCATTTCAAGTTTTTCTTTCCGCTGATCAAAGTAAGCCTGAGGCACTTATTGAGGCTGGCTTTGTTGCACCGACCAGCCGCTTCACCTACGCGCTCGGCGCCTTAGCCCTTTGGTCACCGAAGACCGACCTTGTCGACGCAAGAGGCGATGTTTTAAGCGGCGGCAACTATCGTAAATTGGCCATCGCCAACCCCTTGCTAGCACCATACGGCGCCGCTGCCGTTGACGTTTTACGCCATTTAAACCTGGAAGCGTCAACACGCTCGTCTTGGGTAACCGGCGAAAATATTGCCCAAACCTATCAATTTGTCAGCACTGGCAATGCCGAGCTTGGCTTTGTTTCCTTATCGCAAATTATGGACCAAGGTCGGCTTACAAGTGGCTCAGCGTGGATTGTACCCAAAGACCTTTATCGGCCCATAAAACAAGATGCGGTGCTGCTAAAAACGTCGGAGCATAATGCCGCTGCTCAGGAATTTATGGCCTTTTTAAGGTCAACAAAGGCCAAGTACATTATCCGCTCGTATGGGTATCTGCTAGCAGACTAGATCAGTTGTGATGATCATGGCTTTTATCTGCAGCTGAATCATCGCGACATGACTCTTCCGGAAATTCAAATTCGATTGTTGTATGACTAAGCGGATGAACACTCATCAGCTCTGCAATAGTCGACTTCAACTTCACTAACTCCGCCTGTTCATAATTTTGATTTAACAGTAGGTGGGCAGTCAGTACATGCTGCTCACCATCGAGTGACCACAGGTGGAGGTGATGAATATCACTAACATGCTCAAGCGTCGATAATTGCTGCTGAAGTTGCTCGCGTAACTCATGGTCGGGAGTTGCCTGCAAAAATAGGCGAAGGGTCTCAGTAAGGTTTCTAACAACATTAAATAAGATAAAGAGTGTAAAACCGATCGACAAGATGGGGTCGAGTATCGGCAGTTCTACAAACATGAGAACGATAGATACGAGGAATATTGCGACCCATCCCAGAACATCCTCCATCAGGTGCCAGTTCAGCATCCGCTCATTAAGGGTTTTACCGTCGCTGAGTTTATACGCGGCGTAACCATTCACTGCGATACCCAAAATAGCCAATCCGAGCATACCAGTTGCGTCTGGCATCTCTGGGTTTACCAGACGGGGAATAGCCTCACTCATCACCCACACGGAGCCCAGCACTAAAATCACGCCGTTAATTAAGGCGCCCAATAGTGAGAAGCGACTAAAGCCATAGCTAAAACGGGTACTGGCTTCTTTGTCGCCAAGCTTGTTAAGACCCCATGCCATACCAATAGCAAGACAGTCGCCCAGGTCGTGTACCGCGTCAGCCATAATCGCAGTACTGTTGGTTAACCAACCGCCAATGAATTCAATAATGGTGAAGCAGAAATTCAGCGCAAAGGCCCAGCCTAAGCGTTCAGACGCCGTATGGTGATGATGATCGTGCATATTATTGCCACTCCAGAGCGCAGAAGTGAGTGTGTCGCGCAGCTAATGTGCCAGAGGGTAAGCTGTTTCAAGAGCCTATAAAAGTAGTTTCTATTGTGAATATCTTGATATAGCTGGGCCATCCTCATAGCGCTCTAACTAGCCTTAGCGACGATCTCGTTTCATGGCAATCGATGGGGACGTACTGGCCAGTCTGGGCCCATCGTTATTATAGGGCGGGTAAACCTTGATCGAGATCAAGCATAGCGTTGATATCAGCAGCGCCATTGATACGAATCGTGGGAGGCGTGGTATGGTCGGTTAAGATTCAAACTGCATTATTTGTCGTCGCTTAAGGAATATCTATACCGATATCTACCTCGCTGGGCGCACAATGCCACCATCGCATAGATTGCGATCGGCAGCAGCATCCTCCAGTCAGGTAACTTCTGGCGGCATTGCCAACACGTTCGTTCATATTGATCGCAACAAACACTAGAAAAACCTCGCACCCAGCGATTTAGCATTTTCCTGACAAATTAGGAGTGACTATGGCCAAAGACGCGCACCTTACGATAGGGCGAGCTATCGACAGCGCGATGGCGACTGTGGGGCGGGGAGGGCAGTTGCTGCGCTCAACTTTGGGTTTGTCTGGCATCAGCGGCGATCGTAAACACAGTCGCCGAGTCACACCGGGGGAATTGCCAGGCATTGATCATATTGCCAATATTCTTGAGCCGCCGGCCCCAGGAAGCGTCGCTATAAGCTATACCGACTACTCTGCAACGCGGATCGAAAGTGGTGACATCGCAGATCTAGATGAGTTCTTAGAAAAGCCCGTGCCTGACTGGGTGCAAGTGCGGTGGCTGAATGTTAGCAATTTAAATCCCTACGTTGTTAATCTGTTTCGGCATCACTACGCATTTCACACCTTGGCGGCAGAAGATGTGCTTCATATTCCGCAGCGGCCCCGCATTGAAATATTTGATGACCATATTTTTGTGGTACTGCGCATGCTTCAGCTTGTGCAGCATGAAGTGGTAGATCCACTGAGTGATTCAAGCTTAGATACTGAGCAAGTCAGTCTTTTTCTGTATGACAATGTACTAATCACCTTTCAGGAAAAGCCCGGCGATGTCTGGCAACCCATTCGGGACAGGTTGCAAAACGAGGGCAGACGGATTAGAAAAAGCGGCACTAGCTACTTACTTTATGCGCTGCTAGATGCGGTTGTCGATCACTGCTTTCCGGTACTGGAAAAGTATGGTGACGTCCTCGAAGAGCTTGAGTTTATTACCCTAGAAAACCCTAGCCCGCAGGTATTGCATCGTATTCACTCCGTTAAACGCGAGCTCGCATTAGTACGGCGAATTGTTTGGCCTATGCGCGAGCTTGTCGACCAGCTGTACAGAGAAGAGGGTGACAGAATTGAGGACTCAACGCGGCCTTATCTGCGCGATGTTTACGAACATACTATTCAGATAGTTGAGATCATAGAATCGTATCGGGAGATGGCAAGCGGTCTAACCGATCTTTATATGTCGGCCATGTCAAACCGCATGAATGAGGTGATGAAGGTCCTCACCATTATCGCAACCATCTTTATTCCATTGACATTTATTGCCGGCGTTTACGGCATGAACTTTCAGAATATGCCCGAGCTAGCTTGGCGCTGGGCTTATCCCGCACTGTGGGTGGTGTTTACTTTGCTGACCGCCGGAATGTTATTTTTCTTTAAGCGCAAAGGCTGGATCGGCAAGACCTAGTTCAGACTAGAGCACCGGCCATCCAGCAAAAGTAAACACGATGCCGCGGCGCGTATGCGCGCTTAGAGGACTAATACGGTAAAGGAAGAGATCATATGTCCCATGAGGAACATCATCGCCAACATCGCGTTGGCTGGTTAAGAGCCGCTGTTTTAGGAGCCAATGACGGTATCGTATCAACGGCAAGTCTTATTATTGGGGTGGCCTCGGCAAACTCAGGGCACAACGCCATTTTAGTCGCTGGTACCGCCGGCCTAGTCGCCGGCGCTATCTCTATGGCCGCAGGTGAATACGTCTCTGTTTGTTCGCAGGCCGACACCGAAAAGTCAGATCTCTTGCAGGAACAACAATCACTAGAACAAGATTATGAAGGTGAAGTTTTCGAGTTGGCGGAAATTTATCAACAGCGTGGCCTAGAGGCAGAATTGTCTGAGCAAGTTGCGCGGCAATTAATGGCGCACGATGCTCTAGCCGCCCACTCGCGAGATGAAATAGGAATTTCCGAAATAAGCAGTGCGCAGCCCATAAGCGCTGCGATTTCCTCAGCCCTAAGTTTTACCTTAGGCGCAATACTACCCTTGCTCACAGCCTACCTCTACCACGGCAGTAGTTTACCAATAGCAGTGGCTGTTTTGTCATTAGTATTTCTGGCAATGCTTGGGGCACTTTCTGCGGCATTGAGTGGTGCGAAAATACTCACTGGTATAGCGCGAGTTACTTTTTGGGGAACACTGGCAATGGCTGTAACCGCTATAGTCGGCCTTGTGTTTGATGTTGCAGTTTAATCGACAGGGACCCTGTTAGGCTTAAAACATAAACCCAAAAAATATAGCCGCATCAGCAATTACAAGCTGATACTTTATGCGCTTTCTTTCAGCGTAATTTCTGATGTGCTTGCGATCACTGGTGAGCTCTAGTGGCGATAGCACACGAATTAGGTAACACCCAACTCAGTATGGTCTCGGCACTTTCTTGCCAATAAACCGTTATAGTGTCGCCTTTTAAGCAACGGGGTGATAAGTCGCGCAGCAGTATCAGCTGCAGTTCGCGGCTATCAATACTAATAGCTGACACCCCCACATCGAGAAAATCAAAATAGTGACCGACTGCGGGATAGAGCGCTTTGAAAAGTGATTCTTTGGCGGAAAAGATCAGCGTTAGTCCCCGCTCGAATCTTGAGAAGTTTGCCGATACTAATTCGAACTCAATTGAAGACAGGATGCCGCTGGCTAGTGAAGTCGACTCACTAGCAGAAAGATAAGACTCAAGATCGATTCCAGCTGAGATTCCCGCCGACACGCCAGTCGGGCGCAGTATCATCATACAATAGGCGCTGCTGCTGTGATGGGTAATCGATCCCTGCACTGAAGATGGCCAAACCGGATTACGATGCTCACCAATTTCAATGACTTGCGGGGGTAAACCTAATTTTATAAAAGCCAAATTTGCAGTAATACGACCCGCTAAAAAATCGGCTTTGCGTTGAACGGACGCAGTCTGCAGGGATGCAGGAAAGGGCACTTTGTAATGGCGATATAAGGCATCGTTATAGTGTTTAATATCAAAACGACAGTGAGCACAAACACCCTCAAAACCCGGGAGCGTCAAATAGTTTGCTGAGCTTACAAACAGGGACAGGGTATAAGCGGCATTCACCAGGCTTGCACTAAACGGTACTTGCGGAGTTCATGCTTGCGTTTTTTTTCGCTCCGTCGCTATTGACGCTACTTTCCTGCTCCAGCCGGCTAGCCTCAGTATCTATAGCTTTATCATTGCCATGAGTCGCAATTTGATCCAAGAAACCCCATTGTTTTAGTAATGCCATTGCAGTTTGCACTCCATCTTCTTTGGCTACTTTTTGCGAGAGTTTAACTGCAGCTACTTGCATCACATCGCTACTTGCGAGGTCTATGGCCTGCGCTAGGGCAAGCGCCGTCAGCGTGCTGCGTTTAAGCATTTTGGGTGCGACGCCATTTTGCTCTAGTCGCCACGCCCAAAACGGCTGGTCACCAAAGAAAGGCACAACAACCGATGGAATGCCGGCTCGAATAGTGGCGGCAGTTGTTCCCGCGCCACCGTGATGCACAGCTAGGGCGACCTGAGGAAATAACCAATCATGCGGCGCGCCGTCAATAACGAAAATATTAGGATTACTATGGGGCTGTGCGGTCAGTCCGCCCCAGCCAGTGGCTAGGATAGCGCGGCGACCGGTTTTGGCTACGGCCTCATAAATGATGGCACTGAGGTTGTCGGTGTCATCACTTAGCATACTGCCAAAACCGATATAAATTGGCTTGTCGCCATCAGCTAAAAACTGTTGCAGCTCCTTGGATGGTTGCCACTGTGACTCGCCATTAAGAAACCAATTTCCGCAGACTTGCACACCCCCGGGCCAACTTGGCGAGGCCGGAAGGAGTGCGGGACTGAAGCCATAAAGAATACGGCGATGTTCAGCTTTTTGACGATAATAAGGGCCATACCACGGTAGGGCACTTAGCTTTAAGGACTTGCGAACCGGGCCATAAGCCGCGCTAAGCATTCGCCATGTAATGACCCGAAGCACGTGGTAGAGCATTTCATTGACAGTGCCAATCCGGGGCTTTTCTGGCGGTGTGAGCATCATTGGCGGAATGTCAGCGCAGGGCGTGACCGGCTGCAAATGGGTTTCTACTGCTGGGATATTTAGCGCCTCACCAAGTGAGTTTGCTAATACCGCCATCATGCCATTGCCCAAGAGCAAGTCGGCATCTTTTGCCGCCGCCAAGCCTTCGGCAGCCCAGTGCTGGGACATATCTTTAAGGTGACGGCGCGCCGTCGTCATTAAGGCCAAGGGGTTCAAGCCACGCTGAATCGCGCGGGGATCTTTCGCCATCACTTCAAGAAAGTCGGCTGTGAGCGCCGAGTAAGTGAGGCCATGCTGGGTAACTAGGTTTTCGCAGGTTTTACCACTGGCAATACAAACCTTATGACCGGCGGCTTGCAAGCCCAGACCCAGAGCAATAAACGGTCGAACATCACCCTGCGTGCCAATACTAAAAATTGTGATATTCATTAATCGCCCGCCTGCCCGTCAAGGCATATTCTAGTGATAGTCATATCAATACTTTAGGCCGTGAGTGAATCGGCAATTAAAGGCCCAATCAACTCTAGAGGCTCTGCATCAAACATTTGTTGGTGATGGCAATCCACACTGTGAATATTGAGATCGCCAACGTGCTCACGCCACACCTCAGCATTATTCTGCAGCACATTACTCATATTGGTCTCTGCGGTTTGGGCAGCGGCAATAAACAGCATATCGGCGTTGATTTTACCCGGCACAAAATCTCGGGATATCGCCAGATTATTTTCAATAATTTGGCGAACACCCTCAATGATATTGCCGTTGCTTTGCTGCATTTCTTTCACAAAGGGTAGGTTGTAAATATCGTACTCACGACATAGCAACTCGGTTAGCTCCGCCATATTTTCTGATCCGACCGGAAGCGAATCCGCAGCTAAGCCCATAAAGCTCAAGGCGCTTTTCACCAGCTGAACTTCATCGGTCTGCTGATCTTCACCCTGCACATAGGGGTAGGCGTCGAGCACGGCAAGATAGCTAATCTCTTCGCCATCGGCTTCTAAGCGTCGGGCAATTTCATGCGCTAATAAGCCGCCTAATGACCAGCCCAGCAATTTATATGGCCCCGTCGGCTGAATTTGACGAAGGTGTTCAATGTATTCGCTAGCCATTTCCGCAATGCTCTGCGGTAGAGCGCTGGAATCGTCGGATAGGAACTCGGCGCTTAAACCTCGTGCCTGTACACCATACAAGAGCTGTTCGCTACCTAGGTGCCGAGTTAAGCCACTGTATGCCCAACTTAATCCGATCACTGGATGAATACAGAACAAAGGCGATGCAGTCCCAGTCGCCTTAAGCGGCAGCATCATACCGAGAGGGTCAACTGTTTGCTGATGTTGTAACTGCTCACTAAGCTCCGCAATTGTACTCGCCTCGAAGATAGCGGCGAGGGGGATATCTCGCTTCATTAGTTCTCGTAAGCGAGAGACCATTTTCGCCGCAGTGAGGGAGTCGCCGCCCAAGTCAAAGAAACTATCATGGACACCGATGCGCTCAAGCTGAAAGACATCACACCACAATTCAGCTAGCTGAGTTTCAACAGGATTGCGTGGGGCAACGTACTCACTAGTGTGCTGCCATATAGGCTCGGGAAGGGCCTTGCGATCTAACTTGCCATTGACGTTAGTCGGCAGAGTATCAACAAACACGAAGACTGACGGAATCATATAGTCGGGCAGAGTCTTCTCAAGTTGTTTGCGCAACAATACGGTATCTATATCTGGAGCTACGCCATCTTTACCTTTGTTAGCTATGATGTGAGCGACGAGTTTTTTGTCGCCACAGGGGTGTTCGCGCAACGTCACCACCGCTAGCTGCACGCCATCACAACGTTGAATATTTGCTTCGACTTCTTCTGCCTCTACTCGAAACCCACGAATTTTAATTTGAAAGTCGTTGCGGCCTAAGTACTCCAATACACCGTCTGAACGCCAGCGAGCCAAGTCACCAGTTTTATAAAGCCGGCCTTCACCAAAGGGATTGCTAAGGAATCGTTCTGCCGTTAGTTCTGGTCGATGCAGATAGCCTTTGGCAACCCCTGCGCCACCAATAAACAGCTCACCAATAGCGCCCAATGGCACTGGTTTCATAGCTTGGTCAAGCACATAAACTTGGGTGTTTCTTATTGGCCGGCCGATAGGCGGACAATCTAAGTCGTCGCCATCTAAGCGCATTATTGTTGACCAAATGGTGGTCTCGGTGGGCCCATACAGATTGACGATGGGGTGGCCTAGTGTGCGCATTTTTTGAGCCAACTGTGCCGGTAGCGCTTCGCCGCCAACTAGCGGCCTTAGCTGATGTAACTGCTCAGCGTGGTCTTGCATTAATGCCTGCCAATGCGATGGTGTCGCCTGCATAACAGTGACTTGTTCAGCACTGATTAGCTGCGCAAGCTTTGCTGGATCGATTGCCACCTCACGACTGGCGATCACCACCTGGGCGCCTACAAGTAGGGGAAGATAAAGCTCCAGAGCGGCAATATCAAAGGCCACGGTGGTTAAGGCCAGCAACTTATCAGTGGGCTGAATATTCAGTTCATCTTGCATTGCCAAAAGGAAATTCAACAAGCCAGCATGGCTTATCTCGACGCCCTTGGGGCGCCCGGTTGATCCCGATGTATAAATGACATACGCGCTGGTATCGCCGCTAATAATCGGCGTGGCGAAAGTTTTTGGCGCTGACGCCGCCTCAGACACAAAACTAGGTTCAGCCGCATCCAGCTCAAGTATTGAGGCATTACTTCCGAGTAAACGGGGGCTTATATCAGAGGACGAGATAATAAGATCCGGCTGTCCCTCTTCCATGATAAGGGCCAAGCGCCCAACCGGGGCGTTCGGGTCTAATGGTAAATACGCCGCGCCAGATTTCATCACGGCCAGTAATGCCGTCGGCATTGACTCATCTCGAGGCAGGGCAATGGCAACGATACTCCCGGGGCCTATACCGCGGGCGATGAGCCGCTGCGCGAGCTGGTCAACACTATTTTTCAAGCTTTGATAACTCAGGTATCTGTCGCCACTTTTCAGCGCAACCGCGTCAGGTGACTTAAGGGCTTGTTCTTCAAATAGCGCCAGTAAATTGGTGTCGGGAATGGGCTTGTCAGTCTGATTCCACTCATGAAGTAATTGCTGCTTCTCGCTTGCGGAAAGCAGGTTTAACTCGCTAACGGCAATTGTTGGTTCCTGAATTACCGCATTGATAAGGCGTACAAAACGATCGCGATGAGTATCCAGCTCGTCCTGGCTGTAAAGCGCCCGGTTAGCATCTAAATCAATGCGCAGACCTTCGTTATCACCGCGGTCATAGATAAAGATGGTCAGATCTTCGACGGTGCCATTACTCAGATTATGCGCAAGACATTGATGGCCGCCAAACCGCAAATCATAATCAAAGGGTTCAATATTTACCCCAACCCATGAGATTTGCTGACCCTGCCCGAGCAAGCCTAGCTCGCGGCGAAGATCCTCATAGCGGAACTGCTGATGGCGCAAAGACTGACGGACAATCTTGCTTACTTGGCCAAGTAAGTCATAAAGATTGAGCTCTGCACTCATGGCCAAACGGATTGACACCGCATTGGCCATCATGGCCGGCACACTGCGCATATCGCGATTGGCTCTGGCCGTCACCGGCATACCAAACACTAAATCCTCGGCGCCGGTCATCCTATAGATATAGGCCCCAAATAGGCTAATAAGCACTTGCGGGAGACTCGCCTTCGATTCCTTTCCTAGTTGTCGCAATGTTCTGCTGGTATCGGCTGACAATCTGGCAGTACTGCGGCGTAAACCACCAGCGCGAATCGCGTTATGGCGGGTTAAGGAGACAGGGTCGGGGAGAGACTTAAGTTGATCTAGCCAATAGCTTCGATCACGCTCATGGCGAGACGATTCGCGGTATTGGGTTTCTTGTTGATGCTGCGTGTCTAGTGGTAAAAACGGACTTGAACCTATGTCACGATCTTCGAGCAAAGCATTGTAAATTTCAGCGCAGCGCCTAGCGATGATGCCTGCACCAAAACCATCCAAAACAATATGATGACTGCGCTGATACCAAAAAAAACCGTTCTCACTGACTTTAAATAAGGCGCAAACCCAAAGGGGGTCACAGGCGAGATCCACCGGCTGGCTTAGTTCGTTCATCATCCACGCCTCAGCCGCCGCGCGGGGGTCGGCAGCATCGCATAGATCTACAAATGGGAACTCGCCCTTATAGTCATTTAGTATTATTTGCTTAGGCCCGTCTTCGGTGTCATGTATTTCCACCCGGGTTGTTTCTGCTTCCAAGGTGATCTGTTTGAGTGCAGACATGAATATGTCGACGTTGATGTCACCAAGAATTTCGCAGTACTCGGCAATATTATAGATCGCGTCTCTAGGACCGATTTTTTCGCCAAACCAGAGGCCGCGTTGCGATTGCGCCAAGGGTAGATGCTTAGCCTCAGGTGACAATACGGTACGATGATTAGGGCGCTGAACTTTTAGGGCTTTATAGGATTTTGCGCTGAGGTCAATGTAGTCATTGTCACCACCGGCGCGAGCTACTGCCGGAGAGCGTGATTTTGCGGCAATGCTTTCGGTCATTAAATTAATCTCTTTAGCAAATATATTTACGTTTAAATAAGGCGGTAGGCATTAAATGAATAATTTCCAGCCGAGACGACAGCGGCAAAAGGAAAGGGGCAGGGCAATCAATAAGCGAGCAGATCAACACGTATTTAATTGGGCGTAATGCTTTTACCCTAGCGCCTCACATCGAGGTAAATGTAAGGATAAAAACATTAACTACAGCCCTAGCACGTCCCGGCTCACGACCCGTTTTCCTACTTTTGGCTGTCAGTACATAATACGTATTTATACTTAGAAATTGTTACACCTTTGTGTGACATAGCTCACATGAACAGATTTTAATGATGCCACTTTTGGCCACATAGCCCACGTATTACACACCGAATACAGTTTGTGAAGTGCCCACATCTACAATATGTGCAATAGCGGCATGTGTCATAGAGGGGATAAAGGCAAGGGCGCGAGGCTCAAGTATTTTGCTCACTTTACAACTAGGCGGCAATACCAGCATAAGGGCGAGATTGAATATCTTCAGTCTCAGACCGTCATCGCGGCGAGCGCCGCTGATGGCAAAAAGTGACCATCGCAAGGTGATACCCGGGCCGGATTACACTTCAGTAATCACTCGCCAAGAGGGTATTCCATTGCCTTTTCTACCAAGCGATCCAGTGACTCTTGGAAGTCTTTTAATACCGGGTTTATATTATTGCGCTGCTTCACCTCAAAGATTTCCTGCATGTCGGTGATAGGCAAATCTAGCAATGCTTTAAGGGACTGCATCGTTGCCTCTGGATCGGCGACTAAATCCTGGTAATCTATTTCTATGGCGCGGCTAGCCGGCATCACCGCAAGCTCCTTGCGGTAAATAGCGACCTGCCGTGCAACGTCCTTCGCTAACATATTGCGAGCCAACCTAGCACTATTGTTTCGCCCGAGTACTTTGCGTAAGCCCCGCAATATTAACCAAGCAATATAGCCACTGCGGTAGCCGCTGCGGCCTTTACCCTTATCTAATAAAACCTCAAGATAGTCTTGTGGTCCCTCTAGGTAGGCGAGGAGGGCATTCAACATGCTGTTTAGCACCGCAATAGGTTCGCGGGAAATATAAATAAAACGCGCTTCGGGGTAGTAGCTTAGGATTTTCTTGGCATTGCCCGTGTCCCAGGGATTCTTTAACAACACCGCCTGCTTATCGCTTTGAACCGCCAGTAATTTCTGACAGAGGGTGGCAAACAATGCCGCGTTCTGGTCGCACAATTTAAACGTGGCGGTTTTTTTGCGCAGTAAAAAGCCATATTCTTCAACCGCATCGGCATCAATAGTGGTGCCGTCGATATTTCTGTCGCTAATACCACGCTCAGCGAAAAACTGATTAAGCTTGTCTTTGTCTTGCTGCTCTGTCGCTTGGTCTTTATTAGTGAGAAGACGATCAAAATACAATAAGTGGTAAAGACTTAAGTGCGCTAGGGGAAATGACTTTGCAACGCAGTCATAGAGAAATGTCGTCCCAGACCGATGTAGCCCCATGATAAACACAGGCCTTACCGGTACTTGGCTTAGACTATCCAATCTTGAGGCATCTTCATTGCTAGCCGGAAAATTTGGATCTATACGGTGCTTCATTATATGACTCAATCTAGAAGGCGAATTTAAAAATGATTAATTAAATCATCGCGCAGTCTACGCAAATAAGAGCAGTAAAAACCTGACAGTGTTAACACTAACAAGCCCCAGCACTTAAATCGTCATCACTGTTCAACCGATTTTCTTGGCGCCAGCATCGATTCAGACAGTGATTAGAGTAATAAAAACATCGTCGATACCCAGCAAAAAGTCCTTTTAACATTAGCTTTAGCTAGCGGATAATACGCGACTTACTTCTTTACCGGAAAGCAGGCCTTTGGCCTTATTATTCGAAACCGCGAGCTCGGCGCTAAGGTAAACGAGCGGTCTCGGTTCTGCGCAGTGCTTTAGCTCTTGGAGCGGCCGAATTCCATCCTGAACAAATACTAAGACCGCAAATTCACCGTTGGAGGTGGGCCGTTTGAGATATTTGATGCTCACCACAGTGGAGGTTATACTCTTAGCGAAGTAGGCACACGGTTGGCACTACCGGACCGTGAGCGGGAATTCAAAGGATCACAAATCAAAGATCTAAACCCATTAACCTCTGACCTACTAGTTCAAAGCTCTGACTCCATTGACCTTCAATATCTAGCGTATCAAATGCATCTAAGAGTTATTACATGAAATACCAAGGCAACCCAGAATTCTCCCATAAGCAACACGACAAAATTGGTATCTTGATCACCAATTTGGGCACACCAGACGCCCCCAAAAAAGCCGATTTGAAACGCTATCTTCGGGAGTTTTTGTCCGACCCCCGAGTTATCGAGGTCCCACGCCTATTGTGGTGGATGATTCTGAATCTGGTCATTTTAAACATTCGTCCGAGGCGCTCCGCCAAAGCATACGGCACAGTCTGGACAGACCGTGGCTCACCGCTTTTATTCCATACTCAAGATCAGGCAGACGCCCTGCGACAAAAAATTCAGCAAACTCGCGGCGATACGGTATTGATTGAGTTTGCCATGCGGTATGGCTCACCATCAGTTGATTCCGTTATCGAAAAAATGCTCCAACAAGGCGTTCGCAAGCTATTAGTTTTACCGCTATACCCACAATATTGCGCCTCTACGACAGCCTCTACTTTTGATGCTGTGGCCGCCAGCTTCTTGAAACAAAGGCTGATACCGGAATTACGTTTCATTAATCACTACCATGATTTCCCTGCCTATATTCAAGCGGTGGCAGACAAAATTCGGCGGCACTGGGAAGTACATGGCCGCGCAGACAAGTTGATATTCACCTATCACGGCATTCCGAAACGCTATCTGCTTAATGGCGACCCCTATCATTGTGAATGCTATAAAACCGCGCGGCTGTTAGCTGAAAACCTTGGTTTAACTAAAGACGAGTATCTGGTCAGCTTTCAATCTCGTTTTGGCAGGGAAGAGTGGCTACAACCCTATACCGATAAAACGCTAATGGCGCTTCCGCAGGAAGGCGTAAAATCAGTTCAGTTAGTCTGCCCTGGTTTTTCAGCGGATTGCTTGGAAACCATTGAAGAAATCGGCATTGAAAACCGCGACTATTTTCTAGAAGCCGGTGGCGAACGCTATGAATATATACCTGCCCTCAATGCTGAAGCCGGTCATATCGATATGATGGCTGAGTTAATCGAGCAGCACTTGCATGGCTGGTCTGCTTGCGATGACACAGCGCAACGTGCTCTCTTAGCAACACAGCTAGGCGCCCAACAGTAATAATTTACTAGCGGAATCCTCCCGCTCAGCCTTCGTAGTGAAGCGATTGGCGAAGGCTGAGAAGGGCGGAGGTCAGCTGCAGAATTAGCTCAATCTACTTTGCGCAGCTTACCACTTAGCGCCCTAACCCGGTTTTCGGTTTGCACATACACGGTATCAGTGGTCGCCATACTTGAGTGGCCCAAATCTTCAGACAAATCTTTAAGGGCCCGTCCGCGCTCTATTTCCATGCTGGCACCGGTGTGCCTTAGCCAGTGAGTGGACGCCTCCTTTAGTTTCCTCGCCTTATCATCACCCTCCGCGCGGCGCATTTTTTCGTAGGCCAAATCGAATATATCTTGGACGATGCGAGTTAACTGGCGTGACGTCATCCCGCCTTGACCACGTATTTTCTCGACTATGGGATGATTTTCACCAGCAGAAGGGAGGGGGCTTAAACCTCGGAACTCACGATAGCGCTTGAGATAAGCAATAAAGCTATTGGGCACTGTTGTGTCCCTTAGCTTACGACCTTTGCCGTAGACTTTTAGCCACCAGTTACCGTCGGAATCCTCCCAAAAGTGACTCATAACCGGCGACCAGTTCGCGCGCTCCGAAAGCTCAGATACCCTCAAAAAAAGCGTTTTTAGCGCGCAAATCACAAATAAACTGCGCTCATAGAGATAATCTTCCTCGGCCTGAGCAAGCGCCACGTTAACTACATATTGCCATTGGGCCTCCGTTAAACGTCGAACTTCCTTAACCTGAGAATCCTTAATAAAATGCCGACAATCGATCTTCGCGATTTGCGCCGGATTGCCGTATAGATACTCTTCATTCATCAAGTACTTATAGAACGAAATAATAGCCGTAAAGCTTGCGGTTAATGTCTGCTGCGACGGACGATATTTTTTCTTATCGGGCTGCTGACCACTCGCGGCATTATTTTTCGGAACTTTCAGCTTGAAGGGGGCCCATTCGCTATTCTGAACGAAGCTGCCGTTCCGGAGCTGAAATTTTTCATAATTAGCAAGACAGATCCAAGATACCGGGGGCTGCCAGCAGAAGTCGGCGTATTGCAAAATATCAGCTTTTCTCAGCTGATCCATAGGCTGAGCTTTAAACAAAAAGATCCAAAGTAGAAAGCGCTCCGTTTCATTTCGGAAACGGGTGAATGTGTGCTCTGATTTATTTCGACCAATGTAGTCAAGAAATTCTCGGCCCCAGGACCAGTGACTTAACCACCAAGGTTCACCAGATTTTAGGAATGCTTCCAGCTCCGAATAATCACTGAAATTGAATTCCCTAAGTTCCGTATACGTCGGGTATAGCGGTGTTGGTGTTGGAATTGCCATCTATATTCTCGCTGTATTTACATAGCTGCAGGTGCTTATGCCTAATACTACAGATATTCCATTGTTATTTCTAATACTGTTTAGTATTCGACATAGAGTGTGTATTGAGAGGATGTTACAGCTATACAGGCTTTCCGTGTAACCGCGCCATACTCTAAACCCTAACTATGTTGACAGGCATCTGCGAGGTTTCACTTTACTCTGCCTCATTCCCGATAGTTAATCGAGAATCTCACGAGTACAAAACGCTACCTGATTGAAATAAGCCAAGATGCAAGAGATCACCGTAACCGTTACCTCAGACGCCGTTCCCGGGCAACTCTTAAGACTTCCTTAATTATATCTCCCTAGTATATGCATGCACTTTAGATTCATCTGCATCCTGACTAAGAGATACGATCAAAACCGATGAAATACCAAAGTAATCGAGCACCCGGTTTTCGCTTAAAGCCTTATCAACTGTTAATAGTCGTCGCGTTGTTTTTAACAGCAACCGCCAATCTGACGTTCTTCACGCGTGTCCTAGAAATATACCCTTGGGCAGAAAATACGGCCTTTCTCAGCTTCTTAGGCCTTGCCACTTTTGCTAGCTTGCTATTTCTAGCGGCTCTATTCAGTTTGGTATTGCCTGCAAGAATCACAGCCATTGTATTTTTGATCGCGGGCGCTATGAGTTCTTATTTTGCCGATAGCTTTGGGACGGTCATCGACGCCGATATGCTACGCAATGTTATTGAGACTAACCCATCGGAGTCTGCTGATCTGATGACAGGCTCGCTGGCAACAAGGCTTCTTCTAGTGGGAATACTGCCGGCGATTATGGCATGGCGATTTGGTCCACGCTCTAGAGGCTTGACTCATGCGCTGCTAAGTAACTCCGCGACTGCCGTGGCTGCTTTGATCATGGTTGCCGCCAGTATCTCTATGTTCAGTAGCCAATACGCTAGCTTTTTCAGAGAGCACAAACAGGTTCGCTACTATATAAGCCCCGCCTACCCGCTGTATTCTGCATTGCAACTTGCCGCTAGCTCCCTACCAAAGAGCGCGCCGCTACCCTTTCAGTCGTTAGGAGCAATGGCCAATATCTTAGAGACCCCGAGCGCACATTCAGAGCTGGTTATTCTGGTGGTGGGAGAAACCGCAAGGGCGGATCATTTCTCACTGAATGGATATTCGCGAAATACTAATCCTGCGCTGGCCAAAATCGATCGTTTAATCAGTTATACCCAAATTCAATCCTGCGGCACGTCTACAGCTATTTCGGTGCCCTGCATGTTCTCTTATTCTAGTCACGATAGCTTCGACGTCCAAAGCGCACACAACACCGAAAATGGTCTGGACTTGCTCCAATCAGCGGGAGTTAACGTACTTTGGCGCGATAATAACTCCGACTCAAAGGGCGTTGCTGATCGAGTTCCTTTTGAAGATTTTCGCTCGCCAGAGCGCAATCCGGTATGCGATCCCGAGTGCCGTGACGTTGGTATGCTGGATGGATTGCAATCTTATGTCGACGGCCAAACGGGAGATATTTTAATTGTGCTCCACCAAATGGGCAGTCATGGGCCTGCCTATGCACAGCGTTATCCTGCCGAATTTGAAACGTTTACACCCGCCTGCCAATCTGGCGAGCTGTCGGAGTGCAGCCAGCAAGAGATTATTAACGCCTACGATAATACCATCCTGTATACCGACTTCTTTCTATCGAAAGTGATTGCCTTCTTACAATCAAACGCTAATCGCTACGAGACATCGATGTTTTATGTAAGTGATCACGGTGAGTCACTGGGGGAGTCTGGCGTATATTTACACGGCATGCCCTACAGTTTTGCACCCCGCGCCCAAACACATGTGCCGGTGCTCGCCTGGATTGGCGAAACATCGGACATCGACTACGGGCAAAGCAAACTATTGAAAGACGCGCCAAATACTCATGATGCGGTTTTCGATACGCTGCTTGAGGTTTTTGAGCTAACAAGCGACTTGCTTCCGTCAGCTGAGGCTAAGCTGCTTATGCTCAAGCCAGAGGAGGATGAGGAAACTGCAAATGTCTCCCGTTAAACATATTGCTATATCACTCCTTATTTTAGCTGTGGTGATGCTTATTTTTGAGTTTACTAATCTCGATCTCTGGGTGCAGGCGCTGCTTTACAATAGTGAGACCCAAAGCTGGGTGCTAGATACCTCGCACCCTATTCTTCATTTCATGCTCTATGATGGCCCTAAGAAACTCTTGGTAATTTTTGAGATAGGTTTACTTATTGCCGCAGTTTTTTTTCATAAGCGGCCGCTTATTAAGTCTTATCAACAGGGGATTTTAATCGTCTTGATCGCACTGCCGTTGGGACCGTCTTTAGTGTCATCCCTAAAAAGTACCACCAATGTATCCTGTCCCTATGCGCTTACTCAATACGGTGGCGATCTGCCATATATTGGTGTCTTTGAGCATTACCCTAGCGACCAACAACCCGATAAGCGGCAGCGATGTTTTCCTGCCGGGCATGCGAGCGGCGGCTTTGCTTTACTTGCGCTGGTTTACCTTATGAAAACGCCGCGTAGAAAACGCCAAATGCTAGTCTTTGCCATCGCTGCGGGGTCCTTGATGGGAGGGTATAAAATGGCAGTAGGTCATCACTTTTTAAGCCACACCCTGGTGTCTATGATCCTGTGCTGGTTTGTCGTTAATCTAGTTGCCCTTCTGGTTCTGCCATGGCCAGACAAACACCGGCATGCGGCTGATGACTTTTTGCAAGAGGCCGCCTGTGCGAAACCGGAGTGAGATCAAAATTAAGCGTACCCTTGTGCAGCTCTTATGTTGCAGCGCTGGCCGCAAGCAATCGTTCAATCAACAGAGTCCGCGGCCGCCATCAAAAGCGGTTACCACTAATTCCCACCCGCTTCGGAATGTATTACGAGTACCCCCAATTCTTAGCTTGGCTGACGTCACGTCATCTGCGCCCGTATGATAAATAGATAGGATTATAATTATGGATCAAAGCTTGGTGCGTGCCTTTGCGAGCAATTTTCTGGGAAATGCGCCACAGTGGTATAAAAAGGTCATCCTTGGCTTCCTTATTATTAACCCGCTTCTGTTTTTCACAGCGGGGCCATTTGTCGCCGGCTGGGCACTAATTGCTGAGTTTATCTTTACCCTAGCCATGGCGCTAAAGTGTTATCCACTGCAACCGGGCGGCTTATTAGCACTTGAAGCGATTGTTATCGGCATGGCAAGCCCCGAAAGCGTGTACATGGAAGCCAGAAATAATTTTGAAGTCATTCTGTTGCTGGTGTTTATGGTGGCGGGCATCTACTTCATGAAGGATTTGCTGTTATTTGTGTTCACAAAGTTATTGCTGCGCATCCGCTCTAAGGTTGCATTGTCGCTGGTCTTTTCTGGTATGGCGGCATTTCTTAGCGCCTTCTTAGATGCATTAACTGTTACTGCGGTGCTTATTGCGGTCGGTATTGGTTTTTATTCCGTCTACCACCGTGTCGCTTCTGGTGGGCATCATTCACACAGCGATCACGATCACGGGGACGACAACAAAGTCACCGAACATTCGCGCTCCGACCTAGAACAATTTCGCGCGTTCTTGCGAAGCCTGCTAATGCACGGCGCTGTGGGTACCGCACTTGGTGGTGTTTGTACCTTGGTGGGTGAGCCACAAAACCTCTTAATAGCGGAAAAAATTGGTTGGAGCTTTGTGCATTTCTTCAAGGTTATGGCGCCCGTTTCCATGCCTGTTTTATTTACTGGTTTACTAACCTGCGCCCTACTAGAGGTTTTTGGATGGTTTGGTTATGGTGCAAAACTGCCCCAGACTGTACGCAGTGTTTTACTTGAATATGATCAAGCCCAGGATGAGAAACGCAGCCCTGCAGATGTCGCCGAACTTATTATACAGGGCATAGTGGCGGTGTTTTTGGTGGCCGGCCTTGCATTGCACTTGGCGCCGGTTGGGCTGATTGGCCTAACCGTGATTGTGTTACAAACGGCATTTAATGGCGTTGTCGACGAACATCGTATTGGCCATGCGTTCCAGGAGGCCCTGCCCTTCACTGCTCTACTGGTTGTGTTCTTCGCCATTGTTGGCGTTATTCACGAGCAGCATTTATTCACGCCCATTATTGATGCGGTACTGGCGCTAGAAGGCCAGACTCGTACAGTGATGTTCTTCGTTGCGAATGGTTTACTCAGCGTCATAAGTGACAATGTATTTGTGGCGACGGTCTACATCAATGAAGTCAAAGCCGCATTTGATGCAGGTAATATCAGCCGTGAAGAATTAGAGCATCTGGCGGTGGCGATTAATACCGGCACCAATATTCCAAGTGTAGGAACACCCAATGGCCAAGCGGCGTTCTTGTTTTTATTAACATCCGCGTTGGCTCCACTGATTCGCTTGTCTTACGGCAAGATGGTCATTATGGCTCTGCCCTATACCATAGTGATGAGCAGCGTCGCCTTACTGTCAGTGTGGTTTTTTAATTAAGACCTTCGCCGCCAAGTGAAAAAAAAGGGCCTTTAGGCCCTTTTTTATTAAGTAAAATATTCAAATGAATATCTAATATCTAATATCTAAAAACGCAGCTTAATCAAAATAATTTTCATCACTCTGAAACCTAAGAGCCTTATCTTCATTCAGCTCTTCACCACCTGATACACCGTCGGCACCCAAGGTGCTAACTGTAAAACCTGGCGGCGCTGCGGAGCTTTCATAGAGATATGTATTATTCCAAGGATCGTAGATTAACGTTTGGCGGTTTATATACGGGCCTCTCCAAAGGGGAGTAAGCGGCGCCGTTGTTGGCTTTTCAAATAGGGCAATCAAGCCTTGTTCAGTGCTTGGGTAACGATTGTTATCCAGTTTATACTGATGCAGGGCCATCGATATCCGCCGGAAATCATTGTCTACCTGCTCATTCATAGCTGACCCGATGCGCTTATTGACCATCACTCCAACGACCAGTGCGATAGCGGCAGAAATCGCTAAGGCCAACAACACCTCCCAACGTTTTATTCCCTGCTGTCTATGTCTCGACATTCTGCTATTGTGCCTAGCGACTTCGGTATAATGTAGGTTAGTCAAAATTACCCGCTCTTAAAACATAAGACTATATTGTCGCCAGAATCCCGGATCTAAAATAAATTGGGCGACAGCGATAATTTGCTATCGCTTTGCTCCACTTATCCCCAGTAACGATTTTGGCTTAATTTACCTAGCATAGTATTTAAAGTTCGGTTAAATGCACTTTCTGCGGCAAAACCAAGGCGCTCAGGCAAGCTGCGCTTTTGGCGATACTTCACTGAAAATAAATCAGTGTCCTTGCGCTTACTCAGCAGATAATCGTCGCTGGTAGACAGTTCATCGATCAACTTTTCATCTAAAGCACGCTTACCATACCAAACCTCACCGGTGGCAATATGATCGATGTCTAGCTGTGGGCGATTTTCACTAACAAATTCTTTAAAAAGAACATGGGTGTCTTCAAGTTCTTCTTTAAATTTTTGACGACCTTCATCGGTATTCTCACCAATCATGGTCAGGGTGCGCTTATGGGCGCCGGCCGTGTGAAGCTCAATATCCACGTCGTGTTTCTTTAGCAAGCGATTAAAGTTAGGGAGCTGGGCAACCACGCCGATAGACCCAATAACCGCAAACGGTGCCGCTAAGATTTTATTGCCAATACAGGCCATCATATAGCCACCACTCGCGGCAACTCTGTCAATTGAGATAGTCAGCGGAATGCCCTGGCTTCTAATACGCTGCAATTGTGAGGAGGCTAGACCATAGCTATGCACCATACCGCCGGGGCTTTCTAAACGTAGTAAAATTTCATCTTCAGGCTTGGCAACGGTTAACACTGCAGATATTTCATGGCGTAAAAACTCCACTTCTGAAGCGCTCATATCACCGTCGAAATCCAGCACGAATAAACGTTTTCGTGGCGCTTCGGTTTTATGCTTACGCTCTTTCTTTTCGTGCTTTTTCTTGGCTTTATGCTCTTTCTTAAAAGTGTCTTCGTCAAGAATTTCAAACTTGAGCATGTCTTCCCAGTCCTCAAACTTATGGTTTAAGGTGGTGACTTCTATATGTCCATCGCTGCTCTCACGCTTATTGCGCTGACTCGCTACGGCGATGGCACTGACCACAACGATAACGGCAATAAGGATGGTGACCGACTTGGCCAAAAATAAGCCGTATTCCAGTAAAAATTCCAACTACGTACTCCCGAGATTTTAAAAGTGCCACATATTGGTATGTCAGTGAGGTGCAAGTCAAGCCGGCCAGTTCCCTAAGGCCTTGACCGCAATTGGGTTTTCAGCCTGAATAAACAGACCACTGCGTCCCAGATAGACATTGTATTGGGCGCCATCGACCATAGGCGCAAACACCGCATTTCCGTAGTCTGCATCAACCCACTTGTGTAAATATTCATTGCTGCGCAGCCAGTCCCAAATATCAACGGGCTCGGAAAGATTGATAAGATAGATAGTCCGCGCCAAATTGCGCTCTTCTTCAATACTTTGATAGCGGCCTGACAAGCGCTCTAGACGGTAAAGGTTATTGAAGCCCAGCCGTGCCACAGCAAGCTTCCAGCGGACAACTCTACTGTCAAGCTGCCATTGGTCGCCCATCACTAAGAAGGTCTGTAGCGGCTCATCGTTAACGGTGTCGACACTAACCATAAACTGTTGCGCAGTTTTACCCGACACAAAAACTCTTGCGACAAGCTGCTCGTCAGCTAAATGACGGTAGCTATAGACATCCTTGGTAACAACAACCGCCATGCCGGTAAAACTGACGGACAACAATACCGCCACTAAACCGCTAAAAACGTGACGACGCAGGCGGATAAAGGCCAGAAAACACAGTATCAGGCCGACGCCCGTGATTATCAGTAATAGTTTGTCCAGCCCTATCATCGTATCCATACTCTTACTACATTGCCCTTAGTGTTGCGATACTGTCTTCTGCAACCAGAAGAATGCTCTCATCGGCAATATGCCGTCGACCTAACTCATTCAAATAATATTCAATGCTGATCATGGCATCGGCGAGGGTTTCTAGGGCTTGTACATCTGAGGCCGGATTGACGGTTTCTCGGCCGACAAACCTAGCGATAAACTCAGTTGCACCCTGGGTCAGTTCGGGTAGTTTATGCGCGTTTATCATCACAAAAGCGCCCCGCACGGAGTCAAGTAAATGAGGGAGATTAGCGATATGCTGATTGTCAAAACCCGAATCGATATACGCCGAGATCGCTCGTTTCACTAAACTTATCGCCGCCTTCGACTCTTCAATGACAATGCTGCGTGCTTCGCTGACCTGATTATCAGCACTGATCTCGTCACGACGCTCCAAGGATATTTCGCCCAGGTCTTCATAGTTTAATTTGCGGCGATCAATTTGTGCCAGGCTGCCATCTATAAACAGTAGGGTTTCGGCAAGGTCTTCAAGCCTGCTGCGCTCTTTACTTAAATCACAGCCCACCAAGGCATTTAAGGCCTCGACATGGTCGCTTAAGGTGCCTGCAAGGGCGGGTAAATTAAGTACGGCGAGAATATCAGCGCTCTGTTTTAATACTGAAGTAAGTGGCAATAACTCTTCACTTTCACTGCGCTGGTGTTGTGCCAATAATTCCAAAACATCCTTGGCGTGTCGCAATTCAGTTCGCAATTCATGAATAACCGACGACACTGTGTCGTAGCTCAGTCCCAACATAATGCCGCGATAAGTCTTTAGCTGCTCATCATTGACCTCAGCCACATGAATTTTTGCCGCCTTGAGCACCTTGTCCACAAGGCCTTCTCGGTATGAACTCACACTAAGAAGAAACACTATTTCCCGTTCTAACACTTCGTTAAGGGCTGGTCGGTTTTTTAAGCGCCCCCGCATCAACCCTTCTAAACCCGCCAATACGCGTTTGCGATGTGGGTTCAGCTCCAGACCGTGATTAACAAATGCGTCTAGCACCGCATCGGCCAACAGCCAAAACCGCTGCTGTGGGCCTGGGGCTATCGCTCCGCGTAAACGCCTGACGGCGCGGGACATAATAAGCAGCTGCATTGGGATGTGGGCGTCGCGCAGTAAACCCAGCAAGCCACTTTGATAAAGATGACTAATCCGTTTTAAATTGGCGTTGAATTCGGGTTCGGCTAAAGGCTTAGTCCGCAAAGTAATATTGGAATCGCGGCTGAATAAGTGGTCATGATCTTTGCAGAAATAACTATCGGGCAACAGCAGTTGATGGTGAGCGACCCGCAATTCATTGACGTGGGAAATCACCAATTGAGGGATTTCTGACTGTCTGGACTGGACAAACTCGAGGTACCTTGGCAGCACGAAAAAAGCAGTGCTCAAAGCGTTTAACTGACTCTCTGGTACGGCGACCACGCTTTTCAAAATAGCGCTGCACAGCATACGCATTTCATCGGCTAGCAAAGCCGCACCTGAAATTTGCAGCATGCGCAGGGTGCCGCCTACTTGGCGCAAATTCGCTTCGCACTGCTCTAACAATGCTAAATTGTGGCGTTCAGACAGAAATGTTTCAAAAACATTGGTGGCCTGTTGCAAGGTTTTACCCAACTCATCTGCCACCATGGCATATGAACTGGTATTGATCTCTACTTTCGCTCCCACACAACATCCTTATAGCCCCTCTGGGCTTACCATCAAGTTTTGCTTTGACGCTCAAGGCGATTCTGAACAGCGCTGCAGCAACTCTAACGAGACTAGCACAACGCTTCCAAAGCCTCCTTTAACTAACGGTTATTTATAGCCTGTTTAGCATTAAACGGATGCAAAGCACAGTATTATTAAGCGTAGAGTCTGGGTATACCGGAGGCTCTATGGCGCCAAGCCGCTCTGATAGCTATACATTACTCTTGCGGTGGCCGCTGCCACACGCAATTGCCATCACTGGCTTTAGCCACTTCGGCTAATTGTTTTTGATGTAAAAGCAGCTCCTCTGCGCTCGCACGAACGACGCGCAAGCTTCTGGGAGCGCTATCTAAACGACGGTGATCGCTGGCGACCCCGCCTTCGTTCTGCTGCGAGCCATCATCACCTGCAAGGGCCAGCGCGGTTTGACCGCCGGTCATCATCAAATAGACGTCAGCAAGAATCTCTGCATCTAATAATGCGCCATGCAAATCCCGCTGTGAATTATCGACGTAGTAGCGCTGACACAATGCATCGAGACTATTGCGCTGCCCCGGGTGCTTTTGGCGCGCCATAATAAGGGTATCGATCACCCCGCAGATGGTACTGATCTTTGGCGTTTTGCGCCGCAACAATGCAAATTCCGCATCGATAAAGCCTAAATCGAAGGGTGCGTTGTGAATAACAAGCTCGGCGCCGCTAATGAAATCAAAAAATTCATCGGCTATTTGCGCAAACCGAGGTTTGTCTGTGAGCATCTCGTTAGTGATACCGTGCACTTCGATAGCACCCGCATCAATCTCTCGCTCTGGGTTTATATATTGGTGGTAATGACGTCCAGTCAGCCTCCGATTGACTAGCTCTACGCAGCCAATTTCGATAATACGATGTCCGGAAGCATGATCTAGGCCGGTGGTTTCGGTATCCAGTACTATTTGTCGCATCAGGCTTTCTCTAATTCATCAATGCCGCGATTGGCGAGCATATCGGCAATATCGTTTTCACGGTGGCCGCTATG
Organism: Zhongshania sp. R06B22; assembly: GCF_040892595.1. Taxonomy (NCBI): domain Bacteria; kingdom Pseudomonadati; phylum Pseudomonadota; class Gammaproteobacteria; order Cellvibrionales; family Spongiibacteraceae; genus Zhongshania; species Zhongshania arctica. The sequence continues at coordinate 2,268,539 of NZ_JBFRYB010000001.1, read as the reverse complement.
CCCTTTCACCCAGTGCCATTCAATATTATGCCCTTGGGTCGCAGCATCTAGTTGCTGCCATAAGTCAGCGTTTTTAACCGGTTTTTTAGCCGCTGTTTTCCAACCACGCTTTTTCCAGTTCACCATCCACTCAGTGATCCCGAGCCGCACGTATTGGGAATCCGTGGTTATAGCCACCTCGCAGGGACGTTTTAATGCCCGCAAGCCTTCAATCGCTGCCATCAACTCCATACGGTTATTGGTGGTGGCTGCTTCACCGCCGAACAAATTGCTCTCTTTTCCCTGATACCGCATTAACGCACCCCATCCACCGGGGCCTGGATTACCGCGGCAGGCGCCATCGGTAAAGATTTCAACTTTCTCTGGGACTTTGTTCATAATCTGCTCGTGATTCTATGGTTCGGGTTGCTCCTGCCATCCGAGGATGACGGAGGATTTTTGCCCGACGAGCTAAATTTTGTGCCGAGGGACTTAACGGAGCGCGGTATTTTGTCGCGCTAAGGATGAAAACACCACCCATAGGTAAACTTTTTGCGGCTGGTTTATGTGACATGAAATAACTCGGGCTACTTACTGGCAGGCGATGAAAGCCATACTCCACCACACTGACCTCAAAGCCCAGCAGCGACAACCAGTCTTGTAAGCGGTGGATTGGCAGTCGATGATTCTGCCACATTGGGCTGCCTTTAAGACGGCCAAGCACTCCGCGCATTGCCAAAAAAGAATAAGGGTTGATCCCACAGATGACCACTTTACCGTGAGGGACGATGACACGTTCCACTTCACGAAGCACTTTATGAGGATTATCTACAAACTCCAGTAGATGATGTAAGACAACAACATCTTGTGATTCGCTAGCGACCGGTAGGTGCTCAAAATCACATAGTACATCGAGCACTTGGCTCAGTCCGTAATGCTGCATTCCCCCCAAACAAAATTGACGTTGGAATACGTCACTGGCGATCGGGCAGCGCTCTGGTATTACGCTCAAATTCAATAGATTGTATTTTGCAGTCGATGCATCACTAATCGCGTCAGCAATTAACGGCCGCTCTTCAGCTAATACCGTTCGTCCAACTGGACCCTGAAACCAGTGCCGCAAGGCTGGTAAAAGGACTTCAGGTGAGTGTTTAGTACGCCAATATGCCATGATTTTCCCCTACTGAGCCCCCAGCTACGCCTATTGCAGGGAGACGCTGGAATGTTTATGCTGCGCTGTCCACAATTAAAATAATGATTATGCTGTCAATATCACCCATTTCTGCATTTAGCGACAACTATATTTGGTGTGTCGCACGCGAAGGAAAGGCAATCATTGTCGATCCAGGTGACGCCGCGCCGGTACTAAAGCACTTAGACGAAAACGGCCTAAGCCTCTCGGCCATCATTATTACGCACCATCACTACGACCACGTAAATGGCATAGAGTTGCTCTGCGAACGCTACCCCAATACTCCAGTTTACGGCCCAGAAAATCAATGTAAAAGTATCACTCAGCGCCTTAAACACGATGACACAATTACCCTTCTAGACCTAACATTTCGGGTGTTTGCCGTGCCTGGGCATACCCTAGATCATATTGCTTACTACCTTGAGACGTCGCCATCGGGCCCAGCGCTATTTTGCGGTGACACCCTGTTTGCCGGCGGTTGCGGGCGACTGTTTGAGGGTACGCCGAAACAAATGCTCAACTCGCTTGGGCTGATCCAAGCCCTAGCGGCAGACACTGAGGTGTACTGCGCACATGAGTACACCCTGAGCAATCTGCGCTTTGCCTGCGTTGTCGAACCCAATAACCGCGATCTGCTTTCACGCTTTGAAGACACCCAAGCTCGACGACAAGCAGATTTACCCACAGTCCCTTCTAAGCTGGCACTCGAATTGCTAACAAATCCATTCTTGCGAACGGATAATGCTGCCGTCCAACAACAAGTTGCGACGCACGCGGCACTTAAGTATTGGAATCAAAACGATATTTTCGCTAGTTTACGTGCTTGGAAGGATGACTTTTAAATGACATTAGCGACTATATTTTATAATGAAAACACTCTATAGCCCCTTCAATAAGTTCATCTTTGGTGCGCTGCTAATACCGCTACTGGTAGCCTGCGCCCAAACACCGCATCAATACGGTGCGCGCCACAAAAATACCACCCTGTTCTGTGATCGAGTAGAAAACCGCAGTAGCAAACTCTGTCGGTATCAAGAGGTCGTAACACAAGGCGACGCGAGCAGTGACTCTGCAAAACAAATACGTGATGGCCTCAAGTTTACGTCCAAGTCTAAGTTGCAAACCGCCAAGGCAGCAAAGCATAGCCCTGATGCAGAAACCGAAGCATCTGGGGAGACTCTACAAACCACCAAGCAATACCAACAATTATGGCCTCGCTTAGCGTCCAAGCTGCAGTTCGATGCCCTCGCCGGGCATGCCGATGTTGAAGACCGGGAGGAATGGTATGCAGAGCATTCCTATTACCTCGCCAAGATTAGTAAACGCGCAGCGCGCTATCTGTACTACATCATTGACAATATCGAAGAACGCGGCCTACCCAGCGACTTAGCCTTGCTGCCCTTTGTAGAAAGTGCCTTTGACCCCTTCGCCTATTCACATGGACGCGCCTCGGGCTTATGGCAGTTTGTACCCAATACCGCCAAGCATCTGGGGATAGACCAAAACTGGTGGTACGACGGCCGTCGCGACGTTATCACCGCCACAGACTCGGCACTAGACTATCTCACTGACCTGAACCGCCGCTTTGATGGCGATTGGTTGCTGACATTGGCAGCATATAATGCTGGCGCAGGCACAGTGAATAAAGCGATAAGACGCAATAAGAAAAAGGGACTGCCAACCGATTTCTGGTCTTTGAAGCTCCCCAAAGAAACCAAAAACTATATCCCCAAAATGCTGGCACTGGTTAAGATTTTCAAAAACCCGGCATCCTACAACCTCACGCTTCCCCCGGTAGCAAATGAGCCGCATTTTATTGCGGTGAACACCGGCAGCCAGCTTGACCTAGCGCAAGCCGCTAAACTAGCCGACATTAGTGTTGATGAGCTATATCGCCTGAACCCAGGTTTTAATCGCTGGGTAACGGCACCAGAGGGACCGCACCGACTACTAATTCCGCAAGCAAAAGCAAAAACATTTGCCTCGCGCCTAGCCAAAATACCGCCACGCGATCGCTTGCGCTGGCAGCAGTACAAAATACAAGCCGGCGACAATTTAGTGACTATTGCGCGCCGCCATCATGTTGACGTTGCCACGCTGCGAGCCAGCAATCAGCTTGATAATGACATTTTAAAAATTGGCCATGTGTTACTTATCCCCGACGCCGGCAATGGTGTCTCACCGCACAAAGGCGTCAGTCAGGGTTTAGCCTCATCAGAAGCCTCTCGCATAGAGTATAAAGTGCGTAGCGGCGACACCATCAGTGGTATTGCTAAAAACTACGGGGTAAGCAGTAAGAAGATACTTACTTGGAATAAACTGGCGTCGAATTCTATTATCAAGCCTGGTCAGAAGTTAGTGGTGTGGGGAAAGGCGCCGCAGCAATCTGCCAAGGGCATTATTCGCAAGGTAGGCTATAAGGTGAGAAATGGCGACTCGCTGTCCCTTATCGCCAGTCGCTTTAATCTGCGCATCCGCGATATCGTGGAATGGAATTCCATTAAAACCAGTCAGTATTTGCGCCCCGGTCAATCTTTAACATTATATGTTGATATCACTCGCGCCGATCTTTAACGGCGTTTTGATATAGTATAGCCTCTTCGCTTTGCCAAGGTTTTTAACGCGTTTATGACAGGCTATTTCGTTCGCCGTTTTTTACTAATTATTCCCACCTTTATCGGCATTACTTTATTAGTATTTGCCATTACCCGCGTTGTTCCCGGTGGCCCGATTGAACGTCTGATGACGCAAATTCAGTTCGGTGGTGAAACCGGTTCCTTGCAGCGCAGCCAGGGTGGCGGCACGCTTTCCGATGAGCAAATGGAAGAGCTTAAGCGCTACTACGGTTTTGATAAACCAATGCTTAGCAGCTACGTAATTTGGCTAAAAAAGGTAGTCTCCTTTGACTTGGGTCTTTCTACCCGCTATCAAGATCCTGTTTGGCAAATTATCAAAGAGCGGTTCCCAATCTCAATCTACTACGGCCTCACCACCCTAATACTGACCTACTTGGTATGTATTCCACTTGGCCTGGCTAAAGGCATGTACCATGGCAGCGCCCTCGATAGCTGGTCGTCGGCGGTGGTTTTTTTAGGCTACGCCCTACCCAGCTATGTTATCGGCATTGCCCTAATTTCATTGTTTGCTGGCTACTGGGATATATTCCCTCTGGGCGGCTTTGTGAGTGACAATCACGACGAGCTCAGCACCTGGGGCAAAGCCTCAGACATATTTAGGCACTCGGTATTGCCACTAATCGCGTACCTAGCAGGCAGTTTCGCCGTCACCACTCTAATGATGAAAAATTCGCTGATGGACAATTTGTCGGCAGACTATATGCGCACTGCCAGCGCTAAAGGCTTAAGTCGCGGCGAAAGCGTTCGCGGTCATGCGCTTCGCAATAGCCTGATTCCCGTGGCCACATCCTTCGGTAACAATATTTCGCTACTGCTAGGCGGCTCATTTTTGATTGAAACCATATTCAATATCGATGGCATTGGGCTGTTGGGCTACGAGGCCATTATCGAACGTGACTACCCGATTGTAATGGGCATATTGGTGATTTCTTCGCTGCTGTATCTGCTTGGCAATATATTGTCGGATATCTGTGTTGCCCTAGTCGATCCACGGATTCGCTTCGGCGGGCGGAGCGGCGCATGAGTGTTTTTAAAAATCCGGTCGCCCAAAAACGCTGGCAGCGCTTTCGCCAATCTCGTCGAGGCTATTATTCGGCGTGGATATTACTTGTCCTTACGCTGTGCAGTTTTGGCGCAGAAATGCTGGCCAATAATCGCGCTCTAGTTGTCGTCTACCAAGGTGAATGGCACTTCCCTATTTATGGTGATGTGATTACAGGCAAGGATTTCGGCCTAGATTACAACTACGAAGTAAACTATCGCGATCTTAAAGCCAGCCTCGCAAATTCCGATGACAGCTGGGTGCTCATGCCCCCAATTCCTTTTAGCCCCTTAGAAACAGATTTAATTGCCGGGGATTTCCCCCCGCACTCGCCATCGCTCAATACCCGCCATTATTTAGGTACAGACACCAGCGGCAGAGATGTGGCTGCGCGTCTGATTTACGGCTTTCGAACTGCGATTACCTTCTCTTTATTACTACTGGTATTCAACTACGCCGTCGGTGTCGCCATTGGCTGCATGATGGGCTTTTGGGGCGGCGCCTTTGATCTCATCTTTCAACGCATTATTGAGATCTGGTCGAATATCCCCTTTCTCTACGTGATTATGATCGTGGCGTCGGTTATTACCCCGGGGTTCTGGACCTTGCTGTTTATTATGGCTTTTTTCGGATGGACCAGTATGACCTGGTATATGCGCACCGCGACCTATAAAGAAGTGGCGCGCGATTATGTGATGGCTGCCCGCGCATTAGGGGCCTCAGGGCCGAGAATCGTATTTCGGCACATACTCCCAAATAGCGTGTCTACTTTAGTGACCTTTGTACCCTTTTCGGTTGCCTCAGGTATCACCTCGCTAACGGCCTTAGACTATTTAGGATTTGGCCTGCCACCGCCGATTTCCAGCTGGGGAGAACTGCTGAAGCAAGGCACCGAAAATTTAGAATCATTGTGGTTGGTGGGCTCAGTTGTTGTTGCGATGACCGTTATCTTGATGTTGGTCGCCTATATTGGCGAAGCAATACGCGATGCCTATGACCCTAGAAAATTCAGCTTTTATGAATAAGTCTTATTATGCGTAAGTTAGTACTATTTTTTCTTATCAACGCGATAACAGTATTTAGTCTGAGCGTGCAAGCGCTGCCGGATAATCTGCCGACTGACTTGGTGTGGCAGACAAATGTAAGCGATCCAATTTTTGCAGACCCCACAGCGCAACGCGGCGGTCGCTTCCGCACCTTTGTCACCACCTTCCCGCTAACCCTGCGCTTGGTTGGTCCAGATTCAAATGGCAGCTTTGCGGGGTATATGCGCGCGAACAATTTAAGCTTGGTGGGCATCCATCCCAACACGCTTAAACCCATTCCCGAACTGGCAAGCCATTGGGCGTTGGGCAGCGATGGCCACAGTATCTATTTCCGCCTAGATCCCGACGCGCGCTGGTCTGACGGCACTCCTGTAACAGCCGACGACTACGTTTTCGGCTTGGAGTTCATGCGCTCCACATACATTCTGGCACCTTGGTATAACAACTACTTTAGCGAAATTATCACCGGCCTAGTCAAATATGATGACTATACCATCGGCATCGAGGGCGCGACGCCCAAACCCGAAGACGAAATGCTCTTTGAATACAGCGTGTCACCCGTGCCCCGACATTTTCATACCCTCGACGAAAATTGGGTGCGAGAATCTAACTGGCGCATCGCGCCAAATACCGGCCCGTACCTGATTAGTGAAATTCGAAAAGGTAAATATGTGGAGTTCACTAGGAAAAAGGACTGGTGGGCCAACGATAAGCACTATTTTAAACACCGCTATAACCCAGACCATATTCGCGTAAAGCTTATACGCGACCTAAATATTGCCTATCAATACTTCCGCAAGGGTCAGCTCGATACCTTCCCCTTATTAATGCCGCGTTTCTGGCATAAAAAGGCACAGGGCGATATTTACGAAAACGGCTACGTGGGTAAAATAAAATTTTATAACGACGTACCACAACCCATTAGCGGCTTGTTTTTAAATGAAGATGCGACGCCCCTGGACGACATCAATGTGCGCTATGCCATTGCCCACGCTCTCAATGTAGACAAGGTCATAAACACGGTATTACACGGCGATTATGAACGACTGCAAACAGCTCACGACGGCTATGGTGACTACAGCAATACTACAATCCGCGCCCGCAGCTTTGATTTAAAGACCGCAGCTGATTACCTCGACAAAGCCGGTTGGAGCGAGCGCGGCAGCGACGGTATTCGAGTTAAAGACGGCCAGTCTTTGAACATTCGTATCACCTATTACAACAGCGGCCACAGTGACCGCTTGGTTATCCTCGCTCAAGAAGCCCGCAAAGCCGGTATCGACTTTCAATTACAACTACTGGATGCCTCCGCGGCGTTCAAACAAATTATGGAGAACAAACATCAGGCTGCATGGATGGGGTGGTCTGGCGGCGGCTTATCTCCGCGCTATTGGGAATTTTACCATTCAGATAACGCCCATAAACCGCAAACCAACAATGTCACCAATACCGACAATAAAGCCTTAGACGCAAAAATTATGGCGTACCGGACTGCAACAGAAAAAGCGACGAGGGTTCAATTAGCGCATGAACTCGAGCAAATGGTTCACGACCAAGGCTCATTTATTCCCACCTTTAAAGTCCCCTATACCCGCGAAGCATTTTGGCGCTGGATAAAGCTGCCGCCAAGCCACGGCACCCGCACCAGTGATGTTTTATTTGACCCCTTAGGTGGCAGCGGCGGGCTTTTTTGGATTGATGCTGATGAACAACAAGCCACATTAGATGCCAAGGCAGATGACCAAGCACTGCCGAAAGTGATGATTATAGATAAGACCTGGATGGTGTCGCCATGAGTTTACTGTCCGTACAAGACCTGTCGGTCGCCATACGAGGGGACGATGGCGTCCCCCGCGAACTCGTCAGCTCAATATCCTTTGATATCGCCGCCGGTGAAACCCTGGGGCTGGTTGGTGAATCTGGCTGCGGTAAAAGCCTTACCGCCATGTCTATTCTAGATTTACTGCCAAAACCCCAAGCTATGCGCAGCAAGGGGCGGATATTATTTAATAATGAGGACATCAGCGCGGCGCCCCCTGCCCGCCTCCGAAAAATTCGCGGAAAAAATATCGCGGTAATATTTCAAGACCCGATGACAGCATTAAACCCGGTGCAAACCGTGGCGCAGCAGATTATCGAAGTACTCGGTATTCACTTCCCCGCCATGTCTCGCCAAGCCCATCGCGACCGGGTGTTATCACTTTTGCGCGAAGTCGGGATACCTGCGCCCGAAGAGAGACTATCAGCTTATCCCCACCAGCTTTCCGGCGGCATGCGACAGCGGGTGATGATTGCCATGGCGCTGGCTTGCGAACCCGATTTATTGATTGCAGATGAACCTACGACCGCCCTGGACGTGACAATTCAAGCCCAAATCGTTCGACTGTTAAAAGGCTTGCAGGCAAAAAACGGCATGGCCATGTTATTCATTACCCACGACCTCGCCTTGGTCTCTCAGGTGAGCGATCATATTGCGGTGATGTATGCCGGAAAGATCGCCGAATACGGGCCTGCGCAACACGTCTTTGCAAGCCCCCGTCATCCCTATACTAAGAGCTTAATTGCGGCGCTGCCAGGTGTTAACCATCCACCTAAGTCGGCCTTATATGCGCTGGAAGGCCAAGTGCCAGCCATAGAAAATATGCCCACGGGCTGCCGCTTTGCAAATCGCTGTCGCCATGTTGCCGGTATCTGCCATCGCGAAGTCCCACCGCAGGACAAAACGAGCGACTCGATCATGGTAGCCTGTCATCGGTGGCAGGAGATCGCGCAATGAGTAAGCTTATTCTTGATGTTCAAGACCTGCAGCTCCATTTTTCTCAGCGCAGTGGTATTTTCGGCCGCGAGCGCGCCGTGGTCCGGGCTGTCGACAATCTCAGCTTTCAACTGCATGCTGGGGAAACACTCGGTCTGGTTGGGGAGTCTGGCTGCGGCAAAAGTAGTTTAGGCAAGGCGATACTGAATCTGCACCGCCCAACCGCCGGCCGCGTTATCTATCAGGGCAAAGATATTGCCGGTCTTTCAGACCGATCCATGCGGGCATACCGCCGCTCTTTACAAATGATCTTTCAAGATCCCTTTGAATCTCTAAATAGCCGCCACACCGTCGCCACCATTATCGAAGAACCATTGCTTATTCACGGCATTGGTGACCGCGAGAGTCGACGCCAGCGCGTAGCAGAACTCCTAGATTTAGTCGGTTTGCCGAGTTCAGCCAACAGTAAATACCCCCATGAGTTCTCTGGCGGCCAGCGCCAGCGTATTGGTATTGCCAGAGCCATCGCGCTGAACCCAAGTGTGTTGATATGCGATGAGGCAGTATCTGCATTAGACGTGTCGGTGCAAGCGCAAATTTTGAATTTACTGTTAGAAATACAGCGTGAGCTCAAGCTAAGCATGTTATTTATTTCTCATGACTTGGGTGTGGTTCGGCACATGAGTGACCGCATTGCGGTCATGTATTTAGGCCAGATTGTCGAAATTGGCGACGCCCAAAGTATTTATCGCCAGGCCCGCCACCCCTATACCCAAGGCTTGCTGGCAGCCATACCAAAGCTAGGCAGCTTAGCCGAGGATGTTAGCCAAATTGGCGGTGATATACCCTCTCCTATGGCGCCACCGCCTGGTTGTCGTTTTCACACCCGCTGCGCCTTCGCGCAGGCAAAATGCAAAAGTGATCCGCCATTACTGCGTGCAGAGGATGGCGAGCATTTTACTGCCTGCCATTTCTGGGAGGGTCTCAGCGCAAGCCCACGTTAAACCGGCGAAATATCGCGGCGCATAAGGTCCATCTTGCCGTCAATACGCGGTAAACTCTTCCACGTCATTACGGTAGTTCAAATATGCGGGTTTTCTTTTTGGGGATCTGTGTAACCCATTCATAGAATTAAGGTTTAGCGTGCGTAACATCCACCCCTCACACAAAGATCGTGTCCCGCTAAAATATGCGCGCAGCATGCTCCAGGTTGCCGAAGCTCAGGGCTATAACGGCGAAGACCTATTGCGTTCGCTGGATTTACCCATTGACCCACTCGCGCCGAATGCAGATTTGGATTCTTTGATTGACGGCCGCTACTACAGCAAAATATACCGCCGCGTGATGTGGCTATTGCAAGATGAATCCTTCGGCTTAGGTTTAGACCATCGGACCCCAGCCGGCAGCTTTAGAATGCTGTGCTTGTTTATCATCCACTGCGAAACCTTAGAACAAGCTTTGCGCCGAGCCGCCGAATTTATCAACTTTTGCCATACCCTCACCGAAACATCAAATAGCAATAGACGGCCCATAGAGCGTTTAGGTGATGGCACGGCGCTCTACCGCTTCCCAGAGAATGTCGGTCTGGTGAGCGACGCGAATGCGTCTAGTACCACCATGGCTCACACCATGGCAATCTGGCGGCGTTTCTGTCAGTGGTTAATTGGCAAGCCACTTGAATTAATCGGCGTTCATTTACAAGGCGACGCCCCGGAAAGCGCGGAATATTTTGAGCAACTGTTTGGCTGCGAAGTCCGCTTTGCTTGTGATCACAATGCCTTTTTACTCGCGGAATACTGCTTAGACTGTCCACTTATTCACACCGAAGAGTCGCTGCAAAAATTTCTTCGCAACGCGCCCTACCATTTACTGGTGTCACAGGAAGACGACGACAGCTCACTGCTATCACAAATGAAGCGCATCGTCGGCAGCGATCTAAGCCATGAATTTCCCAGTGTGGTGGTCATGGCTGAGCAATTAAATATGTCGGTCAGAACCTTGCGCCGGCGCTTAAAAGACCTCGACACCACCTACCAAAGATTTAAGGATGAGCTGCGTCAAGAGCACGCGACCCGATGGCTTAATCAACCGGAGCTTAAAGTGAACGCGGTATCCGCGCTGCTTGGCTTTGATGAGCCCAGCGCGTTTCACCGCTCTTTTAAAAAATGGACGGGAATGACTCCCGGCGAGTATCGGGCCAGCCGCCAATCTCATATGAACATTGAGAAAACGTGATTCTAATCTAGATATCACACGAGGTAAAAATTTTAAGACGATGAATACTATAGATTTAATTCACGCAACACCGCACGCGGCGGCCGACTCCATACCGGCGAAAACTCGCGTCATTCCCGCCTTGCTACCGGAATCTGAGCGGGAAGCAGCGCGTAAATTAACCTTTGACCGCATGCATAATTTCCGCGATCTAGGGGGCTATCGCACCAGTGACAAACGCCAGCTTAAGTGGGGCCGCGTTTATCGCTCAGACAAACTCTCATCGCTCTCTGAGCAAGATCAAGATTTTATTTTGCGTTTAGGCATCAGCCAAGTCAGCGATTTTCGATCTGATGAAGAACGCCGGGACTCGCCCCACAAGCTCCCCCTCAATGCCGGTATCACAATCAATGAATTGCCTATTACCGTGGACGCGGCACAAATAGAACGCATCACCCTGCGACTGCAAGAAGAGAATGCCACCGCCGATGATATGGCGCATTTCTTAATCGAAGCAAACCGGGAAATGGTTGAACGCTTTACACCCATTTATCGGCAGTGGCTGCAAGCGCTGCTCAACGAAGACAGCTACCCGCAGGTGTTCCATTGCACTGCTGGTAAAGATCGAACCGGCTTTGGCGCCGCCTTGCTGTTAAGTATTCTGGGAGTGCCGCAGGAAACCATCTTGCAGGACTATCTCGCCACCAACACCTACACCGCGGCAAGAGTGGATAGCATTGTGCATTACGTATACGAAAAAACCGTGCACCAGGTAAATCAAGACGTTATTCGCACCCTTTTTACTGTGCAGGCACATTACTTGGGTGAAGCTTTTAAGGCGATTGAAGAGGAATACGGTGACATCGATAATTACATCGAGACCGCCTTGGGCTTTTCTCAAAGCCAACGTTTAGCCCTGCAAGCCCTATTACTTGAGCCGGTAAGCGACATTTAGATGCCGCAACTTGCCCAGTTCGACACGCCATTTGCTAGCCTGCAACTTAGTCGCCGCCCCCATCGTGACCGCGAAACCCTGCAGCCGTGGGACGCCGCAGACGAGTATTTACTGCAGCACCTTGCTAGCCAGAGCATCGCAGTCGACAGTCGCATTCTGATTGTGAATGACAGCCAAGGTAGCTTATGTGCGGCTCTATCCACATACCGCTGCACGCTGTGGGCGGACTCCGCTATCAGCCAACTCTCTGCGAATGAAAACTGCGCACGCAATCAGCTTGCGGCGCCAGAATTTATTCCCGCAAGTGATATACCACAGGGAAGTTTTGATTATATTTTATACAAACTTCCTAAAGCGCGATCCTTGCTGCAATATCAATTGCAACACTTGGCGCCCCTCTTCAGCCGCCCCGAGCAGTTTATTGCCGCCGCAATGGCGCGCCATATTGATCACAATGTGGTGGCGACCTTTTCCAAGTACTTAGTGCCAGCCAGACCCAGCTTGGCGCGCAAAAAGGCCCGCCTAATCCAATTGCAAAACATGTCATTCAATCGAGAAGTTGACGATGACTGCAAAATCGTTGAAGTGCCAGAGTTCGGCTTAACGCTGCACAACCGTGCTAACGTTTTTTCCCGTGACAAGCTCGACCAAGGCAGTCGTATCATGCTGCGCGCTATGGACACCTTAGCCGCCCCAACGCGCGTCGCAGATTTAGCTTGCGGCAATGGCTTACTGGGTGTTTACGCGCAAGGTATATGGCCTGAAGCCGAACTTCACTTCTTCGATGACTCGTTTCTAGCCATCGATTCCGCGCGCCGAACAGTTCAGGCAAACTCACGAAAACCCAATATTGCATCCAGCTGCACCTTCAGCGCCGATGACTGCCTATCTAATTATCACGGTGAGCCATTCGATTTGATTCTGTGTAATCCGCCGTTTCATCAGGACCACCATGTGGGTGATCACATTGCCCAAGCTATGTTTCGCGACAGCCTAAAACACTTAGCGCCAAACGGACGCCTATGCGTGGTTGGCAATCGGCATTTGGGCTACCACAACGCTCTCAGAAAACTGTTTGGACGCTGTGACATTATTGATTCCAACCCTAAATTTGTGGTTCTGTTGGCCCACCGCTAATTACTTATTTTAATCCCCAACCCACCAAATGGATGATGTAGCATTATCGTATGGGTGCTATTTTAGCGGCATAAATTTGCTATTCGGATCGCCTGTATTGTAATGCCAATTCATGTTGTTTTTGTTTGTCTGGGTAATATCTGCCGTTCACCCGCGGCCCAAGGTGTATTTGAGCACTTGCTGCAAAACACCGGGTTAAACACCTTGATCACCGTCGATTCCTGCGGCACCGCCGCATTTAATATCGGCAAATCACCAGATCCTCGATCATCGGCGGCTTCTCTCAGACGCGGCTACCGGATTGACAATCAAATAGCCCGACAAATCGATGACGGTGACTATGAACGAGCTGATTATGTGGTCGCAATGGACCGCATGAATCTGACAAATGTGACTGCATGGGCACCGGCTGGCTATCAAGGTGAGATAAAGCTATTGATGGATTATTGTGGCCACGCTGGCAATGCCCAGGTTGCAGATCCTTACTATGACGATGATGCCGCCTTTGATCAGGTCATTGCGCAAATTGAAAATGCAGCAAGCGGCCTGCTAACTTATATCTGTGAAAAACACAATTTAGCAGCGAAGCACTGATCACGGCCCGCTGCCATGGCCCATAAAAATAATAGGACGCTACCATGCACTTTGTTATATCGACGTCGTTTAGTAGCGTCGCTGACTTAAAAAAACTGGCGATTACTGCAGATAGTTGTGGCTGGGAGGCAATGTCATTCTCAGACCATGTGGTAAATCCAGAAAAACTCAAGACCCCTTATCCCTATACTGAAAACGGCGAGCGCCGCTGGCAGCCCTTTACCGATTGGCCAGATCCCTGGGTGATGATAGGCGCACTGGCGAGTATTACCACTAAGCTGAAATTCACCAACAATATATTTGTACTGCCAATGCGAAACCCGTTTTTGGTGGCCAAAGCGATTAGCACTGCCGCCATTATTTCCGATAATCGCGTTATCCCCGCCATCGGAGTTGGTTGGTCAAAGGATGAGTTTGAGTTGCTACAGCAAGATTTTCACACCCGTGGTAAACGCGCTGATGAAATGATCGAAATTATGCGCCTACTGTGGACCGGTGAGCTGGTCGAATATCAGGGTAAACATTATCAATTCCCCCCTTTAGAGATGAACCCGGCGCCTAGCGCTTACATCCCCATCTGGGTGGGCGGCATCAGTGACGCAGCCATGCGGCGAGCAGCGAGAATCGGCGACGGCTGGGTCACAGACTTACAAACCAGCGAAGATATCTTAGCCAGTATCGCCAAAATACAGCAGTATCGCAGGGAGTACGGCCGCGAAGATCGCCCGTTTTCGGTGATGGCAACACCATCAGATGCCTTCACTCCCGATGCTTACCGTCGTTTAGAGGACGGAGGTGTTAGCCATATCCTGACCCAACCCTGGCCCTTCTACCATGGCGACACCCAGGATTTAGATGAGAAGATAGACGGGATTAAACGTTATGCAGATGATTATATCGCCGCACTAAATCCCTAACAGCTGCCCGCCCATGCGCTTTAGCGTGTTAGGAAAACCACACTTTCTACATGGTGAGTATGGGGAAACATATCGGCCATTGCGGCCTGTGCAATACTAAAGCCCGCTGCAGATAAAATGGCCAGGTCCCGGGCCAAGGTTGCCGGATCACAGGAAACGTAGGCAATACTGCTGACGACTTTATTGGCAGCCAAGTACTCACACAGGATTTTCGCGCCGGCGCGTGGCGGATCGAGAATGACTTTATGGCAGCCTGCTGGAATAGTGATCGCCGCTGAATCAAAAAGATCCACACAGAAATAGTCAATCGGCAGACCCGCGTCTAAGGCTTGCTGAGTAGCGCTACGAATCATACTTTCGCCGGCGTCAAAGCCCGATACCCGAGCCCCTGCGTTTGCGAGGGCCAAGCTAAAATTACCAAGACCGCAAAAGTAATCGGCGATTTGCTCATCAGGCTGTGGTGCCAGCCAAGCCAAACATAGATCAATAATTTGCCTGTTCACAGCGGTGTTAACCTGAGTGAAGTCACCAGGTTGATAGCGCAGTGTCAGCGCGTTTAGCGTTTGATACTGCAGCGGTGAACTTGCGCCAAGCCAAGCTGGGCCTTTGCTGCCAGTAACGCTATATAAAAATGCCGGCGCCTCGATATCAGCGGCTAGCTGTTCACTGCGTTTTAAATCCACAAATCCGTCTTTCTGAATATGTATACCAACGCGGCCGTCGCGATCGGCGCTAAACGACACCTCCCCTTTTGCCTTGTCACCGAAGTAGCGGCATATCGCGTTTCGGTTTTGCGCCAAGGCGGTATTGATAGGGTTTTCTAATAGCGGGCATTGTTCAACGGCAACAATATTGTGACTAGACTTAGCCTTAAAGCCGAGTTGACCCTTGTAATACGACAAGCGTGCGCGATGACGATACTGTGTGTCGCTAGCCTGCAGCATCGCCGTCTCTGCGGCAGCGCCACCATTGCCAGTGATGACTTTATCTAACTTGGCGCGCTTATAGGCAAGCTGACTCGGGTAATTTAAGTGCTGTAACTGGCAGCCTCCGCATTGATAATAAATAGCACAAATAGGCGCCACCCGATCCGCCGAAGCCGTGATGATATCTAGTAACTCAGCTTCATCAAAACGCTTATGTAAACGCGATGCTTTCGCCAACACCGTTTCGCCCGGCAAGGCATCTGCAATAAACACAACTTTATTGTCATGGCGCGCAACCCCACGGCCATCGTCAGCCAAACTATCAATTTTCAGTTCTATGGGCAGCGAGCTATGCTTAGCGGCGATTTTTTTTGCGGGCTTAAAGGTATTGATGGCGCGATGTTTTGCCATTATTTAAGGGCCTTTTTAGGAATAAATTTTTGGTACTTGGAAAGACACACTTGCTTACGCTGCGCCAGTTCGCGCTGCTCAGTGGGAGTGTGGGCCTCTGCGCTGGCAAGTTGATCGCAGGATAGCCCAACAAAGCTCTGCTCTTGAAGTTGATCTATTCGAATCTGTGGCGTCATTTTAACGACTGGCAAATCATCACCGTCATCTGCATGGGCTGTCGCAGCAGTCAAAATAACACTCACTAGGATTGATATCCCGAGGGCCGATATTGGCCAAGGGACAGACGATTGACGATTTACTTGGAATTTATTTGGGCGCACAGGGCAATATTCCATAGAATTTGCGCGTATTTTACCTGCCTAGGACGGTGCTGGATATTTAATTGGCATACTTTTACGTTAGAATAGCCAGCTAAGTTGAGTTTATAGGTCTCCGAAATCGGAAGTATTATGTCTAACACTGTCATTGAAAATGTAAATGTTGATGCCCAGGAAATTCTTATTACTCCTGCGGCATTAAAAGCGGCGCTGCCGATGAGCGACGCTGCCAAAGAAGTGGTTTCACTTGGTCGCGAAACCGTCAGAAATATACTGGATGGCAAAGATCATCGTATGTTCGTGGTAGTGGGCCCTTGCTCTATCCATGATGTTGATGCTGCTATGGACTATGCTCGGCGCTTAAAAGTCTTAGCGGACGAAGTTAGCGACACCCTCGTGATTATTATGCGCGTGTATTTTGAAAAGCCGCGCACCACCGTTGGCTGGAAAGGCTTAATCAACGACCCCTACCTCAATGACACCTTCAAAATTGAAGAAGGTTTACATATTGGCCGTAAACTCCTGCTTGATATCAGCGAGCTTGGTCTGCCGACCTCTACCGAGGCCCTAGACCCGATTTCGCCACAGTACCTGCAAGACTGCATATCATGGTCGGCCATTGGCGCACGCACCACTGAGTCACAAACCCATCGCGAAATGGCTAGCGGTTTATCGTCAGCTGTCGGTTTTAAAAATGGTACTGACGGCGGCTTAACAGTGGCACTGAACGCAATTGGCTCAGCGGTTAAACCCCATCGTTTTCTGGGTATTAATGGCGAAGGGCAAGTATCGGTCATTCACACCCGTGGCAATGCCTATACCCATATTGTGTTACGCGGCGGCAGCCAAGGCCCCAACTATGATTCTGTTCATATTAAATTATGTGAAGCTGAATTGGATAAATCCGGCATACCACTTAATATTATGGTTGATACCAGTCACGCCAACTCCAGCAAGCAACCTTCGCTGCAGCCACTGGTCATCGAAAATGTGACTAATCAGGTTATTGAAGGCAACAACTCAATTATCGGCTTGATGATTGAGAGCAACATTAATGCTGGCAACCAAAGTATTCCTGAAGATCTGTCTAAGCTCGCTTACGGTGTATCAGTTACCGATGGCTGCATTGGTTGGGAAGAAACAGAAACTGCGCTGCGCACCATGCGTGAACGCTTAAAAGACGTTTTGCCAAGCCGCAAGCGGTAAGCGGTAAGAATTTTGGTATAGTGTTTAAAGCGCCTTCGGGCGCTTTTTTTTGGACTGACCATTGCAGCCCCATATACCACATCCGTTATAATACTGGCTGCGTAGACTAGAGGCTTCACAACCATAATGCATGGTTTTTTTGCCCCTACTCCAGGGGCTTTTTTCCACCCACCTCCGACCAAAATTTGGCTTACCGCCGTAAAACCTCAATTTCTAGCTCTGCATATAAAGCGCAATGGTCAGACAATGATCGCCAAGGCTCACCACTCAAGCGTTTTGCCGCCAACGCCTCAAACCCTCTAAAATAGATTCTATCCAGACGCAATACCGGCCGCTTTGCAGGAAATGTCTTTGCCAACTTACCGTTCGCCTGCACTGAGGCTTCGCGCAATTTTAGCTTGTTGTTAAAGCGTGAATGCAGTGAGCCGCTCCAATCGTTAAAATCACCCGCAATGATAAGTGGTGCGTCTGCCGGAACTTTTTCCTCAATCACCCTCATTAAGCGTTTAAACTGCTGGCGCCGCTCCCAGCCCAATAAACCCATATGTACACAAATAACATATATGCCAGGCTGTATTTGACTAAGTAGCAATCCGCGCTGCGAACGGCGGTAGAGTGAGATATCTATATTCTCACTATTGATGATGGGGTATTTACTTAGAATGGCATTACCGTGATGACCATGGTCGTATACCGCATTTTTACCGTAAGAGAAATGCGGCCAAACCGTATCGGCGAGAAATTCAAATTGGCCCTCGTCAATCCAGCCATCAATCTGTGAGGCATGCTGAGTATTTTCACCAACGACTTCCTGCAAAAAAACAACATCGGCATCAACGACACGGATACTTTGGCGAATTTTTTCAAGCAGAAACTGCCGATTAGCTGAGCAAAAACCTTTGTGTACGTTATAGGAAAGCACTCTTAAGACCGACATTCGACGCCCCTATTCCGGATGACACTTCTTTAACTTACGCCCGCTTCCACACCAACATGCTTCGTTTCTAGCCAGTGAAATAGGCGGCAAAATATCGCCATCCACATAAAACCAGCATCCCTCTTCAAAAACGAAGCGCGAGCGCTCATGGAGCTGGCCGCCGATGTCACCATCAAGATAAAAAGCGGCAAATTCAACCTCACCACGCTGCTGCCCCGGCGCACCTTGCTGACATCGAATAACTCTTAATGAGCACCATTGGGTATTACCAAAGCTGCGCAACAATGCTTTGCGGCTTTCCTTAGCGCGAGCTTCTTTATGTAGGCTTGCCAATAAATAGTCTGCATCTTTTAAACAAAACGCAGTAAATCGAGAGCGCATAAGCGCTTCAGCGGTCGAGGGCTTTTGCTCGCCGCGCAAGTAAGTAGCACAACAATTTCCGTAAAGCTTAGCACTTCCGCAATAGCAGCTTAATGTATCTATTGTCATGCGGTATAAGGCTAAGTCGCTATTGACGGTGGCACGACACCACTGAGATCCGTCGTTTCCCAATCATTTGGCAAGACGGTAGAACTGCGAGTTTCACGATCAAAGCCCACCAGTACGGTTTGGCAGGTGGTCGCTTTTTGACCATTGGCATAGATAACATGCTCAATGGTCATGCTTTTATTGCCCTTCTTTGAACACCAGGTATCCACCACCACATTGTGGTCGAAACGAATCTCCCGCAGCATATCCATTTTTACGCTAGCGACAACGTACTGCACATGGGGACGAACACATAATTTCTCGATATTTCTAAAAAATGTCACCCGCGCCAAATCGAAATACTGCGCGTAGTAGCTATTAGATACGTGACCTAACATATCAAGGTCAGAAAACCGCACCTGAATATTGGTGCGCGAATGGGGTAATTGCATACTGGACTTCTCTAAAAAAGCCAAGCCAAAAAGTGCTTGGCTTGGCTGCATTGACGTGTCGAGCGCTAGGGCTTGACGCTATTTAAAATACGCATTTTCAGTATTGCTGTGGTCGGTCGTATCTTTAACGCCCGCTAAGCCTGGCACTTTTTCAATCAAGGTTTTTTCAACACCTTCTTTCAGCGTCACATCTACCATGCCGCAGCCTTGGCAGCCGCCGCCGAATTTCAAGATGGCAAAGTTGTCGTCAGTGAGTTCCTGTAACGACACTTCACCACCGTGCGCTGCCAGCGAAGGATTTACTTCGTTATATAGAACATAGTTAACTTGATCTTCCAGTGGACTATTTGCGTCTACCCTAGGTAGGCGCGCATTCGGCGCTTTAATAGTTAGCTGACCACCCATGCGATCTTTTGAGTAATCGATAAACGCATCGTCTAAGAAGGGAATACTGCGCCCCTCAAAGAAGGCTTTGAATTTGGGGTAATCGCGCACCTCATCATTATCGGTCATATCACCTTCGCGGCAATAGGCAATACAGGTCTCGGCTTTTGGAGTACCTGGCTGTGTGATGAACACCCGCACGCCGATCACGTCGTCCTGCTTTGTTAAGAGATCCGCAAGGTAGTCTTGGGCGGGCTCTGTGATCGTCACATTAACGGCTGTTTGCTCTGTTGACATAATAACCTCTGTATATCTCGCTGTTTTGCCAAACAATTTCAATGCTGGGCCGTGTATCTGTTAGAATTACAGAGTTTACCACGAAGCCCTTTCCGGCCACAGTCCGAGACGCGCTTTAGCACTTTAATTGTTTTAATTATCAGGATATCCATGAGCCAGTCCACGTCCCGCATCACCCAACTTACTCAAGCCCTCCAAAACCGGATATTGATTATCGACGGCGCGATGGGCAGCTTGATCCAAAGTTATAAGCTTGAGGAAATGGATTATCGTGGGCCACGCTTCGCAGACTTCCATAAGGATTTAAAAGGCAATAACGATCTACTAACACTGACTCGACCAGACGTTATTCGTGAAATCCATCAAGCCTATCTTGACTCTGGCGCCGATGTTATCGAAACCAATACCTTTAATTCCACCGCTGTAGCCCAAGACGATTACGAGTTGGGCGAGATTGCCGAGGAACTAAACCGCGCTGGCGCCGAATTAGCCCGCGAAGTCGCTGACGCCGAAACCGCAAAAAACCCTGCCAAACCACGCTTCGTTGCCGGCGTTATCGGTCCCACCCCCCGCACTGCGTCTATTTCACCCGATGTGAATGACCCTGGCGCCCGAAATATTAATTTCGATCAACTGGTTGAAAACTACTACGCTGCGACGCGCGGCCTGATCGACGGCGGCGCTGATATTTTGATGATAGAGACTGTGTTCGATAGCTTAAACGCGAAAGCGGCGGTCTACGCAGTACTGCAATACTTTGAGGACAGCGGTCAAAAGCGGCCTATTATGATTTCGGTGACCTTTCCCGATACCAGTGGCCGGACCTTATCCGGGCAAACACCCACGGCGTTTTGGAACTCTATCGCGCACGCTAAACCTCTAATCATTGGCACCAATTGTGGCCGTAGATTCAGTGAGATACGACCATTTGTTGAAGAGCTTTGTGAGGCTTCAGATTGCTATTTCAGCGGTCATTTCAACGCTGGCTTACCCAATGAATTTGGCGAATACGACGAAACCCCGGAAGACATGCACAATGAGCTCAAGGAGTTTGCCCAGCGAGGTTTCCTAAATTTAGTAGGTGGCTGCTGTGGTACCACGCCAGCACACATTCAAGCGATTGGCGAAGCGATGGAAGGTATTGCGCCAAGGCCATTGCCCGAGCGCGAACCGGTTTGCAGATTGGCGGGCCTTGAGCCCTTCCACATCGGCCCAGACTCTCTGTTTGTGAATGTGGGTGAACGCTGTAACGTCACCGGATCTGCTGCGTTCAAGCGCCTGATATTAGAAAATGATTACGACGCCGCTTTAGCCGTTGCTCGCCAACAGGTCGAAAATGGCGCCCAGATTATTGATATTAATATGGATGAAGGCATGCTCGATGCGCAACACGCCATCGTCACATTCCTTAATTTGGTGGCAACAGAACCCGATATTTGCCGGGTGCCTATTATGGTCGATTCCTCCAAATGGGAAGTGATCGAGGCCGGCCTAAAATGTATTCAAGGCAAGCCCATTGTTAACTCGATATCCCTTAAAGAAGGCGAGCAGGAATTCCGCGAGCGCGCCCGCTCCTGTCTAAAATACGGCGCTGCTGTGGTGGTTATGGCTTTTGACGAAGATGGTCAAGCCGACACCTTCAAGCGCAAGGCGGATATCTCTAAGCGCAGCTATGATATTTTGGTCGATGAAATTGGTTTTCCTCCCCAAGACATCATCTTCGACCCCAATATTTTTGCGGTTGCGACCGGCATCGACGAACACAACAATTATGCTGTGGACTTTATTGAAGCCACCGCTTACATCAAAAAAGAGCTGCCCTACGCCATGGTGTCTGGCGGCGTGTCCAATGTCTCTTTCTCCTTCCGCGGCAATAATCCGGTACGCGAAGCGATTCACTCCGTCTTTTTATACCACGCCATTAAAGCCGGCATGGATATGGGTATTGTTAACGCAAACCAGCTCGCAATTTATGACGATCTACCTAGCGAGTTAAAAGAGCATGTTGAAGACGTCATCCTCAACCGTCGCAGCGATAGCACCGAGCGGCTGTTAAATATTGCCGCCAAATATAAGGGTGATGGCAGTGTCGCCGAGAACAAAGAAGACCTTAGCTGGCGTGAGCTGCCGGTTAATAAGCGCATTGAGCACGCCCTGGTAAAAGGTATTTCCACATATATAGAAGAAGATGCAGAAACCGCTCGCGCGGCCGCCGTTAAGCCCATCGATGTTATCGAGGGCGCCTTAATGGATGGCATGAACGTAGTTGGCGATCTATTCGGCGACGGCAAGATGTTTTTGCCACAGGTGGTAAAATCTGCCCGCGTTATGAAGCAGGCTGTTGCCTATCTCAATCCCTTTATTGAAGCAGGCAAAGGCGTCGGCGCGAAGGCCAACGGCAAAGTGCTAATGGCAACAGTAAAAGGCGACGTCCACGATATCGGAAAAAATATCGTCGGCGTGGTGCTGCAATGCAATAACTTTGAGGTTATTGACCTTGGCGTAATGGTGCCCTGCGACAAAATACTGGAAGCTGCCAAACGCGAGAACGTTGATATTATTGGGCTAAGTGGACTCATTACTCCGTCCCTAGACGAAATGGTGCACGTGGCCAGTGAAATGGAGCGCCTCGGTTTTACTATTCCGCTGATGATTGGCGGGGCAACCACATCCAAGGCCCATACCGCGGTTAAGATTGAACCCAAGTACAAAAATGACGCCGTAGTCTATGTACCTGACGCCTCGCGCAGTGTTGCGGTGGCAACTCAGCTCATAAGCCAAGATCTCAAGGCCGCTTTTGTGGCAGAAAGAAAAGACGAGTACGAGCGCGTGCGCGCGCGCCGGGAAGGCAACAAGGGTAAAAAACGGCTGCATACTTACGAGGCTTCCTGCGACTTGGCCTATCAATGGGACTGGGATAACTACACCCCGCCAACGCCCACTTTCCTTGGCACGCGCGCCTTCACAGACTACCCATTGGAAGAATTGCGAGAAACCATAGACTGGACGCCCTTCTTTATATCTTGGGGACTCGCAGGTAAATACCCCAAGATTTTACAAGATGAAACCGTCGGCGAGGCGGCTCGCAATCTATTTGATGATGCCCAAAAGATGCTTGATCACCTAATAAACAACAAGCTACTGCAGGCCAATGGCGTTATCGGTTTCTGGCCCGCCCATCGCTCAGGCAGTGATGATATCGCCGTATTAGATCCAAACGGTGGAGCGCAGCTTGCCACCCTTCATCACCTTCGCCAACAAGCTCAAAAGCCTGACGATAAGCCGCAAATGAGCTTGGCCGATTATATTGCACCGCAAGACAGCGGCATTACCGACTATGTTGGTGGCTTTGCTGTTACCACGGGTTTAGGCGCTGACCAACTTGCCGCGGAGTATGAGAAAGCCAACGACGATTACAACTCCATTATGGTGAAAGCCTTGGCAGATCGCTTAGCAGAGTCCTTTGCGGAGACCTTACATCGTCGGGTACGGAAAGAATTCTGGCACTATTCGCCGGATGAAGAACTGAGTAATGCCGAACTTATTAAAGAAAGCTATCAGGGTATTCGTCCAGCGCCAGGCTACCCGGCCTGCCCCGACCACACTGAAAAAACCACGCTATTTAACTTGTTAGATGCCACTAACCAGACCGGGATTATATTAACCGAGCACCTTGCGATGCACCCTGCCGCAGCGGTGAGCGGATTTTATTACTCCCATCCCGAATCTCGTTATTTTGCGGTGGGCCGCATTGGGAAGGATCAAGTTACGTCGATAGCCCAACGTAAAGGCATGGAAATGAAGACAATGGAGCGTTGGTTGTCACCCAGTTTGGATTATGACCCCTAGGCGCGGCGCCAATCTTAAGTACTAAACGATTCGATTATTAAAAAGGGCCACCCAATGGAACAACCTGAAGACAAAGTAAAAAAGCCCGGTATGATGGCCGTTATCGGTAGCGTCATATCAGCGGCGTTCGGGGTCCAGAGCAGTAAGAATCGCGAGCGCGACTTCACTCATGGAAAGTTTAGAAACTATGTCATCACTGCAATTATCTTTGTTGGTATCTTTATCGCAAGCGTATTTACAGTAGTACAAATAGTATTGAAATAACGTAAGACCGCTATTTCCAAAGTCATAAAAAAAGCCGCTAAAGCGGCTTTTTTTATATACATTCTCAGCGTACTAGCTTGGCATACCGCTCAGCCAATAGTATAAAGTACCGACAACTAAGGCGAAAATAGCAATGGTAGCGCAGACATCGGCAAAGTTATCATCACGCTCTTCTTGGGTTTGATCAGACATAGGAGCCTCACAATACGAGTTAAAGACGCCGAGGTTCGGCACATAAAATCGACGCTATTGTAGCAAGAAATGATTACTTGTTTAGGATTAATTCGTAGCTGCAATATAATTAACGCCTTCCGAGCGCGTAAAATACGGTTTAATCACACACTCAAAGACTATCGGCACAGATGCTAGGCGCGCTCCTGCCTTTATCGAAATGGCGTATAAGCATTACCCACAAAATCAGTTAGCGCATTAAAGGCTTAGCCTTTACCATTGCTACCATAATACGTGATCTCAGATGGTATTAAGCGTAAAATCCCTACCGGTTTTTAGCTGCGCGTAGCAGAATCGCGCTTTTGCCCGCCAAAACTCTTAAGACAAAGGTTTCTATGTACACTTACGACCACTTTGACCGTCAGATTGTCAGTCAGCGAGTCGCGCAGTTTCGCGATCAAACCCAGCGCTATCTCGACGGCAAAATTACGGAAGAGCAATTCTTGCCACTGCGTTTGCAAAACGGTTTATATGTGCAGCGTTTAGCGCCAATGATGCGAATCGCGGTTCCCTACGGTACCTTAAATGCGCCGCAGTTACGCAAGCTCGCGGATATTAGCCGCAAGTATGACAAAGGATACGCGCACATCAGTACTCGGCAAAATATACAGCTAAACTGGCCAAAGCTAGAAGAAGTGCCCGATATTCTTGCCGAGTTACTTGAAGTTGAAATGCACGCCGTTCAAACCAGCGGTAACTGCATACGTAATACCACTGCAGATCAGTTTTCCGGCGTTGCCGCAGACGAGATTGAAGACGCCCGACCGTACTGCGAAATTATTCGTCAGTGGTCGACCTTCCATCCCGAGTTCGCCTTTTTACCGCGCAAATTTAAAATAGCGGTCTGCGGCTCAGAGTCTGACCGAGCTGCGATAATGATGCACGATATCGGCTTGCAGATCGTACACAACGCGAAGGGCGACACCACCTTTAAAGTGTTTGTCGGCGGCGGCCTAGGCCGCACGCCAGTGATCGGCAGTCTTATTCATGATGAGCTCGAGCCAGAACACTTATTAACCTACCTGGAAGCAATATTACGGGTGTATAACCAGCTGGGGCGACGCGACAATAAGTTTAAGGCTCGGATTAAAATATTAGTCCGCGCCATGGGCGCGGAGGCATTTAAAGCCGAGGTAGAAAAAGAATGGGCACATATCAAAAATGGGGACCTCAGTCTTACTGAAGAAGAAATCGCCCGCGCCAAATCATTCTTTGTCCCGCCAAGCTACCAAACATTGCCCCAGCAAGACATGCAGGCATTAGCTCTGGAAGACGCCGATTTTGCTCGTTGGCTGCAGCATAATACCCACCAACATAAGGTGGCGGGTTACCGCATTGTCACGCTTGCCCTGAAAACTGTGGGCGTTGCTCCCGGCGACATTACCGCCGAACAGTTTGAAGCGGTAGCTGACCTATCAGAGCGCTACGGTTTTGGTGAAATTCGAAGCACTCACCATCAGAATTTAGTGCTTCCGGACGTCAAACAAGGCGATCTTTTTGCCTTATGGAAAGAGCTAGTAGAGCTCGAGGTCGCCTCTCCGACCGTCGGCACGCTAAACGATATTATTTGCTGCCCCGGCGGCGACTTCTGCTCACTGGCTAATGCGAAATCCATTCCCATTGCCGAGGCGATTCAACGCCGGTTTGATGATATCGATTATGTCTACGATCTAGGTGAGATTGAGCTTAATATTTCAGGTTGCATGAACGCCTGCGGTCACCACCATATCGGCAATATCGGTATATTAGGCGTCGACAAAAAAGGTCAGGAGTTTTATCAGGTCTCACTGGGCGGCAGTCAAGGCCTGAATGCCACCATTGGATCGATTCTCGGACCCTCCTTCGCACAAGATAAAGTGCCGGACGTTATTGAGAAAGTATTAGAAACCTACGTAAATCTACGCCAGCCGGAAGAACGCTTTTTAGATACATTCCGTCGCGTTGGCATTGATCCTTTTAAGGAGCGGGCCTATGCATAACATTATTAAAGACCAAAAAATCTGCGCCAATGAATGGCAAGTATGGCGCGATACTGAAGAGCTACCTAAAACAGGTGGCTATATTGTGCCCTTGAGCTTGTGGCAAAATAATAAAGACTCGCTCAAAGCCTTGGGCAATATCGCGGTATTTCTTGCCAACGATGAATCGCCAAAAGCCCTCGCTGCTGAAATACAGGATTTTGATGTTATTGCCGTCGATTTTCCTAAATTCGCCGATGGCCGCGGATTTTCGTATGGCCGCGAATTACGCGAGCAACTGGGCTACCAGGGTGAGCTGCGCGCGATTGGCGATTTTATTCGCGACCAACTCTACTTCCTGAGCCGCTGTGGTTTCAATAGTTTCGCTCTGGAAAACAATGACCTTGAAGAATCGCTGGCCAGCTTTCAGGATTTTTCCGAGTCATATCAACCGAGCATTGATCAGCGTTTACCCCTGTTTCGCCGCCGCTAAACTGTTTGTCAAACCGCTTACATCGCCAAAAATGCCGTCTGTATGACGGCACTTCCTATTTTCCGTATTGTTTCGCTACATGCGCCTGTGTGATGATGATTTTATTCGCCACAGCTTGAGGTATAACGCGTGGAAGCCAGCCTGACTTCGTCTTTTTTCATGATCTTCAGCGGTGCGGCGGTTCTGGCCTCAATTGCTCTTTATACCAGACAGCCGCTATTAATCGCATATATTGCCTTGGGCGCGATAATCGGCCCCTACGGCACTGGCTGGGTCACCGATCTTAAGCTACTCGCTGAGATCGCCGAGTTCGGTATTATCTTCCTGCTATTTCTACTCGGCTTGGATATGCAACCGAAATCTCTACTCAGCACCCTAAAAAAAGCGACCGTTGTCGCCCTAGCAAGCTCTCTAGCATTTGCGGCGATCGGATTCGGTCTTGCTTATAGTTTCGGTTTTACTCAAATTGAAAGCTTGGTGATTGGCGCCGCCATGATGTTCTCCAGCACTATTATCGGCATAAAACTGTTACCAACAACGGCACTTCACCACCGTCACACCGGCGAACTCATGGTGGGCCTATTATTATTACAGGATCTAATAGCCATTTTTGTGCTGCTCATTCTATTCAGTATGAGCAAAGGCGAATTTTCCTTTACGAGCTTATTGCGGACTCTAATCGCCTTACCAATATTGGTTTTATTTGCGTTCGCCACTGTACGTTATGCTCTTCTGCCAATGCTAAGACGCTTTGATCGCTTCCACGAATATATTTTCCTGCTCGCCATTGGCTGGTGCCTGGGTATGAGCGAGGCTGCCCACAGCCTGGGCTTGTCTGCCGAGGTTGGAGCTTTTCTAGCGGGAATTACTCTGGCAACAAGTCCGATTTCACAATACATCGCTATCAATCTAAAGCCACTTAGAGACTTTTTTCTAATACTATTCTTCTTTTCACTTGGCGCGAGATTCGACCTCGGCCTACTCGGTGACATTCTGATACCGGCAATACTCCTTGCCACACTTATGCTGACGTTGAAGCCGATTATTTTCCGATACTTAATACACGGAATGAGCGAGACCAAGAAGCTCTCATGGGATTTGGGTTTTCGGCTGGGGCAGATCAGCGAGTTTTCACTGCTTATTGCTTACGTAGCGGTAGACATGGTGTTGATCGGCAGAGAGGCTTCGCACCTTATTCAAGCCACTGCGATTATTAGTTTTATAGCTTCATCGTATATTGTGGTATTAAATTACCCGACTCCTATTGGGATATCAGATAAGTTACGGCGAGACTAAGCTCGCCGCAAACCTTATTACTGGAAAACCACCGAGAACGTCACTGGCACAACAAGGTCGATATTCGTTAAGCCTGCCAAACTGCGAAGTTTATCAACACCGGGGGCAAGATCGAAACTGTTGGCGCTAATAAAGGCCGGCGAAGTCGTTACAGCGTGATAACTGTTATCCGCACGCTTGGTAACTATGACGTTAAATTCAAGTGGCGCTGTTTGTCCGTGTAGCGCGAGCTTGCCTTTCAATTCGAGAGACTTTTGCTCACCAACCACCATGTCTTTCAACTTTGCCTTCTTTACAGATGTGGTGAAAATTGCAACTGGAAAGGTATCAATCTCAAATAGAAATTCGCGCATGCGTTTGTTACGAATATTAATTCCACTCGCAATACTATTTAGATCGACACTCAATTCTGCGTCGCCGGTTTCTTCATCGATGGTCCCGCTAAGCGATTCAAAAGTCATTAGCTCGGCAACAGTATCATTCTTCACTGTAACAAAATTCAATACCGATAAATCATTGTTTAATTCTAGAGCATTCAAACCGGAAAGCGGCAATGACAGCACAAACGCGTATATCAGTTTCTTCATAAGAATCTCCTTAAGATTTGGCAACGACTTTGAATATTTTCCCCAGGAATATGTATTTTGGTATCTTGCACTAAGAGCGCTTACATATTGAGAGTAAGTTGGACAATAAGACCTAGATATTATTCAACTAATATCGAAAAATTAGGCAAAAAAAAGCTCGGTTATAAAACCGAGCTTTTTATGCACTATGTTAACGCACGTATTTACAGGCTTGAATTAAGCTCTGGCACAGCGTCGAACAAATCAGCAACTAAACCGTAATCTGCAACCTGGAAAATCGGTGCGTCTTCGTCTTTGTTTATCGCGGCAATGATTTTAGAATCTTTCATACCCGCTAAATGCTGAATAGCACCGGAAATACCTACAGCAATATATAAGTCAGGGGCAACGATTTTACCCGTCTGACCAACCTGCATATCGTTAGGCACAAAACCAGCATCAACCGCAGCGCGTGATGCACCGACTGCTGCGCCAAGCTTATCCGCCAATGAATACAACATGGCAAAATTATCGCCATTTTGCATACCGCGACCACCTGAAACTACGATGCTTGCCGCAGTCAATTCAGGTCTATCACTCTTGGCTACTTCTTCACGAACATAGCTAGAATTACCGGCGTCATGCGCGCTAGCAACGACTTCGACAGAAGCACTGCCGCCTTCGGCAGCAGCGGCGTCAAATGCGGTAGCACGAACGGTGATAACTTTAATGGCATCTGAAGACTGCACAGTCGCAATAACGTTACCCGCGTAGATTGGACGCGTAAATGTGTCTGCACTTTCTACTGAAATGATCTCAGAGATCTGAGCAACATCAAGTAAAGCAGCTGCACGCGGCAACGTGTTTTTACCGTTAGTCGTGGCAGGTGCCAAGATATAACCGTAGTCTTTACCGAGCTCAGCAACTAATAAGCTGACGTTTTCAGCCAGTTGGTGACCATATACTGCATTATCAGCAAGCAGCACTTTACTAACACCGTCAATTTTTGCCGCGGCTTCTGCGGCAGCGCCACAGTTTTCACCAGCAACAAGAACAACAATGTCACCGCCGATTGCTTTTGCAGCAGTAACCGTATTCAAGGTAGCGCCTTTAAGAGAGGCGTTATCATGTTCTGCAAGAATTAAAATACTCATCCGATTACCTTCGCCTCGTTTTTCAGCTTATCAACAAGTTCAGCGACGTCAGCGACCTTAATACCAGCTTGGCGCTCTGCGGGCGGCGCTACTTTAAGGGTAGTCACTCGCGGCGTCACATCCACACCTAACTCTTCTGGTGTCATTGTATCTAAGGGCTTTTTCTTCGCTTTCATAATGTTTGGCAGCGACGCATAGCGCGGCTCATTCAAGCGCAGGTCTGTCGTTACAACAGCAGGTAGTGCTAATTTCACGACCTGTGAACCGCTGTCTACTTCACGAGTAACTGTCACGGTGTCGCCTTCAACAACAACCTCAGAAGCAAAAGTGCCTTGTGACATACCCGTTAAGGCTGCAAGCATTTGGCCTGTCTGGTTGTTATCACCATCAATTGCCTGCTTGCCAAGAATAACCATTTTCGGCTCTTCTTTATCAACAACGGCTTTCAACAATTTGGCAATCGCTAATGGTTGAATTTCCACATCGGTTTCAACCAATATGCCACGATCAGCGCCCAGAGCCAGGGCAGTACGAATCTGCTCTTGGCAAACTTTGGGCCCAATAGAGACCGCAACTATCTCAGTTACGACGCCTTTTTCTTTCAGACGTACAGCCTCTTCAATGGCTATTTCGCAAAATGGGTTTATCGCCATTTTGACATTATTCAGATCAACGCCAGTACCGTCCGATTTCGGACGCACTTTTACGTTGTAGTCAACTACTCGTTTGACAGCAACCAGAACCTTCATGGATTCCCCATTAAGCGCGTAAATTAAATGAATGGCTTGATATCCTTACGCTGTGGAATCGAAAATAGATCCCAACCGGATAAAGCCCCTTTTCAAAGCGCGATTATTTTGACGCTTATAAGACCTGAGGTCAATAAAAGCAGGATATTCACTGGGCGAATAACAGTTATTCCCAAAGGAATCATGCTCACTTACCAATTTAGTAAGTTTTTGTTTAGAAAAGATTTTCTTATCGCCGCAAAACCCAGAAATCAGGTCCATGCGTAGAATAAAACTGTAGCTGAAGTAGCGTTTTGGAGCCTCTGGTTTTATAATTCGCC
Source organism: Zhongshania sp. R06B22 (assembly GCF_040892595.1). Taxonomy (NCBI): domain Bacteria; kingdom Pseudomonadati; phylum Pseudomonadota; class Gammaproteobacteria; order Cellvibrionales; family Spongiibacteraceae; genus Zhongshania; species Zhongshania arctica. The sequence goes on along the minus strand of NZ_JBFRYB010000001.1, from coordinate 2,237,794 downwards.
TTCGAAATCAGTCACAAATCGCCCAAAACTAGGGCAATGCTGTTAAAGCATACAGAGGAGAGAGTCTGTGGAACGCGAATCAATGGAATTTGACGTCCTAATCGTTGGGGCTGGCCCAGCTGGATTGGCAGCGGCGTGTAAAATTCGTCAGTTAAGCGAGAGTACTGGTAAAGATATCAGCGTTTGCGTGGTAGAAAAAGGCTCCGAAGTCGGCGCCCACATTCTATCTGGTGCGGTGTTTGAACCCTCTGCCTTAAATGAACTATTTCCAGACTGGAAGGAAAAAGGTGCACCGCTTAATACACCGGTGACTGGCGACGATATCTATTATATGACCAGCGCTGAAAAAGCCATTAAGGTTCCCAGTTTCGCCGTGCCTAAGACCATGCACAACGAAGGCAATTATATTATTAGCTTGGGCAATTTGTGTCGCTGGATGGCTGAACAAGCGGAAGGCATGGGTGCAGAAATTTACCCCGGCTTTGCAGCTGCCGATGTGTTATTCCATGAAGATGGCAGCGTTAAAGGCGTTGTTACCGGAGATATGGGTATTGCCGAAGACGGCAGCCATAAAGACAGCTATATGCTTGGCATGGAGTTGCACGCTAAGTACACCCTGTTCGCAGAAGGTTGCCGGGGACATTTAGGTAAGCGCCTAATGGAAAAATTCGACCTGAATGCGGGCAAAGATCCCCAGCATTACGGTCTTGGTATTAAAGAGCTTTGGAAGATCGATCCCGCCAAGCACGAAGAAGGCAAAGTTATTCACGCCACTGGCTGGCCCCTCGCTGAAAATGGCGCGCTTGGCGGTAGCTTCCTCTACCATATAGAAGATAACCAAGTGTCGATTGGCCTAATTACCGATCTTTGCTATGACAACCCTTATTTATCGCCATTTGAAGAATTTCAGCGCTTTAAAAAGCACCCCACTATCGCTCAATATCTTGAGGGCGGAGAGCGTATTTCATATGGCGCACGCGCTATTGCCAAAGGCGGTCTGCAGTCGTTACCTAAAATGACCTTCCCAGGCGGCCTGTTAATTGGCTGTGACGCCGGCACTTTGAACTTTGCTAAAATCAAAGGCAGTCACACCGCGATGAAGTCCGGCATGATTGCTGCTGAGGTTGTGCATAAGGCAATTACTGAGAACCAAGCAACCGGTGCGGAACTTAGCGAATACACCACCGCTTTTGAAAGCTCATCTTTATTTAAAGAGCTAAACGAGCAACGCAACTTTGGTCCTGCGCAGCACAAATGGGGCAATTTAATAGGCTCTGCCTACGCGTTTATCGATATCAACATCTTCGGCGGTAAGCTTCCATGGACACTAGGCGACGATCACCCGGATCACGCGCAAATGAAAC